>NZ_JBEZFS010000030.1:0-86214 GCF_040649575.1 Nonomuraea sp. NPDC048916
TCGCCCGCCTCATCGTGCCGGCCGCCAGCGCCGTCGAGCATGTCCTGGCCTGGTCCAGATTCCGGCAAGCCCACCAAACCCGCGCTCTTATCAGCCACTACCGCCGACGAGGCGACTTGTTACCACGCGATCTACGGATGTAGTACCGGGCGCGTCCGTCAGCTCGTTCACCACAGCGACGGCGGCCGCCTCCTCGACGCCCGTCGCGTTATCCGCCATGCCGTCCAACTCGCCTTCCGGTTCGCTCGCCTGCTTGCCGATTACTTCAAAGGCTCACCTGCCTGCGTCAGCGCCCTTTCGGGTCCGGGCACCAGACCCGGTATCCGGTCAGTTATCCGCCTGGGCGGCCGACGAAGGAGCCGACCCCTTGCATGCCCGCGGTTTCCTGTCGCCTTTCGGCCACCGGCGTTTGCTTCTCAGGCATCCTGTCCCGCCATGGATCTAGTGGTCCTACCCGGTTGTGAACAGGCCGGGACCATGACGGGGTTTCCACGTTCCGCACGCATGAGCCGCGGCCGGATTGGGTGCCCTCTTTACCCCGGGGACGGTGATGCTCTCCGGCCACCACAACCTCCATGACCGGCACCCGCCGCTTCCCATCGGCAATCCCTCCCCCGCTCCTCGTCCCATCTCGCGGGGGTGTACTTGACGAGGCATCATCGAGGGTTCACTCACGTTCACCCGCCCGGCCTTCCCCTCGCCCTTCGGCCACAGATGGAGTGCGGCCTTCCGAACTTCTTCCCTGAGCTTCGTACCCCACCGATACCAGCGGCGACGCACGTCAGGGCGGAGACGGGCCATGAGCACAAGCCCGGGGTTACACCTTCGCTATCACGCGAACCTCCTTCGACATAACCCACTCATCGCGTGCGACCTCGTGTCGCACCATCGCCAAGTACGCCACCAAAGCGGCCGAGTGCGTTGGCACCCTCGACCGCCGCATCAATCCCCTGGACAACCTCGACGCCTACAACCTCCGCGACCACCCCAAACGGCTCATCACCGAATGCATGAGCCTGGGCGCCATCGACGAACTCAAAGAGCTCCGGCTCGCCGAGTGGGCCCACATGCTCGGCTTCCGGGGCCACTTCTCCACGAGGTCTCGCAACTACTCGACCACCCTCGGCGCACTCCGGGCGGCCCGCGAACACCACGCCCGCGACGACGACATCACCACCGGCCGCCTCCCCCTCTTCGAGGAGGACGCCGTCCTCGTCATCAGCGAATGGCAGTACGCAGGCAAGGGTCACTCCGCAGGAGACCAACTCCTCGCCGCCGCTCTCACGGGAACCGTTCCTCCGCGAGTAATGGAGGTGGGCACTTGATCAGCGGGATCGGCGGAGACCGGATGTGGGACGTACACCGGCTCTCCGACTTCCTGGGCGTGCCAGTTGCCACGATCTACCAGTGGCGCTACCTCGGCAAAGGGCCGAGAGGCTGCAAGATCGGGCGTCACGTGCGCTACTTCGCGGAGGACGTCTACGCCTGGGTGCGTGAGCAGTCATGACGGTCTACGACAGGTGGCACAAGTCCAGGCCGCGCCCCGGAGACTCCAAGTGTCCCGAGCACCAGCGCGTGCCGTCGTCGGATCACGGCAAGGGCGAGCGCTGGCAGGTTCGATGGCGTGATGACCACGGCGAGCAGCGGAAGAGGAACTTCGACAAGAAGAGCGCCGCCGACGCTTTCGATGCGAAGGTCAAGAACGAGCTGGCCGTGGGAACGTACGTCGACCCCAGTGCCGGCAAGGCCCTCTTCCGCGTGTGCGCCGAGGAGTGGCTGAACGCGGCGCCCTTCGACGAGGCCGTTCACGATCAGGTCGCCATGCGGCTGCGTAACCACATCTATCCGGTGCTCGGGAACCGTGAGATGCGTGTGCTCGCCAACCGGCCCTCGATGATTCAGGCGTGGATTCGCGGGCTACAGGGCGAGCTCGCGCCGTCGTACATCAAAGTGCTGCTCGCGCATGTGTCGGCCGTGTTCTCCGCCGCTGTGGATGACGGCCTCGTCGCCAAGAACCCATGCAAGGCGTCTGTGGTGAAGCCGCCCGCGATATCGCGCGAGAAGGTGAAGCCCTGGACGTACGAGATGGTGAACGGCATGCGCGCCGCCCTCGGTGAGCGGTACGCCGCGATGGTGGACGTCGGCGCGGGCCTCGGGCTTCGGCAAGGCGAGATCATCGGTCTGGCCGTGGACGATGTCGATTTCCTGCGCCGCGTCGTCCACGTACGGCGGCAGGTGAAGTTGATCCGCGGGCGGCGAGTGTTCGCTCCCCCGAAGGGCGGCAAGACGCGGGACGTACCGCTCCCGGACTCCGTAGCCCTTCGACTGTCGGCCCACTTCGCTGCCTTCCCGGCCGTCGATGTCGCGTTGCCCTGGATGGCGCTGGCCGGCAAGCCCGTGACGCACCGGCTGATCTTCTTCTCGCCCAATGACAACGCGATCCACTGCACGTACTTCAATCAGGGACAGTGGCGACTCGCCCTCGTGCGCGCGGGCATCGTGCCCGCACCTCCCAAGGGTGAGATGCCGGAATCGCACCGCGAGCACGGGATGCACGCGCTGCGGCACTTCTACGCTTCCGTGCTCCTCGATGGCGGCGAGAGCATCAAGGCGCTCAGCGAATACCTCGGCCACCATGACCCCGGCTTCACGCTGCGGACGTACACGCACCTGATGCCGTCGAGTGAAGACCGGACGCGGAAGGCCGTCGATCGAGTCTTCGGGGCACAGGTGCCGTGTGCCCTTGGTGTGCCCGCATCCGGCTGAGCAGCGCCCGGACCGCAGGTCAGGGACGCGCGAATCAACTACCAGCACTTCAGCAAGGGCGGCGGCTGAGACCAGGGGCGATGTCACCGCTCTGGGCCTGACCTGCCAACTGCACAAGGGAGCGTGCGCCCTGAAGCGACCGTACGTGGCGCCGATTCGCAACATCCCACACGGCCCCCACGGATGCGGAACAACGGAGGTACCACAGTCACTCAGTTAGTCACGCACCCCCGCCAGCGAGCTGCCAGCGGGGAACGGGGTCCGGCGGTCGCCCGGGGTTTGCAGCGTCCGGACTCGGGCCCGCTATCACTCGGCACGGGCCCTGCATCCTGGCCAGAGGACACGACTACCCCGCCGGGGATTGGTGGCCCCGCCCGAGCCTGGGGGGCAGGGCCGGTCCGGCAACTTCAGGGGGTGAACTGCCGGACGTCCTGGGGTGCCGCCTATTGCAGCGGACAGGCGTCAGCGACGTGCCGGTTCAGGCAGCAGAACACGCCGTTTAGGTCCCTCTACTCCCGGACGATTTCGCGAGCGTAGACCAGCCAGCAGCGGCCCGCCTCGGCAGCGCGGGCACGCACCTCACGCGTCTCCTCGGGTCCGTGCATGGCCTTGTAGACGCGGAACAGCGTCCACAGCGCGGCGAGTCCGGCGACCGCCTCGCGGGGCGCGGTCCTCCAGGCGGGCACCGTGGACAGCAACTCGTCCACCTGGGCGGGGCTGTGGCCAGCCTGGATGAGGCGGGGCGCGAACAGCGCGCAGTCGATCCATGCCGCACCTCGGACGGCGAAGGACCAGTCCAGGACGTGGACGCGGCCTCTCGCGACGAGCAAGTTGCCCGCGGACAGGTCGTAGTGCAGCAGCGTGTCGCCGCGCAGTTGCTCGACCGAGAACTGCTCCAGCGCCGCGGCGTACAGCTCCCGATCGTCCAGAGCGCCACCTTCGAGGAGGTGACGGGCCTTGGCCTGGAGCGAGGCCACGTTGTGCGAGACGGGCATGGCGCCGTTCGGACCGGGCGTGAGCAGCCTGCCGAGCAGCGCCAGAGTGTCGAGCACCGCGGGCAGGTCCGGCGAGCCGGGCAACAGGTCAGCGTGGCGGCTGTTGTCGTTGACGAACTCGAACACCATTACGTGCCAGCCGTCCACGGTGCCGCGCCACAGCATGCGCGGGGCCGGCACCTCCTCCGGAAGGGCACGGTTGGCCCATTCCTCCCGTAGGTGCAACGCCGCAGCGCTGCTGCCCATCTGGACGGCCTTGAGGAACACGCTGCCGGTCTCGGTGTGCAGCCGGGCGGCCAGGCCGGGCATGATGCCACTGGTCGCGGTCTCCGCTTTCAGCACCGGGCCGCACTGCTGTTGCACGGTGTCGCGGACGGTCTCGGGGAGGTCTTCCCAGTGGGGGCGGGTCATCGCGATATGCCTCCGTTCGGCGTCGGGTCGTCGTAGCAGCCCTGGTGGCACTGGCTGCATTCGGCGGGCAGCAGCCACAGGTCGGTGTCCAGTGGCATGCCCGACGAGCGGATGGCTTGCACGGTCGCGCCGAGCCGTTCCAGGCGTGCCGCGTGGCTGATCTCGCCGGGCTGGTCCGGGGCGTGGTGGATGAATCGGCCTGCCACCTTCTGGCAGAAGTCGGCGTAGGCGGCGGTGTGCAGGATGTACGCGTGCCAACCTATGTCCACCTGCGGGGACGGGGCGAGTGCCGCGCCAGGGTTGAGCGCGCACGCGTACAGGAAGGCGAGCGCCTGTTCCATGGTCCGCTCGGCGTGCTCGATGGTCATGTTGTGGTCGCGGGCGATGTCGGCGGCGAGCCGGTCGAACAGGTCAGGGCTGATCAGGTTGCGGGCGATGACGGGCTCGGCGCCCGCCGTCTTGGTGGTCATGTGCACTCCCTTGGGGGTTACCACGTGCTGGCACTTGCTGAGGGCTGGACATCTCCTCCTCTGGTCCGGCTGGTTGGATGGCCCCGCACGACGCGCCCTCGCCCTCGTGTGCGGGACCACCCGGCTTACGGTGGCCACGTGTAGGCCCCTGGCGCTGTGCACGAGGGACGTCTGACGGGCGAGCGCCGAAGCCGGCGACGGCGCATCGGGTCGTTCGATCAGCGACTCGACCCCGGCGGCACGCATCCCCTGCGATACCTGCCGCCGGAGTCGAGCAGTCCACTGGCCGGTCACCGGGTCGTGGTGGATCTCCCAATCCGGATAGGTGGTGCGCAGCGCGGCCACCTGCCGGACGGCTAGGCGGGCGTCGCACTCGACCGGCAGAGGCCCAGTCAAAGCACCCCCCGTGACCGTTCCAGAAGACCGTCCTGGACGCGGAGCCGACTGGCCAGATCGGCGGTGTCGTCGGCGGCGACGGTCTGCGCCAGACCGGCGCCAATCTCGTCGTCACGGAGTCGCCGGTGGCGGGTCGCGTAGCAGCATCCAGCGTTGCTACGCCAGATCGTCCACTCGTCGTAGGCGGCACGCAGGTTGGCGAAGACGCTGCTCATGGACGCAGGATCTAACCGACCGGGCAGACATCGCTGCGACACCACTGGACATCTGCGGACACCTTCCAGTCAACTAGATGGCATCTGATGTCCTACGGCAGGATGCGGCCATGGTGAACGAACGCCTACGCCGGACCATGCTCCGCGCAGGGCTCGACCCCCAACAACTAGCTGACGCGGCACAGGTCAGTGTGAAGTCCGTGGAGCGATGGCTACACGGCACGTCCGTCCCGTACCCGAAGACCCGCTATCGGGTGGCGGCCATCCTCGAAGAGGACGAGTCGTACCTGTGGCCGGAAGCCATCGACAAGGCGTCGCTCGTCGGGGCGGAACTCGTCGGCAGCTACCCGCGTCGTAACGACGTGCCCCGCCATCTGTGGACGGAGACGCTTCGCAACGCCGAACGCAACGTCGACCTGCTCGCGTTCGCCGGGCTGTTCCTGACGGAGGAACACCCTGACTGGATTCCGACGCTCGCCGCGAAGGCGAAGGCGGGTGTCCGGGTGCGGCTGCTGCTGGGCGACCCGCACGGCCAGCAGTTGGCGTCGCGCGACACCGAGCACCAGATCGGCGGCGGCGTCGCCGGCCGGGTCGCCGCGGTACTCGCCTACTACGGACAGCGCATGCCGCCCTCGGTGCAGGTGCGGCTGCACGACACCCCGCTGTACAACAGCGTCTACCGGTTCGACGACGAGATGCTCGTCAACGTCCACGTGTACGGGCTCCTAGCTGCGTATACGCCGACCTTGCACTTACGCCGCCTGGACGGGGCATGGTTCAACACCTACTTGGAATCGTTCGAGCGGGTGTGGGCATCGGCCCGGCCGTGGGAACGAGGTGGCGCAACGTGAAAAGGAGCCGGCGCATCGACCACTGGCGGGACTCGGACGCGCCGAAGCCGACCAGCCGTAAAGCCTCAGCGAGCGTGTTCGTCCTAGACGAGCAGGGGCGGGTGCTGATGCTTCGGCGCACCGACAACGACCTGTGGACCATCCCCACTGGGGGCGTGAAGAAGGGCGAGACGGTCGCTCAGGCCGCGGTGCGAGAGTGCCAGGAGGAGACGGGGCTCAACGTGGCGGTGACCGGCCTCGTCGGCGTGTTCTCCACACCAGACCACGTGATCGTCTACATGCACGGCGACAAGGTGGACGAGGTGCGGCAGCCCATCAACGTGTGCTTGCGTGCCCGCGTCGTCGGCGGCGGCATCCGCCCGGAGCCGGCGGAGGCGCGAGAGGTGCGGTGGGTCGAGCCCGACCAACTCGACGACTACAGGATTCATCCCGCGATCCGGTTGCGGATAGACCACGGACTCGAGGATGAGGAGCCGTACATCGGCTAGCGTCAGCGCCATGGCCGTCGTCTTCTGGGTGCTGCTCGGGATCGCCGTCGCGCTCTGGATCGCCGCCAGTGCCACCACCACCGGACGCCCGGTCTGGCCGTTCGCCCCATGTCTCCGCTGTGAGGGCAAGGGACGGTGGAAGATGGCCGATCGGTCCAGCTTCTCCAAGGGGCGGCACAAGCACGTCTACTGCTCCGTGTGTAGATCAATGGGGGTACAGGTTCGCCTGTGCTGGCGATGACCGGCGCGAGCTACGAGTCGGCGGCTCGGCGTGGCAACTCGTTCACCGGCGCCTCGTGGTGGTTGGGGTATGGCTGAGCTCTTCCCCTTCCACGGCATTCATCCACTCCCGGTCCGCTCGGCCTGCGCACGGGTGTCCGGTGTGGCGGCGTTACGGCCGTCCAATTTGACGGTTCACGCTGTCATGTGTCCCCATGTGCCCTACGAACTCATTGTCGTACTGGCGTGGGAGCATGACTTCATGGCGACATCAAAACAGCCGGTGACGGTCCCGACTGACGCCAGCGTCGACGACTTCCTGGACGCGGTCCCCGACGAACGCCGGCGGGCCGACGCGGAGCGCCTCTGCACGATTCTGCGCGAGGTGACCGGCGAGCCCGCAGTGATGTGGGGCCCGAGCATCGTCGGCTTCGGCAGTTACCGCTACACCTACGAAAGCGGGCGCACGGGCGACTGGCCCCTGGCGGGCTTCTCGCCGCGGAAGCAGCATCTCGTCGTATACCTGGTGGGTGGGTTCGAGGAACGACACGCATCGGTGCTCACCCGGCTGGGCCCACACAAAACCGGAAAGGGATGCCTCTACCTGAAACGGCTCGACGACGTCGACGAGAGCGCGCTGCGCGAGCTCATCGACCGCACGGCCCGGGTGCACAAGGGCGTCGACCGAGCCAGCAAACGCCAACGATAACCGCTACCCGTCCCGGAGTTATGAACTTCCCGGCATGGCCCGCTTGCTGGCCGTGCGCGGCCGGCGGCCTGTTCTTCGTACGCCGCACCGACCGCGGCAAGACAACCCCGAAGATCACAGAATGATCGTCAGGCTTATGGTGAGCGGCCCTGGCAGGCGCATCAGCCAACCGAGGAATCCGACTCCGATGGCCGAAATCGCCGCGGCGAACGAGAGCAGCAGGGCCGCCATGCCGAGCGCCGCGGGAGACCGGGGCGAACCCTCACTGGTCGCGTGGCTCATGACGGACGCTCCCAGGAAAGAGGCGGTGATGCGGAGACCGCTCCTGGTGTGGTGTGGCGACACCTGGGAGCGAGGAGTGGGGGTCTCGGCGCCGAGATCCTCACTGTGCTGCCGCATCGCACTCACCTGCCCGGCCTTGAGGCACACCTCATGCGCTTCGATAGGCGGACGCTACCGCCAGGTATGCGGTTCGTACATATGAGTCACCAATGAGGAGTGCACAATGTAGTTGTACCGTAAGTAGTTGGTATGAATGGGAAGTGGGTATGATTGGCACGATGGTTGACAATTAGTCACTGCGAATGCATGCTTTGTGCGCACCTGCGACACCACTGATGCTCCAGTCCCCGCAGAAGCCGCATTATCGCATCACGCACTCTGACCTGATCAAATCAGTTGTCGGAACGAAGGATTCCCTCATGACCGCCTCGACCGACACGTCCCCGGCCGCGAGTTCGCCAGACCCCCGGAAAGACGTTTCGCCGCAAGGACGGCGGGTGACCGTCAATCTCACATCACGCGCCAACGACGCCCTCGACAGAGCCGCGGATCTGACCGGACTGTCGAGGACCGACACCATCAATCGCGCACTTCAGGTCTACGCCTATATCGAGGAGATCGTTAACGCCCAAGGGGGGACCCTCTACGTCCGCGAGGCCAACCAGACCGAGCTGGTGCAGTTGCGATTCGTCTAGCCCGGGTGGGGCCCATTCCTCCCTTCACCCGGGCCGAACGCCGGCTACCAGATCATGGTGCGGAGCTTGTCGTCCAAGCCGTCACGCACGTCGGCGCACGAGCGATACTTCACGTGTTCTGCGACCGTCCTCGCCTTCAGTCGCCAGGCCACCTCGTTTCCACTAGGGAGAATCCCCCCTCCCAGACCCGCGGCCGCACTCAGGCGTGTCCTGACGCCCTGGCATCCCGATTCGAAAATGCCGTGACGCCACCCCGTCTCTTCGTCCCACACCAACGCGAGTGGTTGGTGCGCACCGTCGCGGATGATCACCGTCGCGTCTCTCGGGTCGGCCGGGTCGAGCCAGCTCCGATCGATCCGCACGCCTTGGCCGGAGAGCTCTCCGACGACCTGGCTGACGTAGCCGTGAGTGAGATCGACCCACGGGTCCGGGTGGTGCATTGCAATGAGGTTGTCGCCCACAACGACATCCCTTCTGTTTGCTTAGGACGATTATGCACCAAATCACGTCGAGTAGCTTTTTTGTCCGACTTGTATCAGCAAAAGCGAGGTGCTGTAATGGCGCGCCCGCTGACTTACGGCAGTCCGCAGAGGCGCGGGATCAGGCCGGCATAGGGGCCGACGAGGCTTTTCTTTCAGGTCAAGGCGAGGGCTCCGGCAAGACCGGGGTCGTGCCGTCGGCGGAAGGCCTGTAGAGGCTACGCAAGAGCAATACGGTGTTCGCGGAGAAGACGACAATGAAAACGGCCGTCGCGAGCATCGCGAGAAGTGGGCCCGGGACCCGGCAGGCCCAGCCCAGCAGGGCGAGCATCATCGAGGGGATCGTGGCCGCGAGCGAAACCGTCAGGACGGTCACGCCGATCGCCGCCGGAGAGCGCGAATCCCCCTCCGACGCCACTCGGCTGATCAGCGTGACGCCCAGCACGGAGAGCGAGACATGCACGCCGGTCCGACTCCGCACCGCGTTCAGGTCCGCGTGGGCCGAGGCGGTCTCCTCCGTCAGGTCGACGCTCGGCAGCGGAGCCTGAGCCCGCAGGGCCGTCCGCTGTCCCTTGGAGGTGCTCTCGGACGGCCGGATGGTCTTCGCGCTCGCACCGCCCATCCGCCTGGAGGCTGAGCGTGACACCTCGGCGGCCGGTCTCCCTTGGCGCCTCTTCGGCATGTCCCCTCCTTCCGATGTCCGCCGGCATCCGCCACATGCGGGCGGGTGCCGGGGCGCCGACACTTCAGGAATGATTCATTCCGTCACGAGCGTAGTAGCCGGTCACCCACTCGCTCGCCTTGGTCGCCAGGTCGCCGGATGGCTCGAAAGGCGCCGCGAGCCGGCCCGTCCGATCGAAGCCGGCGGCACGGTCGCGCTTCCGGACGCCGACCACGGAGAGCACGAAGGCTCCGAGGGCCGCGCCCACGAGCAGAGCCACCACCAGCGCCAGGATCATGATCATTGGACTGCTCCTCGTTCTCGTCTCGGGGTTGTCCAGGTCGCTTCGTGTGCCGAGTTTCTGGAGTGACTTGACTCCATCGACGGGGGTGCTGGGCTAAGCTCACCCATACCTCTCCTGGGGCTTGTCAGACCAGCGCCTACATGCCCAATGGTCTGCGACATAGGCTTTTGGCCAACTTGTAGAACCATGGGTCTCATACCAACCTTTCGCCGCTACCTGTCGTTTTACCTGCGGACGAAGGGAATGAAACAAAAAACTGGGACTGTCTGACCTACCCATAAAGTAAGGGCAAGGCATATCATAGGCCTCGGACTGGTCGTCAGTATGGTTGGTATCTTTGCGGAGGCGCAGATGGGTGGACCGAAATACCGGGAGATCGCCGAAGACCTCCAGCGAAGGATCAAGAGCGCGGAGTGGTCGACCGACACACCGCTGCCCACCGAAGCCGAATTGATGGAGCATTACGCTGCGTCCCGAAACACCATTCGAGACGCAGTCAAATGGCTCACCAACCGCGGACTGCTGCTCACACGATCCGGTCGTGGCACCTATGTGGTCGGCAAGATCGAGCCATTCGTGGTGACCATGTCGGCCGACGACGCCCAGAGCGGTCCGGGCGGCGGTGAAGGCGCCGCCTACCGCGCGGAAGTCAAGGTAAGCGGCCGGGACGCGGCGGACAGCCCTCCTCGCGTGGAGATCCAGCAGGCCGATCTCGACAAGGCGCGCCTTCTCGGGATCGACGAGCGGTCGTTGGTGGTGAGCCGGCATCAGCAACGGCGCATCGACGGAAAGCCTTGGTCCCTGCAGACCTCGTTCTATCCGTACGACTTCGTGCAACGTGGGGCCGACGCGCTGGTCAACGCCGCCGACCTCACACAGGGCGTGGTGAGATACCTCGAGGACACACTCGGACTGGTACAGGTCGGGTACGAGGACCACATCACCGCACGGCCGCCGGACGACGAGGAAATCAAGTTCTTCCGGCTCTCGGACAATGCGAGCGTGGCCGTGATGCAGGTCAACCGGGTCGCCTTCGACGAAAGCGGACGGCCAATGCGTTTGACCGTCACGACCTATCCCGCCGACCGGAACGAACTCATGTACAAGATGAGTACCCATGTGCCGAAAAGCGCACTGACCGGCGGATCGGTCGACGGGGCAAGCTCCTAGCTTCCACGCTCGAATTCATCGGTACGGCATGTCGAGTTTCCCGCTGCACACCTTCCGGCCCCCGAGGTTCGATGTGCGCACCTTCGAAACACAATCTCAGGGGTTTGAATGGACGACATCTTCTACATCAGGCGAGCCGAGCCACACGATGTGGAGAACATCATCGGGCTCATCGACCGCACGGCGAGCTGGCTGCGGACGAAGAAGACAGATCAATGGGCCACGCCGTGGCCGTCGCGCGAGGGCAGAGACCAGCGTGTCCGCGACGGCGTCCTGAGCGGCAAGACCTTCGTGGTGTGCCGCTCGAAACGTTGGCCGCTCTCTCGCGGGCTGATGGCGACCATCACGCTCGACTACGAGCCCGATCGCAAGGTCTGGTGTTCCGACGACGACAGCGAGCCGGCGCTCTACGTCCATCGCCTGGTGGTCGGCCGCGCGCACGCGGGCAAGGGCATCGGCTCCGACCTGCTCCACTGGGCGGCTCGAAGCGCCCATGGCGCGTGGGGCGCGACGATGCTGCGGATAGACGTATGGACGACCAATTATGCGCTGCACGATTACTACCGTGGCGAGGGATTCGCCTATATCGGCGACTCTGACGGCGCGGTGGAGGACGGCCGTAAGTCAGGCGCCCTTTTCGAGCGCGGCACCACCGTGAGCCTGGCGGTCGACACGCCACGACTGAGGATCATCCCCCCGAAGGACGGCACCCCTCTCCTGCGCAGTGTTGTCTCCGGCATTGAGCGGCCGTCTCGTAAGGGCGACGCGGCGAGAAACGCTCCGTACGCCGTTCAGCGCGACATTTCGCCCAGCTTTGCCGCTCGCGCGACCGGGTGGGCCCGGCGCGAATTCGGCAGATTCACGGCTCGCGGGCTCACCGCGAAAGGCCGCCCGGGTCTGTAGCCCGGCCATCGCATACGACCGGGTGAGCGGTCCGGCCATCGCATACGACCGGGTGAGCGGTCCGGGCCGTCGATGCCACGCGTGAAGCGTAGCCAGGCGGGTTCCGCCCCCGTCAATCCCCCCGCCCAACCCCCCTGCCGAGTCCCCCGAAGGGCCTCCATCGCGCCTTCTCCATTATTCGCCGCCGAATTGAAGAAATCGCCACATACCGCCTTTCTTCATCTTTCGACTGGCCGCGAGGCGCAGCTTTTTGACGCTCTGGCGAATTCCTTGCGCTGCGTATGAAGAATGGCCGGGTACGCACGGATCCAGCGCATCCAGAGCATTCACGCGAAGAGACGGTGATTACCGCTCGGCATCTTCCGTGATTTGCGAATTGATGCGGATATGTCCGATCGCACTCCGTGTGAGTTCTTTCAGGAGAGTCCGTGCATCCCTTTTCACGGCGAGCGCCGCTGGTCGCCGCCTTCGCCATCGCCGCCGCGTCCTTCTCCGGCGTCCCGGCCCAGGCCGCCACGTACACCCCCGTCCCCAATCCGCCCACGCTCACCACGCAGGACGCGAAAACGCGCCACGCCAAGGCCGGCCCCTCGATCGTCCGCCACACGAGGACGGCCCGAGAGCCTGTCACCGCGATCTGCGGCCCGCCCTACGTGCTCGGCGACCCGAACCTCGGCCCGAAGTATCTCCCGCGCACCAGCTGGCTCGGCTCGATCCTGCGCGGCTACGTCCGCTACGGAGGTCTCCCCCCGACGACGTTCCTCGACCGCTACCGGACCGTCGACGGGTGGCGCTACCCGCAGGACTTCGGCTTCGCCCATGCCGGGGGGTACTCCAACGCCAAAGCACTCATTTCCACCGTGACCCTTGCCAAGGGTCTGAAGCTCGACCGTTTCGGTGGCGAGAACGGCGCCTTCCTCGCTCCGTACGGCACGCCGTTCGTGAAGCGGGCTCTGCCACCGAGCAGTCTCAACACGTTCAGCGGCGATCCCCAGCATCTGTGCAGCTACCACGCATACCAGGTGGAGATTCCGTTCCAGGTCGACGCCGGCCCGGCCGCCTCGGCCTTCCAGCAGCGAGGTGTGGGGCAGCAGTACCACACCCTCGTCAAGTACATCGAAGGGTCGGTGGGCAACGACAAGGGAGAACTGCCGATCAGCTGGCTCATCGACCACGGCTACCTCAAGCGCCTGAACTGAGCGGGACGGACTCGGATCAGATCTGATCGCCCTCCTGGCTGCGTCGGCGGCCAGGAGGGCGTCGTCCACAGCCCGTGAGTACGCGGCGGCGACACCTCCTAACCACGCCGGGCTCCCTCCGCCGCTCAGGCCGTTGGTCCTCGAGTCGTAGAAGACGCGGATGCAGGCCGCCTTGAGCGTCTTCCGCGTGTGGAGCGGTAAGCGCATCACCTGCCGACCGAGCATTCCGCCGCGTCCGCGACTGGCTGCGCGCGCACCGGGTGCGCGCACACCTGGTCAGCGGCATCGAGTTCCAGATGGCGGTGTTCATCGTCATACCGGGCCGGAGGCTGAGAGAATCTGCCCATGGCTGCCAAGGACGGCGACGGCTGGACCGAATGCGAGCAAGGGCACCGGCACTGGGGGCTGCACGGTGCCTCCGGGCTGCTGGCCGTGCACCATGACGAGTCCGGCGTCCCGTACGTGCTGATGCAGAAGCGATCCTGGTGGAGTCACCACGGCGGCACCTGGGGGTTGCCGGGCGGCGCGCGTGACAGTCACGAGGACGCCGTGGCCAGCGCGCTGCGCGAGGCCCGCGAGGAGGCCGCGCTCGGAGGTGACGGCCTGCGGGTGCAGGGCGTCTACCTCGACGATCACGGCGGGTGGACGTTCGAGACGGTGATCGCCGAGTCGTCCGAGCTGCTGGCCGCCGTGCCCGCCAACGGCGAGAGCGCCGAGATGCGGTGGCTGCCGCTGCCCGAGATCAGCGGGAGGAAGCTGCATCCGGGGTTCGCCGCGACCTGGGACAGGATCCAGCCCGAGCTCCAGCCGGAGACCCTGGTGCTCGACGTGGCCAACATCATCGGCGCACGGGCCGAGCACGGCTGGTGGAACGATCGGCTGGGCGCCGCGACGCGGCTGCTCAACGAGGTCTCGGTGCTCCGGCTCGCCCACCCGGTGCTCGCGCAGTGGTATCCCCGGATCGTGGCCGTCGTGGAGGGTGCCGCCAGGGAGGCGCCGGCCGTGACCGGGGTGCAGGTCGTGGCCGCGACGGGCAGCGGCGACGACGCGATCGTCGACGTCGTACGGCAGGCGCGGCCGTGGGAGCGGGTGCTGGTCGTGACGGCGGACCGGGGGCTGAAGGAGCGCGTCACCGAGCTGGGGGCGCGGACCACCGGCCCGAAGTGGCTGCTGTCACAGCTCGGCGGCTAGTCCAAGACCACGTTCGGCCCCCCGCACCCGACGCCGAGATCCACCGCCGCCCGAACGTACCCCCACTGCCACCACAGCCGCTATGGTGGTGTGCGCACTGGAGGGTTCGCATAGTGGACGAGTGCAGCCGCCTTGAAAGCGGCCAGGTCAGCGATGGCCTCGTGGGTTCGAATCCCACACCCTCCGCTTACCCCCGGCTTCCCGCGAAGCCGTCGCCGACACACGCCGCCAGTTGCAGATAGGCCTCGCGGGTGGCCTCCTGCAGACGTTCGAGGTCGATCTCGGCGCCCTCCTCCAGATGCGGGTCGTACGGCACGCGGATCACCGCACGGCACCTGGCGGCGAAATGGGCCTCCAGCTTCTTGATGTCCACCGCCGACTTCGAACGCGGCCTGACGCTGCAAAGCACCACGGTCGCTTCGCTGACCAGGTCACCGTAGTGGTGGGCCTCCAGCCAGTCGAGGGTCGCCGAGGCCGCGCGGGCGCCGTCCACCGACGGCGAGCTGACCAGCACGATCTGGTCGGCCAGGCCGAGCACGCCGCCCATGGCCGAGTGAAGCAGCCCGGTGCCGCAGTCGGTGATGCAGATCGAGTAGAAGTTCTCCAGCACCTGGGAGATCGACTGGTAGTCGACGCCGCTGAAGGCCTCCGACACCGACGGGTCCCGGTCGGAGGCGAGCACCTCCAGCCGCGAAGGCGCCTGGGAGGTGAAGGCCCGGATGTCGACGTACCTCTTGACCTGGTCGCGCTCGTTCAGCAGGTCACGCACGGTCGCCGAGGTCTCCAGGACCAGCTTGTCGGAGAGCGTGCCCCGGTCGGGGTTGGCGTCGATCGCGATGACCCGGTCTCCGCGCACCTGGGCGAGCGTCGCGCCCAGTCCGACCGTGGTCGTGGTCTTGCCCACCCCGCCCTTGAGGCTCAGCACGGCCACGCGGTGGTGGCCGGTGGCGACCGGGGTGCGAGCCCTGGTCAGCAGCTCGCGGCGGCGACGGACCTCCGGCGCCTCACCGGGCTTGATCCAGCCGCCCGACGCCTTGTAGATCACGCGCCGCCAGCCATTGGCGGGGGCGTTTCGGCGGCCGCGGAGCAGCGTCTCGGGGTCGAGACTCTCGGCGGTCGGCCTGCCGGTCACGGGCGGGCGCGGCGGCGCGCTGAACACCGGCACCGGGGCGGGACGCCGGTGCCGCTCGGGCACCGGCGGCTCCGGCCGGGGCTGGCCGTAGGTCCGCGGCTCGTCGAAGCTGGGTGACTCCTGCTGGTCGAGGGGCCGGGCCCGGCGCGAGGCCCTCGTGGATCTCGGCTGGTCGGCGAGCCGGCCGGTGGCCTGGTCAGCGGCCTGGTCAGCGACGGACCGCCGGTCCGGGGACCTGGCCGGCTCGGCGGAGCGCGACCGGTCGGCCGGTGACGGATCGACGGCCTGAGACCGGTCGGACGGCGACAGGTCGAAGGGCAGCGGCCGATCGAACGGCTGACCGGCGGGCCGGTCGGCAGGCTGGTCGAAGGGCCGGTCAGCGGGCCGGTCAGTGGATTGATCGAAGGGGCGGTCAGTGGGCCGGCCGAAGGGGTGGTCGGCGGGCTGGTCGGTGGGTTGGTCGACGGTCCGGTCCGCCGGGGGCGACAGGTCGAACGACCGCGACCGGCCGAAGGCCGGCGGCTGGTCCAGGGGCCCCGGCCGGGCCGGGGAACCCGGCTCGCCGGATGACGGGGCCGCTTCCTGCGAGGAGCCGCCGGATCGCGACCCGCCATAACCGCCGGGCTCGTCGAAGGAGCGCGGCCGCTCGGACGTGTCCTCGGGATCGGAGGTCCGGGACGACTCGGGTGAGGGCGCATCGAAGGCGCCGCGCCGGGGCTCGCCGGCCGGACGCCTGTCATCGAGCGTCTCCGGCGACTGCGGCCACTCGGGCGGCTCCGGCCACTTCGTCTCGTCCATCTTGCCGGGGCCGGCGGCCATCTTGCCGGGGCCGGGGCCGGCGGCGGAAGCGGGGTCGGTGAAGGAGATCGTGTAGGTGTCGGTGTCGTCGGGCCGGGGCAGCGGCTTGAGCGGGGCGAGGAACGCGTCGTCCGGCCTGCCCAGGCTCAGCGGCGGCCCCCCGGGCGCGGTGTCGTCCTTCGAGCCGGCCGTCTCCAGCCACTCGGCGGCCTCGCTCTCCCCGTCGGGAAGCGTCTCCGCAGCCTGCGAGCCGTAGACGGAGTCGACCGCGGCGCGGAACAGCGGCGGGGTCGGCGTGTCCTGCTGGGAGGGCACCGACAGCCATGGATCCTGGGGGTACGGCGATGCGACGGGCTCGTCGGAGGCGGCCGCCGGAGACCCCGGAGCCGGAGCGCTGACCTTGACAGGTGCTTCGTCGGTCTCCTTGATTGCGTCCAGCCAGGCCAGCTGTTCCTCGAGCGATTCTTCGCGATCGTGTCTTGCCACCGTGTTCCCCCTCTGGTGGGTCTAAAGGGGCAGCAAATACCTTGCAGAGTAACGCCATGTGTTCCCATGAACGCGGCCAACCCACAACTTCCTTGCCCGGCTACATTGGGTCGCATGCGAGCCATCGAGATCGCCCAGGCAGGCGGGCCAGAGGTCCTGGAGTGGCGCGAGGTGCCCGATCCGCGCCCTGAGCGGGGCGAAGTCATCATCGACGTGACGGCCGCCGGGGTCAACAGGGCCGACGTCCACCAGCGCAAGGGGTTCTACGATCCGCCGCCGGGCGCCTCTCCCTACCCGGGCCTGGAGGTCTCCGGTGTGGTGGCCGAGACCGGCGCCGACGTCGAGGGTTTCGCCCCGGGTGACGAGGTGTGCGCGCTGCTGAGCGGCGGCGGCTACGCCGAGCGGGTGGCCGTGCCGTGGCAGCAGGTGATGCCGGTGCCCGAGGGTGTGTCGCTGGTGCGGGCGGCGGCGCTGCCCGAGGTGGCGTGCACGGTCTGGTCCAACGTGTTCATGCTCGCGCGGCTGCGCCGGGGCGAGACGCTGCTGGCGCACGGCGGGGCGAGCGGCATCGGGACGTTCGCGGTGCAGCTGGCCAAGGCGCTCGGCTCGCGGGTGATCACGACCGTCGGGTCGGCGGCCAAGGCGGAGCGTCTCAGGGAGCTGGGCGCCGACGAGGTGATCAACTACCGCGAGGAGGACTTCGCCGACAAGGCGCGTGCCGATGTGATCCTCGACATCATGGGCGCCAAATACCTGTCCGGCAACATCCGGGCGCTCAACAGCGGCGGACGGCTCGTGATCATCGGGCTGCAGGGCGGGCGCAAGGCCGAGATCGACCTCGGCGCCCTCCTCGCCAAGCGGGCCGCCGTCCACGGCACCACGCTGCGCGCCCGGCCGGCCGACGAGAAGGGCGCGATCGCCCGCAGCGTCGTCGACAACGTGTGGCCGCTGGTCAGCGCGGGTGCGGTGCGCCCGGTGGTCTACGCCGAAGTACCCATGTCCGAGGCGGCCGAAGCCCACCGTATGTTGGATTCCGGCGAACACATCGGCAAGATCCTGCTAGTACGGTGAGAGTTATGAATGCAGAGGACAACAACACCCCCCATATCGTGGTGGTCGGTCCTGACTTCCAAGGCAAGGGCGAAGACGAGCGATCGGTGGCAAACCTGGTCGAGCAGCCCGCCAAGGTGATGCGCATCGGCAGCATGATCAGGCAGCTCCTCGAGGAGGTCCGCGCGGCTCCCCTCGACGAGGCCAGCCGTAAGCGCCTGAGGGAGATCCACGAGTCCTCCATCAAGGAGCTCGAGGACGGCCTGGCGCCCGAGCTGGTCGACGAGTTGGAACGCCTGTCGCTGCCGTTCACCGACGACAACGGCGCCCCGCCCAGCGAGGCCGAGTTGCGCGTCGCTCACGCGCAGTTGGTCGGATGGCTCGAAGGGCTGTTCCACGGCATCCAGACCACGCTGTTCGCGCAGCAGATGGCGGCCCGTGCCCAGCTTGAGCAGATGCGCAGGGCGCTGCCCGGCGTGCCCCATGACGACCAGCCACGGCCACCCGGCGGCTCCGGCCCCTACCTGTAGAGCTTCTCGAGCACCCGGGCGACGCCGTCGTCGTTGTTGGCCGCCGTCACGTGATCGACCGCGGCCAGCACCTTCGGATGCGCGTTCGCGACCGCGTAGGACGTCCCTGCCCACGCCAGCATGGGCAGGTCGTTCGGCATGTCCCCGAATGCGATCACCTGTGACGACCTGATCTCGTGCCGCTCCGCCAGCACGGCGAGGGCCGTGGCCTTGGTCACGCCGTGGGCGCTCATCTCGATCAGGCTCCTGCCGCTGGAGTGCGTGGTGGTCACCAGGTGGCCCACGAGGTCGTCCACGGTGGCGTGCAGCCTGTCGGGATCCATCCGCGGGTGCAGGGCCAGCAGCTTGACGCACGGCTGCGCGGTCAGTGTCGTCACTCCCACGCGCAGCCCGCCGACGGCCTTGCTGTCCCAGCCGCCGAGCGGGAAATCCGACTCATGCGCAAATCCGCCTTCGTACTCGACCGAAAAGGCCAGTTCGGGCACGTTCGCTCTTAGCTGAGAGACGACTTCCTCGAGCACCGGAGCGGAGATGACGTGAGATTCAACTATCTCCTCGGTATGCAGGTCATAGGTCAGCGCTCCGTTCGCGCAGATGGCCAGGCCACGGTGGCGTACGGCGCCGGCGACGCCGCTCATCCACCGGGGCGGACGCCCGGTCACGAAGACGAGCGCGGCACCGGAGTCCTCGACCATGGCGAACGCCGCGGCCGTGCGGGGAGAGACGGTTCCGTCCGTGCGCAAGGCGGTGCCGTCCAGGTCGGTGGCCACCAGACGTGGCGTGGGAGAGCTCTGCATAACAGGTTCTAGTTTGCCTGGAGATGCCGCTGACCAGAAATCTTCGTAGGGAGGGGAACACCAACCCGCCAGAATGGTGTTAGATGAATGGCGTTGTATTAGCTGATCCCGTAGTGAAAACCAGCATGAGTTGTCTGAGCCACCCCGGGTGCTTGCTGTACGACACACCGGGATTCGCGAGGTGCGGGTCCCATAGATTCACATCCTGAGGGAGAGCTTTTATGGCTCAGGGAACCGTCAAGTGGTTCAACGCCGAGAAGGGCTTCGGCTTCATCGCCCCGGACGGCGGTGCGCCGGACGTGTTCGTGCACTTCTCCGAGATCGTCGGCAACGGCTACCGCAGCCTTGAAGACGGCCAGCGGGTCGAGTTCGAGATCACGCAGGGCCAGAAGGGGCCGCAGGCCTCCCAGGTCCGTGCCATCTGACCTGTAGCAGCGAGACAGACCGGGGTTCGCTTCCAGCGGACTCCGGTCTTTCGCGTTCGGGGCGATGACGGATCGGTCACAGGTGTGGCTCGACTCACACCCGGCCGAACCAGCGGCCCCTTCCGGTCATCGACCCATACATGAGGCATGCGTGGTTATGTCACCCCGTGACGGTGGTCGCGGTCATCGTCCTCCTACTCAACGACCACCTGCTCAAGCAGGCCCACCCCGGGTTCGTCACCGGCAAGCTCAGTGACTTCGCCGGGCTGATCGTCGCCCCTCCGCTTCTGGCGCTGCTGCTGTGGCGCCGGGCCGACCTCGCGGCCACCCTGCTGACCGGAGCGCTGTTCACGCTCGTCAAGACGACGGAGACGGGCGCTGAGACCGCCTCCCACCTCTGGACCCTGGTGGCCGGTCCTTCTCGCGTCCTGGCCGATCCCACGGACCTGCTGGCGCTGCCCGCGCTCGGGCTGGCCTGGTGGGTGCGCCGGCGGAGCCTGCGGGCGGACTCCGGGCGGTGGCGGGCGCTGGTCACGACACCACTGGCCGTGCTCGCCGTGGCGGCCACGTCAGCCGCGTCACCGCCGCCCAGCGCCGACTCCGTCCAGGCGGATGACCGGCGCATCGTCGTCCACCTGGACGACGCGTACGAGAGCGACACCGGGGTGAGGGGCCTGGTCTCCGAGGACGGCGGGGTCACGTGGTCCGAGTGGTACCTGAGGCGGGATCGGCCGCCACAGAGCGCCGCCTGCGTGCCGAGGCAGGCACAGCGCTGCTACCACGTCCTCGACGGAAGGGCCGTGGCCGAATCGGACGACGGCGGCACGACCTGGCACGAGTCGTGGAAACCAGCCGCGGACCGGCCTGACCCGGAGGCCGGTCAGCGCCCCGACGACCGTCCGCGCCCCCGTGCGCTCGCCGTACAGGCCAGGTCCGGGGGGCACGTGGTGGTGGTCGCCAACGGCGTCGACGGGATCCTCGTCCGGGACGTCTCGGGCGCGTGGCGGCAGGCGGGCTGGCCTCAGTTCGTGTCGGGCGTCGTGCCGCCCGAACCCATGGATCCGGTGCGAGAGGAACGCCGGATCGCGTTCTTCTTCGCGATCACCGTGCTGCTGGGCGCCATGGGCGTCGGGCTGAGGCAGTTGCGGACGCCTTACACGATCTTCGCCATGGTCGGCCTGGGCGGGTTGCTCTACACGGTGCTGGAAGCGCTGGACGACGGGCCGGGGTTCGCCCCCGGGAAGTTGCTCCTCGGCGGCTCGGTGACGCTGATCGGGATCCTCATGTGCGTCGTGCTGGCCGCGGCGGGGCGCACCCGGCCCACCGCGGCGCTCGTCGGCCTGGGAGCCGCTCCGCTCGTCTACGGCAGCGTCTACGGGCCCTTCCACGGCTGGACGCAGGGTGTGCCCGACTCGTACGGCGTGGCCGTCGCCGCGGCCGTCGTGCTGACCGCGGGCGTCGTGGCCGCGGGCGGCGCGCTCATCAGGCGCGACGCCTACTTGGCCGGCTCCAGCACGTCGAGGCCCACATAGGGACGCAGCGCCTCGGGCACCACGACCGAGCCGTCGGCCCGCTGGTGGTTTTCCAGGATCGCGACGATCCACCGGGTGGTCGCCAGCGTGCCGTTGAGCGTGGCCAGGTGCTGGGGCCTGCCGTCCTTGTCGCGGTAGCGGACACCCAGCCTGCGGGCCTGGAACTCCGTGCAGTTGGAGGTCGAGGTCAGCTCGCGGTAGCGGCCCTGGGTCGGGATCCACGCCTCGCAGTCGAACTTGCGGGCCGCCGACATGCCGAGGTCACCCGCCGCCGTGTCGATGACACGGTAGGGCACCTCGATCTTGGCCAGCATCTCCTTCTCCCACGCCAGCAGCCGCTGGTGCTCCTCGCGGGCCTCCTCAGGGCGTACGTAGGAGAACATCTCCACCTTGTCGAACTGGTGGACGCGGATGATGCCCCGGGTGTCCTTGCCGTAGGAGCCGGCCTCGCGCCGGAAGCACGACGACCAGCCCGCGTAGCGCAGCGGCAGCTCGCCGCCGCCGAGGATCTCCTGGGCGTGGTAGCCCGCCAGCGACACCTCGGAGGTGCCCACCAGGTAGAGGTCGTCCTCGGGCAGGCGGTAGATCTCCTTGTCGTGGGCCACGTGGAAGCCCGTGCCCTGCATGGTCTCGGGCTTGACCAGCACCGGAGTGATCATCGGCACGAACCCGGTGGCGATCGCCTGCTGCATGGCCATGTTGAGCAGGCCGAGCTGCAGGCGGGCGCCGACGCCCTTGAGGAAGAAGAACCGCGAGCCGGACACCTTGGCGCCCCGCTCCATGTCGATGGCGTCGAGCCGCTCCCCGATCTCCAGGTGGTCTTTCGGCTCGAAGTCGAACTCGCGCGGCTTCCCATGGGTCTCGAGCACGACGTAGTCGTCCTCGCCGCCGTGGGGCGCGTCCTCGTCGACGATGTTGGGCACCGACTGCAGGACCTCGTCGAGCTCGGCGGCCAGCTTCTCGGCCTCCGTCTCGGCGCCCTTGACCTGGCCGGCGAGCTCCTTGGCCCGCTGCAGCAGCGCGGCCTTCTCCTCTCCCTGCGCCCTGGAGACCGACTTGCCGAGGCTCTTCTGCTCGGCGCGCTGCGACTCGAATCGGGTCAGCGCGGCGCGACGGCGCTCGTCGAGGTCGAGCAGCGTGTCGACGACGGAGTCGTCCTCACCGCGGGCACGCTGCGACGCCCGTAGCCGGTCGGGGTCCTCACGAAGGGTACGCAGGTCAATCACAAGGAAAGGCTACCGGCGCGCGGTGGCCGCCCGCTCCTCTATTGGACCCGCCCAGCGCGGATTCGGGCGAGCCACCGGCCCGCCTCGGCGAACTCGGCGTCGGCGGTGCCCCGCTTGATCTGCGGCGCCACCCCGTCGGCACGTGGGTAGCTGCCCAGGAAACGCACCTCGCCGCAGATGCGGTGCAGCCCGGCGATGGCCTCACCGACGCGGGCGTCGGCGACGTGCCCCTCGAAGTCGAAGTGGAAGAAATAGCGGCCGATGCCGTCGCCGGTGGGCCGCGACTCGATGCGGCTCAGGTTGACGCCCCGCACCGAGAACTCCGTCAGCATCTCCAGCAGCGCGCCCGGGTGGTCGTCGGCCAGGAACACGACGAGCGTGGTGCGGTCGGAACCGGTCGGCTCGGGCAGCGCGCCCGGCCGGCTCACCCTGACGAACCTGGTCACGGTGTCGGACCGGTCGCCGATGTCACCGGCGAGCTCCACCAGCCCGTAGTGCTCGCCCGCGATGCGGGCGGCGATCGCCGCGTCGTACGGCGAACCGGGCAGCGCGACCTCCTGGGCCGCGGCCGCCGTGGAGGGCGCGGACACCACGACCGCGTCGGGCAACTCGCGGGCGACGTAGGCGCGGCACTGGGTGATGGCCGCGGGATGCGTGTAGACCCGCTTGATGTGCGGGAGCTCCGTGCCGGGCCTGGCCAGCAGCGAGAATCGCACCGGAAGCAGCAGCTCGGCCGTGATCAGCAGCGGCTCGCCCCACGCGAACTCGTCGAGGGTGGTCGTGATCGCGCCCTCGAGCGAGTTTTCCAGCGGGACGACCGCACCGTCGGCCTCGCCACTCCGCGCGGCGTTGAGCGCCGCGGTGACGTTCGCGCAGGGCAGGCGTTCGGCGTCGGGCTCCAGGAGCCTGAGGGCCTCTTCGGTGAAGGTGCCCTCCGGTCCGAGATAGGCGAGTCTGGGCATGGTTACAGAGTATCCGCAGGTTGGCGAGGTACGCGCGACTTCGTGATGACCGGTCCCAACCCGAGACGGGCGGCTCGCACCGCCTCCTCCTCTTCCGGCGACAGCGGCTGCTCGCCGCGCCCGCCCACCACCGCGCGCACATAGGTGCGGGTCTCGGAACGCCCGTTGATCGAGGTCAGTACGATGCCGTCGCCCAACGAGTTGATCATCGCGACCGAGAAGGAGAGCCTCCCGGTCATCTCCTCGAGCGCGTCGTAACGGCACACGGCCACGTCGCGGATGGCCTTGAGATCGCCCTTGCCGTCGCTCACCTGCCTGGCCAGCAGCAGCCGGCAGTGGTCGGCCGCGCCCCTCGCCTCCCGCAGCGCCAGGCAACCGGCGGTCACGCCCGCGATCCCGGCCAGGGCGGCCAGCCATACGGTAATCAGCACGACACCGAGGGTAGTGGCTAGACCGTGACCGGAGCCGCCGTTTCCGCACGTCGTGCGGGCAGCCAGGACGCCAGCAGCCAGACCAGCGCCAGCGCGCCCAGCCCGTAGGCGTTCTGCACGATCTTGCCCAGGATCGGGCTGACGAGCGGGATCTCCGCCGCCTTCAACGCCACCCCCCACCACGGGATCGGCAGCACGTAGTAGAGCCACACCCCGGCCGCCACCCGCAGCCTGACCGGGTCGCGCCCGTCTCCCACGATCGCGCCGAGCACCACGACCACCCAGGCCAGGTGGTGGATCCAGGCGACCGGCGACAGCAGCACCGCCATCAGCCCGACCAGCCCGACCGCCGCGACCGGATCCTTCGCCCGGGCCGCGCCGCGGAAGCCGTACCAGCCGACGAGCGCGACGAGCGCCAGCCAGAGCACCGACGTCAGCGCGTCGGGAAGGTACAGGCGGATCAGCATGCCACGGATGGACTGGTTGGTGGTGGCGGCGTTGGCGCCCAGCCGTTCGGGGTCGAGCAGCGCCGAGAACCAGAAGTCGGCGGCGTCCTGCGGGATCACCGCGAACGGCACCAGCGTGAGCAGCGCCGCCGTGAACGCCGCCATGAAGAACGTCCGCCACTGCCGCGTCACCAGCAGGTAGATCAGGAAGACGCCCGGGGTGAGCTTCACCGCGGTCGCCAGCCCGATCAGGAACCCCCGCGGCCACCACGGCCGCCTCGCCACGCAGTCGGCCAGGCACAGCGCCACGAGCAGGATGTCCACCTGCCCGAACCGCACCTGATCGCGGATCGGCATGAGATAGGCACACGCCACCATCAGGAACGCGAACACCCACGGCGCGTGCCTGCCCAGCACCTTGCGGAAGGAGTAGGCCACGGCGACGCCGAGCGCCACGTAGATCCCGGCCGTCCACACCCACTGGGCCGCCTCCCACGACAGCATGGCGAGCAGCGCGGCCAGCAACGCCGCGATCGGCGGATAGGTGAACGGGAGCAGTTGCGGCGCGGGTGTGAAGAACTCGTAGACGGCGCGGCCCTCGAGGATCATCTGCCCGCCGGTGCGATAGACGTCGAGGTCGACCAGGCGTTGATCGTCGGGGTTCGTCAGCCAGTGGCGCACGAGGGGCGTCACCGCCACGGCGATGACCAGCACCGCGACCGCCCACGCCCACCATTGCCGCCGGATCGACGGCTCGTCGCCACCTGTCACGGTCTGGCACGTTACCGTGGCTCTGATTTACCGGAGCACGACACTGGGGGTCCCGCACATGCCGCACGTCACCTTCCGTGCGCCCTCCAGTCCCGTACGGCTCGCCGTCCCGCGACGCGCAGCCCACCCGGCCTCCTGGGCCCTCACCGCCCTTCTGGGCATCATCCTGACCGTCCTCCTGCCCCCGGCCACCGCCCACGCCACCCCCTTCACGGGCACCACCCTCACGGGCACCACCCTCACGAACCCCAGAGCCTCGCTTCCCGACCACCGGGCGGCGCTCGCCGCACCACCGGCCCACGACCGGGCGGCACGCGCCGCAGGTTCGGCGGCAAGGCTCGGCACCCCGGCCGCCTTCGGCGAGCGCGCGGTGGCGGACGTCGACGCGCTGGGCGACGGGCAGGAGGCGGCCCATCGCAGGCTTGGGACCGACGGGCAGGAGGCGGCCCATCGCAGGCTTGGGACCGACGGGCAGGCGGCGGCCCATCGCAGGCTTGGGACCGACGGGCAGGAGGTGGCCCATCGCAGGCTTGGGACCGAGGGGCAGGAGGCGGCCGAGGGGCGGGTGGCGCTCGTCGGGGTGCCGGGGCTCGAGTGGAGCGACCTCGACCAGGCGCGTACGCCGAACCTGTGGAAGCTCGTCGCCCAGGGCGCGTCCGCGTCCCTTTCGACGCGGGCCGTGCCGCCTCCGGACCGTGGCGTCACCTGCCCGACCTCCGGCTGGCTCACCGTCTCGGCGGGCCAGCGGGCAGGCACGGCGGGCAGAGGCTGCCTGCCCCGGCCGGCCCCCCGGTCCGTCGGAGAGGGCGCCATCGTGCCGGGGTGGGCGGAGCTGGCCGCCTACCAGTCGCGGACGGGCTACGACGCCCGGGTGGGCACCCTCGGGCAGTTGGTCGTCGATGCCGGCGGGAAGGTGGCCGCCATCGGCGCGGGCGCTGCGCTGGCCGCCGCCGACAAGACCGGAAATGTCGCCAGATACGCCGACAACCCGGAGTCCCTGCCCGACCTCACCCCATACCACCTGATCGTCCTCGATGCCCCCGAACTGGCCACCGCCTGGGCCGGCCGGCCGCTGGACGAGTATGGCGTGCCCACCTCGATGCCGGCGGCGACCAGGCAGGCGGCCGTAGCCGAGGCGGACCGCCGGATCGGCGCCCTGCTCGGCCGCCTGCCCGCCGGCACCACCGTCCTGGTGGCGGGCATCTCCGACGTGACCCCGAACGCCCACCTCCACGTCGCCCTGGCCACCGGCCCCTCCCCGAGCGGTGAGCCGTACCGGCACGGGCACCTCACCGCGACCTCCACCCGCCAGGACGCCCTGGTCACGATCACCGACCTGACCGCGACCGCGATCGCGGCGCTCGGGCTCGAGGTGCCGCGCGAGGTCGTCGGGCGTGCCTGGCAGGACAACGGCCCCGCGCCGGCCACGCCCGCCGAGACGGTCAAGGAACTGGCGGACGGCGATCTGGCCAGTCAGGTGCTGCGTGAGGTGCGCGGGCCGTTCTTCGCCGTCTTCGTCACGGTGCAGCTCCTCTTCTACCTCTTCGCCGCCCTGGCCCTGCGCCGCCGCCGCGGCTCTGCGTCGCCGCCCGTCCAGGACTCCGCGAGCTCCTCCCGGCTGCTGGCCACCGTGCAGGTCGTGGCCGTGGTCAGCGGCGCCATCGCCGTCTCCACGTTCCTGGCGCAGCTCGTGCCGTGGTGGGGCCTGCCGGCCCCGATGCTCGCGCTGATCGTGACGATCCTCGTGATCGCCGGGCTGATCAGCGCCCTGGCGTTCGCCGGCCCGTGGCGCACGCATGTGCTGGGCCCCCTCACCGTGGTCGCGGGCGTGACCTCGGTGGCGCTGCTCCTCGACGTGATGACCGGCTCGACGTTGCAGGTGAACGCCGTGACCGGCTACGAGCCCGTCACCGGAGGCAGGTTCTACGGCTTCAGCAACATCGCCTTCGCCGTCTACGCCACCGGGACCATCCTCGCGCTCGCGGGGGTGGCTCAGTGGTTGCTCGGCAGGGGCGCTCCCAGGCTCGTCGCGGTGCTGGTCTGCGGGGTCTACGGCGCGCTGGCGGTCTTCGTCGACGGCTGGCCGTCGTGGGGCGCGGACTTCGGTGGCGTGCCCGCCTTCGTGGTCGGGCTGGCCGTCTTCCTGATCATGCTCAGCGGCCGCCGAGTCTCCCTGGTCAAGCTGCTGCTGGTCGCCGTGGCCGGCGCCGTGCTCATCGGCGGGATCGCCGTCTCCGACTGGCTGCGCCCCGCCACTCAGCGGACCCACCTGGGCAACTTCGTCCAGCAGATCATCGACGGCCAGGCCTGGACCGTCATCGGGCGTAAGTTCGGCGCGATGATCGGCGTGACTGTGGGGAACTGGTCACTGACCCTCCTCTCACTCGTCGCCCTCGCCTTCCTCTTCCTGGTGCTCGACCGCCCGTCTCGCTGGGGCGCCTCGGCGCTCGGCCAGGCCTACGCCGTCGCGCCCACGCTCCGGGCAGGTCTGCTGGGCGCCCTCACCTGCGCCTTCATCGGCTTCCTCATCAACGACTCGGGAATCGCCATTCCGGCCATGGCCCTCACGGTGGCGGTGCCGCTGGCACTGGCGGCCTCCGTACGCGCCCTCCAGCTCGCCAAGCCCACCCCACCAGGCCAATCGTCAGCCCCAACAGCAACCACGGAACGACCTGAGCCCTGACGACGGTTCTGAGCCACTCGAGGTCCTGCGGCTGCCCGACGACCCGCGCCGGAAGGTAGGCGAGGGACAGCACGAGTAAGTGCAAGGCGAGAAACCCGTCCAGGGCCGAGGCCGCCACCAGCGCGAGCATCGCGAACGCCAGCCCGTCGTACCAGGGCAGGACGTAGGGCGTCGCGAACACGTACGCGCAGACCAGCACGGCCGCCACGACCTCGGCGGAGAGACCGCCCTGCACCCCACCGGCGGACGGCGCCGACGGTGTCGCGCCCGGAGCGCGCGAGGCCAGGCGGAACAGTGACCAGGCCACCAGGGCGAGCACCAGCAGCGAGCCGACCTGGATCTCGCCACGGTAGGCCCTGCCCACACCCACCAGCTCCTGCAGCCAGCCCTGCACCAGCTTCCAGAACGAGGCGTGCGAGATGGACTTGCTGGTGCGGGTCACCGGGGCGACAGCGTCGGCGCCGACGACGGCGTAGCCGACCACCACCACCGCCACGGCGGCTCCGGCCATCAGCGCCAGCTGGACCGGCCGGCGGCGCAGCTCCCAGGCGGGCCCGAGCGCGACCAGCCCGGCGTTGAGCTTGATGGCCACGCCCAGCCCCAGGAGAACCCCCGAGCCGAGCGGGCGGCTCCTGGCGAGGAGCGCGGCCACCATGCACGCGATGGCCAGCGTGTCGATGTGCATGCCGGCGACCAGTTGGTAGAGCAGGAGCGGGTTGGCCGTCCACAGCAGGGCCGCGCGCAGCCGTCTGGCGGGATCGTCGCGGGTGAAGCGGTCGATCAGCAAGCCGGTCACGATGAACGCGGCGGCGTTGAACAGGGCCAGGACGAAGATGGTGAGCCTGACCGAGTCGCCGCCGCCCCAGCTCGCCAGGCCCTGGACGGCGGTCGCCACGGGGCCGTAGACGCTCGGCTCCTCGCGCCACGGCGCCTCGACCGCGTCGGCGATCGGGTCGCCACTGAGATCGACCGCGCCATGGGTGTAGGGGTCGACACCGAGAACCACCATGCGCCCGTAGGCGGCGTAGTTGAGATGGTCGCCCGACCCCGACGGCGGCAGGAACGCGAGCAGGGCGGCGACGACACACCCCACCAGCACGAGAACCCGCGCGGCCGGCATCCCGGCGGGGGGCGGCAGGCGGCGGATGGCGAGGAGAGCCGCGAGCAGGCCCAGCCCGCCGAGAAGGAGGGCCACCGCGGCCAGGACGACCACGAGATAGGGGCTGGGGTGGAGGACCAGAGAGTAGGGCGGGTGCCAGGCGGGGCCGCCGAGTGCGGGGACGAAGGCGGACGGACCGAGCAGGCCGAGGCTGATCGTCAGCAGGATCGAGCCGCAGATCGCCGCCATGGCCAGCCTCGGGAGCAGGGTGGACGGCTGGCCGCTCCGCGTCTCCGAAGTCACCCGCAAATTCCAGCACACTCACCACAGCGCTCACGCCCGCCGTCCCCAACCTGTGGATAACTCCGGACGCGGGCACCGTGTGGAGAGGTCAGGGCGGCTTTTGCCTGGTTTGCCTGCCGCGCATCAGCGCTTGGGGCGGAGTTTGTTGAGGTTTTGGGTGATTACCGGCTCTCGGGCGGCCAGAGCGAGAGCCACATCGCGCAGTTGCCGGGCGCGATGGAGCTGGGCACGCCAGTCGGTGCCCGTCGCTCGATGACTCATCTCCACCTCGACCTCCACCACGCGGTAGCCCTTGCGCAGGAGGTCGATGGTCAGGCCGGTCTCCACGCCGAAGCCGTGAGCCAGGGGGCGGGCCGCCTCGAAGGCGTCGCGGGTCAGGCAGCGCTGGCCGTTGAGGGGCTGCGTCGCCGCGAACCCCGTGGCGCGGCGGATGCCGTCACGCGAGAGCCTGACGACCATGCCGTGACCGCCGAGCTTGACCCGGGTGGCGAAGACGGCGACGGTCATGTCGGCCCTGCCCTCGCGCACCGGCTCGATCAGGGCGGCCGCCGCCCCGGCGGTCTCCCCGAGGTCGGCGTCGAGGAAGACTAAGTGGCGCGGGACGTCGCCATCGAGCAACCGCACGGCCTCGGCCCCCGACTCCATGGCGGCCGCCTTGCCGCGGTTGCGGCTGTGGCGCACGACCCTGGCTCCGGCCGCCCGTGCCACCTTGCCCGTCTGGTCGGTCGAGCCGTCGTCGACCACCACGACAAGGTCGACGCCCGGCAGGGCGAGGGCCGCCGTGACGGTGGCCCCGATGCGATCCGCTTCGTCCTTGGCCGGGACGATCACCGCTGTGTCGCTCACCACACCTCGCTTGTCAGGCGAACCGCCCGGCCGGCCGGGCGCACGCCATGTCGGGTCGCCGTCATGAGCCCTCGGCGATGAGGAACTCCTGCGGCACCTCGTCGTGCACGGTGAAGACCGAGTCGAGGCCGGTGACCTGCAGGATCTTGCGTACGGCGGGGCGAGGGGCGGCGACGTCGAGGGCGCCTCCCTGCTCCTTCATGCGTTTGAGCGCGGACAGCAGGACGTTCATCCCCGTGGAATCGCAGAAATCCACGGCGGACATGTCGATGACCACGCGGCTGGGCCCCTCCTGCAGCAGCCGAGTGAACTCGGACTGCAGGTGAGGTGCCGTATAGAGGTCGATTTCGCCGGTGATCGCAACGAGTGCATGCCCGGCATGTGATCGAGTCGAGACCTTGAGCTCCACAGGGGCAGGCTAGCGGCGCCGAGGCTTCCGGTCACGTTGTCACGCCGAGAGGGGAACCACAGCTTTTTGTCATCCGTTTAGGCTCCGCGGCAACGCAGAGTACGCGAAACTTGACGTTGTGACACCGGCATGGCCGGAAGTGGGGCGGCCCGGCACCTCCGCATCCGGTCACCACCTCACCGCGAAGGAGGGGCTGGGGCCGAGATCCACGGGCCCGAGTATCAATGAATACAGAACGCCATCCGGAAGATCCTCAGCGCCGACGACTCCGCGAACACCTGGAGACCATCTTCATCCGCACCGACAAGGCCGCCTCGTGGCACGACGAAGCGGATCGCCTGCGTGGCCTGGTCAACCACGAGGGTTACGTGCCCGTCCGCACCAAGCTCGCGGCCGAGGACCTCGACTTCCTCGCGGGCGCGCGAGAGGACCTGCTCGCGTTCTCGGAGCTGGGGCTGCGCCTGCTCGACCTGCACCAGCCGCGCGACGCGGGGGGCATCACCAGCGACGCCGCCCATCCGATCCTGCGCTGCCGGAGCTGCATGTGGCGGTGGCCTTGCCCGACATTTCGGGCAATGTCCGAGTCGTTCGGCTCAGCGCCCGACACCATCCTCCCGGAGTCCGCCTGAAGCACCGGCACCCGCCCGCCGCACCGGGCAGTCCAAGAGCGGCCCGACGGCCGGCCACATCAGCCGACCGGCCCGCCGACCAGGGGGAGGCGGATCTCGAAACGGCACCCGGGACCATCGTTGACCACGTCGATCATCCCGTCGTGGGCCTCGACGATGCCCTGGGCGATCGCCAGCCCGAGCCCCGCCCCTCCGTCCTTGGTCGGGGTCCGCGCGGCCTCCCCCCGGAAGGCGACGTCGAAGACCCGCGACAGATCGTCATCGGGTATCCCACCACAACTGTCCGAAACCGACAGGCAAGCCATCCCGGCGTCGACCGCCGCCCGCAGCACCACCGTGCGGTCCGACGGCGTGTGCCTGATGGCGTTGACCACGAGGTTGCCCAGAGCCCGCCCCAGAGCTCCCGCGTCGGCCTCCACCGGCACGGCCTCGGTGGCGTCCGCGGTCAGGCGCACACCTTTCGCCCTGGCCAGCGGCTCGGCCCCGGCGAGCGTGTCGGCCACCAGGTCGGCCAGGCCGATCCGGGTCCGGGAGAGGCGCAGCGCCCCGGCGTGGATCCGCGACAGCTCGAACAGGTCGTCCACCATCGCCGACAGGCGCTCCACCTCCAGCTTGATCTGCGCGTGGTAGCGGCCGACCGTCTCGGGATCGGCCACCACCCCGTCCTCCAGCGCCTCCGCCATGGCGCGCATCCCGGCCAGCGGGGTGCGCAGGTCGTGGCTCACCCAGGCCACCAGCTCGCGCCGGGCGCCTTCCAGCGCGCGTTCGCGGGCGTTCGCCTCCTGCAGGGTGTTGGCGATGGTCTGCAGCTCGGCGGGCAGCCCCCGCGGCGCGACGAAGGGCAGGTCGCGTACGGCGGCGACCAGCCGCCTGCTCTCGCCCACGACCCGCCGGGCCAGCACGAACGCGACTCCCAGGCCCACCAGCCCGCCGACCACGACGACGCTGAGCACGATGTCCCTGACCGAGCCGTCGATGATCATCTTCAGCGTGATCGCCACGACGCCCGCCAGGGTCGCCACGATCGAGACCACCATCACGACGCCGAGCATCATCGCGATGGAACGAGTGCGCAGCCGCCACATCACCCCGACGCCGAGCAGAGCCACGAGCAGCCCCAGCCCGGCGGTGACCGCCACGATCACGCCCAGGTCGTTGACCACCGTGGCACTCACCTCCAAGCCGTGGGCGCCCACCCCGGTCAGGCCGCCCACCGAGACGCCCGGTCGGCGATCAGCCTGTTCATGCCCCCGTCTCCAAGGGTTCGTACCTGTACCCCACACCCCATACCGTGACGATCCTGCGCGGCTCGGTCGGGTCCGGCTCGATCTTCTCCCTCAACCGCCTGACGTGGACGGTCACCGTGGAGGAGTCGCCGAACGACCAGCCCCACACCTGGTCGAGCAGGGCGGACCGGCTGAACGCCTGGCGGGGGTTGCGCATCAGGTAGGCCAGCAGGTCGAACTCCCGCGCGGTCAGCATCACCTCGTCGCCGCGCAGCCGCACCTCGTGAGCTCCCACGTCGACCAGCAGGTCACCGTCACGCAGCACGCCCGTGCCGCCCGTGACGGACGCGCCGCGCGCCCGTCGGAGCACCGACTGCACCCGCAGCGCCAGCTCGCGCGGGCTGAACGGCTTGGTCACGTAGTCGTCGGCGCCCGTCTCCAGGCCGACCACGCGGTCGATCTCCTCCCCCAGGGCGGTCAGCATGATCACCGGCACCGGCCAGCGCTCCCTGAGCTTCTTGCAGACCTGCAGGCCGTCGATCTTGGGCAGCATCAGGTCGAGCACCATCAGGTCGGGCGGCCGGGCCAGCGCGCGCCGCAGCGCCTCGGCGCCGTCGCCCACGCACTCGACCTCGTGCCCGTCGCGCTCCAGGTATCGCGCCACCACCTCCGACACGGTCGGATCATCGTCGACCACCAGGATGCGCGTATTCACAGCCTCACGGTACGGCGGGGCGAGGCCGAACCGACACCCACGTCATCGGTTCGTAAGCCTCGCGGATCATGCCCGCAGGACGTACGGTGGGCTCATGAGTCGAGTCATCATGCTCGTGCTGGGCGCTTTGCTGGCGCTCTTCGTGCTGTTCAACTTCATCCTGCCCATGGTGCTGGGCCTGCTGAAGATCGCGCTGATCATCGGGGTGGTCGGCCTGCTGGTCTTCATCGCGGTCACCATGGTGGGCAAGTCCTCTTCGTCGCGCTGACATGACGCTTTTCCTGCTCGACCCGTGGCTCATCGGCGTCACCATGATGGCGATCATGCTGCTGGCCGTCTGGGCGGCCAGGGTGCTGCCCGTCGCCCGTCGTGAGGCGCCGGGCTTCCCGCTGGTCTACTCCCGGCGCACCGCCTTCCAGCGCCAGCGTGACCCAGACGCGGCCGGACGCCCGCGTCCACGAGCACCCTCACCGAGCCCCGCTTCCCGGTAAGCGGGGCTCGTTCGCGAGCCCTGATCCATCTTCCTGATCGAAGGGCTCATGATCGATTCTCTTGTCGCGTTCGTCATCGGCATCGCCGGGGGCGACGCCGCTCTCGCCATCGTGCTGTTCACACTGGCCGTACGTCTCCTCCTGCTGCCGCCGGCCGTCAGGCAGGCGCGCCACGCGCGGGTCAGGGAGCGGCTGGCGCCGAAACTCCGCGAGCTGCGCGAGCGGTTCGCGCGCGACCCGCGGCGGCTGAGCGAGGAGGCGTCCGCGCTCTACGCGAAGGAGGGCACCTCGCCGTTCGCCGGGATTCTTCCGGGGCTGGCGCAGTTGCCGTTCACGTGGTTGATGTACCGGGTCGCCACGCATCCCACCGCGCTGGCGGGGCACGATCTGCTGGGCGCGCCGCTGGGGCAACAGGCGGCCGGCCTGATCGCTAATTACGGTCTGATCAGTTGGCCGGTTTCGGTCTTTGCTGCGGTCATCGTGCTGATGGCGCTGGTGGCCTGGCTGTCCGCACGGACGATACGGGCCTCGATGCCGGAAGGGCAGCCGGAGCCGCTGCGCAAGGTCATGCCGCTCCTGCCGTTCGGCTCGGTTCTGGCCGCCGCGGTGCTGCCGCTGGCCGCGGGGCTCTACCTGCTCGTCTCCACGGCGTGGACCGCGGGCGAGCGCGCGGTGCTGGCTAACCGGCCTCTCTGAGGGCGTGGACCTGCCCGTTCAGCGTGCCGTCGGGAGCGGGCAGGATCGCCCACACCGTCGTCGTGTCACCCTCGTGGCGAACCCCCCAGCTCTCCGCGACGTACTCGACGATGCCCAGCCCCCTGCCTCCCAGCGAGGACAGGGTGGGGCGGCCGGCGCGTGGTTCGGTGGCCGCGCCTCCATCGCTCACCGCTACCTCGATGTGGTCCTCGTTTCGCAGCCAGGCCACCTTGACCATGCCTGACGGCAACGGATGCGCGTGCCGCAGCGCGTTGCTGAGAAGCTCGCTGACCACCAGAACGGCATCGTCTATGGCGGAACTGAAAACCCCGCAATCCCGCAGGTCAGTGCTCAGACGCTGGCGGGCAACGGCGACACTGGACGGCGCGTACGGCAGCAACACCACGCTTGACACACCCACCTCCCCGTCTCCCAGTGCCCCCCGCGGGAACACTCCCCGGTACGACCGAAATGCCCCGTTCCTTGGCCCCAGAAACCGCATCCCGATCACAGCTTGTACACATTGGACGATAGATGAGCGCAACCGTGACCACCTCGTTACCGCATCGGTGTGTCGGTTCCGATAGTGGAAGCGGCTGCCAGGACGAGGCGCATCCGGGTGCCTCCTCCGAAGCGGGGATGGGCACTCACATCGCCGCCCTGGGCCCTCGCGAGGCTGCGCACGATGTAGAGGCCGAGGCCGACGCCGCCGAACCTCCTGCGGTCGCCGCTGTCGACCTGGACGAAGCGTTCGAAGACCCGATCGCGGTCGTCCGGGGCGATGCCGACCCCTTCGTCGTCGACGACCACGACCACCGAGTCGTCCTCGGGCCAGGCCTCGACGCTGATCAGCCCGCCCTTGGGTGAGTACTTGAACGCGTTCTCCAGCAGCTGGCCGAGCACGATGTCGGTGGCCAGCGCGTCGCCCATGACGGGCGGCAGCCCGTCTGGGATGACCACATCCACCCGGTGCTTGTCGGACAGCACGGGCAGGCCCAGCGTGGCGGCGTGGATGCGTTCGGCCAGGTCGAAGGATTCGATCCGCACCGGCACCTCGTCGGCGCCCGCCCTGGAGCCGAGCAGCAGGTGATCCATCAGCTGGCCCAGCGAACGGGCCCGCTCGGCGATCGTGTGCACGGCGGAGCGGCGCTCGGGGTCGCTCATTTTGTCCCAGCGCGAGTCGAGCGTGCTGGCGAAGCCCCGCACGATCGTGATCGGGGTGCGCAGCTCGTGGCTGGTGGTGGCCAGGAAGAGGTCCTTGGCCTCCTCCAGCTCCTTGGCCCTGGTCACGTCGCGGAAGTCGATGACGACCTCGCCGGTCTCCTCGATCTCCGCGCTGACCACGTCGAGCCAGCGCCCGGTCTCCAGCTGGAAGGTCATCTTCTCGCCCGGCTCGGGCAACGGGAAGGGCAGCGGCCCGCCCAGCACGGCGTCGGCGGGCAGCGCGGTGAGCTCGGCCGCGGCGGGGTTCCACTGGGTCACCAGGCCCGCGCGGTCGAGCACGGCGATGCCGTCGGCGCTCGCGTCGAACACCGCCCGCTCGTGCGCCCGCTGGCGGACCGCCTCCTGGTAGGCCATGGTCTTGCCCACGGCGATGCCGGCATGCCCGGCGAGAAGTTCGAGCAGCTCCAGCTCCAGATGCCCCGGCTTGCGCTTGGCGAACAGCGCGTAGAGCGCGCCGTAGGGGCGGCCGCCGACCGCGGCGAGGCCGAGGGCGATCGTGTGCAGCCCGTTGAGCCGGGCCCACACCAGGTCGCCGAGCCCGTTCGACTCCAGCAGGACCGTCTTGCCGGTGCGCAGCAGCCTGTCGACCAGGCTCGTGCGGAGATCGGCGGTCGCGTCCCTGAGCGAGTCGGGCAGTTGGTGCGCGCTCACCAGGCGCAGCCGCTCGCCCTCGATGAGCACGAACCCGCCGGCGTCGGCGCCGGTCAGCTCGGTCAGGCTGGCCGCGATCCGGTCGAGCACGGCCGGCAGCTCCAGCTCGGCGTTGATGTCGCCGACCACGTCGGTGAGCCGGCGCACCAGCCTGGCCCGGCGCGCCATGCGCTCGCGCGCCGCCTCGTCGGCCTCCGTCAGGTGGTGGACGCACACGTAGCCCGCCACCGAGCTGCCCATGAGCAGCGCGCTCGTGTCGACCCTGAGATCGACCACGCTGCCGTCGCGGCGTAACCGCTTGGTGCGGAGCGTCACCTGGCCGCCCGTGCGCACGTGTTCGAGCACCGCGTTGTGCTCGGCGGTCAGCTCCCCCGGCACGATCGGCGCCCTGCGGCCCAGCAACTCGCCGGCCGTCCAGCCGAAGAGCCGCTCCGCCGCCGGGTTCCAGGCCAGCACGGTCTGGTCCCGGTCGAGCGCGATGATCGCATTGGGCGAGCTGTGGAGCGCCGCGCGCGCTATCTCGTCGTCACTCCCGGCCCAGTCGTCACCCACGCCTCCCATAGTGCCTGCGGTGCGGTGCTTCCGTCGGGCGATCCGTCCGATACGCTGCGGTCACGGCCTCTCCGGGCGGGAAGTAGGTGAGGGAATGCCGGGCGGCGACATCGACGCACTGCTCAGGGTCACCTCCACCACCTACCGCGGGGAGGCGCCGCCCGACATCGCGTTCGGCACCTACGACGGGGCCGTGGGCAGGCTGGTCCTCGCGGTGTCCGGCAAGGGCATCGTGGCCTGCAGCTTCGACGACGAAAACCTCGTGTTCGAGCGGGTGATCAAGCACGTCGGCACGTTCATCGGGCCCGATCCGGGGCGGCTCGACCCGGTGCGCAGAGAGCTCGACGCCTACTTCTCCGGCCGGCTGAGAGCCTTCGCCAGCCCGGTCGACCTGGTCCTCGCCACCCCGTTCGCCCGTACGGTGCTGCAGAAGACGATGGCGGTGCCCTACGGCACGACCACGACGCTGGCCGAGATCGGCGAGCGCATCGGCCGCCCGCGCGCGCTGCGCGCGGTCGGCAACGCGGTCGTCTCCAACCCCGTCTGCGTGATCGTGCCGTGCCACCGGGTCGTCCCCGGCGAGGCCGTGCTCGGCGACTACCCCGGAGGCGCGGCCGCCAAGCGCCACCTGCTCACCGTCGAGTCGCGCGCCTGAGACCGCCGCTCGCCAGCGTCACCAGCGCCGCCACCAGCGCCGCGCCGAGCGCGCCGTTCATCCACGGCTCCCTGGTGAAGCCGATCGCCTCGCGCGCCGCCGCCCAGAAGCCGTCCCACTGCTCGACCGTCGGGGTCGAGGTGGTCAGCCAGTAGGCGGCGAAGCCCAGCGCCCAGGGCAACAGCATGGACCACCGGGAAGGGGCGTCCTCCTCGGTGTTCCACCGCCGGGCGCCGCCGAGCAGGAAGTAGTCGACCGCGAGCACCGCGAACATCGGCACGAACACCGCGCCGATCACACCGAGGAACGCGCCGTACGACGCCACGTTGACGACCAGCGCGATGGCCGTGGTCAGCACACCGATCGTGATGGAGATGACCCGCCGGTCGACGCGCGGCATCAGGTTCTGCAGCGACATCGTGGTGGAGTAGACGTTCGCGAACGACTGGTCGGCCTCGCGCAGCACGAGCACGGCGAAGAACAACGCGCCCAGCGGCGCCGCGACGAACGGCCCGAACACCGCGGTGTTGTCGGCGGTCACCGCGGCCGTCCCGGCGATCGCCACCGCGTAGACGCCGAGCCCGAGGCAGGCCACCTGGGCCAGTGTGTAGCCGCCGACCACGCCGGTGAACGCCGCCCGGCTCGACCTGGAGTGCCGGGCGAAGTCGGCGGCGATAGGCACCCAGGAGACCGACAGCGCGATCACGTAGTCGACGGCCGGGGCGAACGCCGTCCACGACCCCCCGGCCTGCGGTGTGGCCTCACCCAGGAAGTCCACCGCGAACCAGATGAGCGAGATGATCACGGCGATCGTGACGTAGCGGCGGAGCAACCGGACCGCGCCGAGCGGCCAGATGCTCAGCGCGGTGGTCAGGATGCCCGCCACGACCACCCACACCGCGTACGGCACGGCGTCGCCGAAGACGGCCATCGCGCCCATGGAGATCACCCAGAGCTCGAAGGCGCCCCAGCCGATCATCTGCACGATGTTGAGCACGGTCGGGATGTAGGACAGCCTGGCCCCGAACAGGCCGCGGAGCAGCACCATCGACGGCCGCCCGGTCTGCGTGCCGGGGATGGCGGCCAGGCCCACCATGGTCGTGCCGATCAGGCTGCCGACGAACGCGGCCACCAGCGCGGCGGTCACGGTCAGCGGTGCGTCGCCGAGGGGGTTGAGCAGGAACAACGCCCCGGAGAAACCCAGCAGGCTGACCGCCAGGTTGGCCCACAGGGCGCCCTGGTCGAGGAGTCCGAGGGTCTTGGGGGGCTCTCCGTCGAGGGTCAGGGGGACTTCGTCGACGACAGAGGACATCGCACTCTCCCTACGCCGGCATTACCCGGACAGGTTCATGCGGTCGGCGACGGCCTCGGTCGCCCTCTCAGCCCGGTGCGCCCCGAGCTCCCGCGTGGGGATGGATCAGCGAACCGAGATCACCCCAGCTCGCGCCCCCATGATGCACCATTCGTCCGAGATCGGCCACCGCCGGGCGAGGCGCGGTCGTGCCACGAGACGAGCCCGCGCGCGTCTCACGATGTCCGCGTGCGCCTCGGTCAGGTGCCGACATAGGCCGCGAGGTGCTCGCCGGTGAGGGTGGAGCGGGCGGCGACGAGGTCGGCGGGTGTGCCCTCGAAGACGATCCGGCCGCCGTCGTGGCCGGCGCCTGGGCCGAGGTCGATGATCCAGTCGGCGTGCGCCATGACCGCCTGGTGATGCTCGATGACGATGACCGACTTGCCGGAGTCGACGAGCCGGTCGAGCAGGCCGAGCAGTTGCTCCACATCGGCGAGGTGGAGGCCGGTGGTCGGCTCGTCGAGGACGTAGACGCCGCCCTTCTCGGTCATGTGGGTGGCCAGCTTGAGCCGCTGCCGCTCGCCGCCGGACAGCGTGGTGAGCGGCTGGCCGAGGCTGAGGTAGCCGAGCCCGACGTCGGCGAGCCGGTTGAGGATGGCGTGCGCGGCCGGCGTGCGCGCCTCGCCGGCCCGGAAGAACTCCTCGGCCTCGGTCACCGACATCGCGAGCACCTCGCTGATGTCGCGGCCGCCGAGGTGGTGGTCCAGCACCGATGCCTGGAACCGCTTCCCCTCGCACTCCTCGCAGGTGGTGGCGACGCCGGCCATCATCGCCAGGTCGGTGTAGATGACGCCGGCGCCGTTGCAGTTGGGGCAGGCGCCCTCGGAGTTGGCGCTGAACAGCGCCGGCTTCACACCGTTGGCCTTCGCGAACGCCTTGCGGATCGGGTCGAGCAGTCCGGTGTACGTCGCCGGGTTGCTCCGTCGCGAGCCGCGGATCGCGCCCTGGTCGATCGACACCACACCCGCGCCGGCGGGGATCGACCCGTGCACGAGCGAGCTCTTGCCGGAGCCGGCCACGCCGGTGACGACGACCAGCACCCCGAGCGGGACGTCGACGTCGACGTCGCGCAGGTTGTGCGCCGCCGCGCCGCGGATCTCCAGCGTGCCGGTGGGCGTCCGCACCGTCTCCTTGAGGGCGGCCCGGTCGTCGAAATGGCGGCCGGTGAGGGTGCCTCCGGCCCGCAGCCCCTCGACGGTGCCCTCGAAGCAGACGGCGCCGCCCGCCGTACCGGCGCCGGGGCCGAGGTCGACGACGTGGTCGGCGATCGCGATCGTCTCCGGCTTGTGCTCGACGACGAGCACCGTGTTGCCCTTGTCCCGCAGCCGCAGCAGCAGGTCGTTCATCCGCTGGATGTCATGGGGGTGCAGGCCCGTGGTGGGCTCGTCGAAGACGTAGGTGACGTCGGTGAGCGAGGAGCCGAGGTGGCGGATCATCTTGGTGCGCTGCGCCTCGCCGCCCGACAGCGTGCCCGACGGCCGGTCGAGCGAGAGGTAGCCCAGACCGATCTCCACGAACGAGTCGAGGGTCTGCTGCAGCGTCGCGAGCAGCGGCGCCACCGACGGTTCGTCGACGCCGCGGACCCATTCGGCCAGGTCGCTGATCTGCATCGCGCAGGCGTCGGCGATGTTGATGCCCCCGATCCGCGAGGCGCGGGCCGCCTCGTTGAGCCGGCTGCCGCCGCACTCGGGGCAGGTGGTGAAGGTGACCGCCCGGTCCACGAACGCCCGGATGTGCGACTGCATCGCCTCCCGGTCCTTGGAGAGGAACGACTTCTGGACCCGCGGGATCAGCCCCTCGTAGGTCAGGTTGATGCCGTCGACCTTGATCTTGGTTGGCTCCTTGTGGAGGAGGTCGTCGAGCTCCTTCTTGGTGAACTTGCGGATCGGCTTGTCCGGGTCGAAGAAGCCGCAGCCGCTGAAGATGCGGCCATACCAGCCGTCGACGCTGTAGCCGGGGATGGTGAGCGCGCCCTCGTTGAGCGACTTGCTGTCGTCGTAGAGCTGGGTCAGGTCGATGTCGGTCACGCTGCCCATGCCCTCGCAGCGCGGGCAGGCGCCGGCGGGCAGGTTGAAGCTGTAGTGGAACGACGGCCCGGCACTCGGCTCGCCGAGCCGGCTGAAGACGATCCGCAGCATCGCGTTGGCGTCGGTGGCGGTGCCGACGGTGGAGCGGGAGTTGGCGCCCATCCGCTCCTGGTCGACGATGATCGCCGTTGTCAGCCCCTCCAGCAGGTCGACCTCCGGCCGCGCCAGCGTCGGCATGAAGCCCTGCACGAAGGCGCTGTAGGTCTCGTTGATCAGCCGCTGCGACTCCGCGGCGATCGTGCCGAACACCAGCGAGCTCTTGCCCGAGCCGGAGACGCCGGTGAACACCGTCAGCCGGCGCTTCGGGATCTCGACGCTGACGTCCTTGAGGTTGTTCTCGCGCGCGCCCTGCACGCGGATCAGATCGTGGCTGTCGGCTACGTGCAGCGCAGGCGACTGCGTCTCCGTCCTCGTGGCCGTGCTCATCGTGTCTCCAACTCTTACGGGGGATCTGTTACGGGGATCTGTTATGGGGATCTGTTGCGCGGGCCGCCTTGGCGGTCTCCGTCGGCGTCGTCTGGCTCGATCTAACCAGCTTCGAGCAGTACGTCTGGTTCTCGTTCGCGGGCACGGTCGTGGCGACACTCCGCTGTCCACCTGATCGGCGGTGTCGGCCGGGGTGACGCCACCGGCGTCGTGCGCGGCTCCGTCACGGTGCCGTCCGTGCGGATCGTGGCCGCGGTCGCCGGACGGCTCAGCGCGGTTCCATGGATCAGGTTGCCCGCGGGTTCGCGGACGACGCAGTCGCGAACGCAGGACGGCTGCCCGGTGGGCTCCTGGACGGAGGTGGTGTCCATGGCGGTCACGCTAGGTGCGGCCAGGGGGCCGGCGCTTCTCGATTCCTGATCGGTCTGCGCCGCCGCGGGTCATCGCCCGCAGGTCGCCTCACAGCCGGATGCGCCCCGAGCTCCAGCGGTAGGTGGGATTGGGCATCAAGCCATCGATCACGCCACGAAGGGAGTCTCCCCCGTCTCGCTGACCATCGGCCGCCCGGCGAACTCCCACGACTGCATCCCGCCACCGACGTTGACCGCCTCGCGCCCGAGCTGGTTGAGCCAGCCCGCCACCTGGAGCGATCGGCCGCCGGACCGGCAGACGACGTAGATCTTCCGGTCTTCGGGCACCTCGGCGACCCGGATCTGGATCTCGGTCATCGGGATGTGCACGGCTTCGGGCGCGTGACCGGACACCCACTCGTCGCGCTCGCGCACGTCGAGCAGGAAGACGTCGGCGGGCAGGTCACGTGCGTCGATCTCGGGAACGGTCATGCGTCCATCATCTCGCGCCTGGCGTCGTAGTCGGCACGGGCCGCGGCGATCTCCTGCTGATGCTCCTCGGTCCAGGTGACCAGGGTCTTGATGGTCTCGTGCAGGGTGCGGCCGAGCGGAGTGAGGGCGTAGTCGACGCGGGGCGGCACCACGGGGTGGACGGTGCGCGTCACCAGGCCGTCGCGTTCGAGGTGACGCAGGGTCACGCTGAGCATGCGCTGGCTGACTCCGTCGATCTCGCGGCGGAGCTCGGTGAAGCGCAGGCTCCGGCAGTCGAGCAGGGCGATGACCAGCAGTGACCACTTGTCGGCGACACGGTCGAGGATCTGCCTGACCTCGCAGTCTTCTCTGGTGTCCCACTGCCTGACGTCGTAATCGTCGTGGACGGTGCTCTCGCAGTAACCGGGTGACTTGAAAGTGCCGTCTTCCATGGGACCTCATGCTGCCGCAGGATGCTGACGGTTACAAGAGATAACCGACATCACGACAAGTAACCGGGGGTTGAACCATGCCTGCGACCGAACGCCTGTCCGGGCGCGCGCTGGGCGCGCTGCTGGTCCTGTGCGGGGCCATCTTTCTCGAAGGCATCGACGTCGCCATGCTGAACGTGGCACTGCCGTCGATCAGGGCCGACCTGGGGCTCTCCACCGGCATGCTGAGCGGCGTGGTCAGCGCGTACGTGCTCGGCTACGGAGGCTTCCTGCTGCTCGGCGGCCGGGCGGCCGACCTGCTGGGGCGGCGCCGGATGTTCCTGCTCTGGCTCGGCGTCTTCCTGGTCTTCTCCGGGCTGGGCGGGTTCGCGACGGAAGGGTGGATGCTGCTGGTCGCCAGGTTCGTGACCGGGGTGGCCGCCGGTTTCATGACGCCCGCCGGGCTCTCGCTGATCACCACGACGTTCGCCGAGGGCAGGCAGCGCAACAAGGCGCTGCTCGTCTACGCGGGCACCGCCGCCGCCGGGTTCGCGCTCGGCCTGGTGATCGGCGGGCTGCTGACGGCGATCGGCTGGCGCTGGGTGTTCTTCGCGCCGGTCATCCTGTCGCTGCTGCTCCTGCTCGTCGCCGTCCCGGTGCTGAGGGAGCCGCCCGCGGACCGCCGTCCCGTGGGCGGCTTCGACCTGTTGGGCGCCGTGTGCGTGACCGGCGCGATGATGCTGCTGGTGTACGGCGTCGTACGGCTGGAGCACCCGGGTGAGGGCCTGGCGCTGACGGCCGGTGCGTTCGCGGGCGGGCTGGCCCTGCTGGCGGCCTTCGTGGTGACCGAGCGGCGGTCGGCCGCGCCGCTGGTCCGCCTGGGCCTGCTCAGGTCGGGCCCGCTGGTGCGGGCGAACCTGGCGGCGATGCTGCTCACCGTCTCGTTCTTCGGCTTCCAGTTCCTCGTCACGCTGTACCTCCAGGAGCTGCGTGGCTGGTCCGCGATCCAGACCGGGCTGGCGCTGATCGCCGCGGCCGCCGACGTGGTGCTGGCGCCCACGCTCACCCCCTGGCTGGTCAACAGGTACGGCAACGCCCGGGTGATCCTGAGCGGGCTGGTCGTCGGGCTGGCGGGCTACGCGTTGTTCCTGGGCGTCGGCCTCGACTGGACGTACGCCGCCATGCTGCCCTCGATGCTGCTGATCGGCACGATGTTCGCGTTCGTCTACGGCCCGCTCACGATCGTCGCGACGGACGGCGTCGCCGAGCACGAGCAGGGCCTGGCCGGGGGGTTGATCAACACGTCCTTCCAGTTCGGCGCCGCGCTCGGGCTGTCGATGGTCACCGCCGTCAACGTGGCCGTGCTGGGCGCCGGCGGCACTCCCGAGGCCGGGCTGCGGGCCATCCGGGCCGCGCTGGTCGTGCCGGTGGCCGCCACGCTGCTCGCCGCGCTCGTCATCGCGTTCGGGCTGCGTGGACGGGTCGCACCGCCGGCCGGGCGGCGGCAGGCCGTCGGGGTGTAGTCACTTCAGCAGGCGGGACAGGCGGCGGTCGGCCAGCGGCTTGCCGCCCGTCTGGCAGGTGGGGCAGTACTGCAGCGAGGAGTCGGCGAAGGAGACCTCGCGGATGGTGTCGCCGCAGACGTCGCAGGGCTGGCCGGTGCGGTTGTGCACACGCAGGCCGGACTTCTTCTCCGCCTTGAGGTCCTTGGCCGCCAGGCCGTGCGCGCGCTCGACCGCGTCGCGCAGCGTGCTGACGATGGCTTCGTACAGGTCGGCGACCTGTGCCTCGGTGAGGGTGGCCGCGATCTTGAACGGCGACATCCTCGCCGCGTGCAGCACCTCGTCGGAGTAGGCGTTGCCGATGCCCGCGATGATCTTCTGGTCGCGCAGCAGGCCCTTGATCTGGGTGCGGTTGCCGCCCACGATGCCCTGCAGGGTCGCCACGGTGAAGGATTCGTCGAGCGGGTCGGGGCCGAGCGCCGCGACGCCAGGCACCTCATCCGGATTTTTCGTGACATAGACCGCGAGGCGCTTCTGCGTCCCGGCCTCGGTCAACTCGAAGCCGGGCGCCAGCCCCTCGTCGTCGGGCGCGAGCCGTACGCGCACCGCGAGAGGCCCCTTCCCCCGGCGGACCGGCTTGGCGCCCGAGAGGTCGTCACGCCAGCGCAGCCACCCGGCACGGGCCAGGTGGAAGACCAGGTGCAGCCCGTCGCAGTCGAGATCGAGGAACTTGCCATGCCTCGACACACCCGTGACGGTCAGCCCGCCGAGCGCGCTGACCGGCGGGTCGAACGTCTTGAGCGCCTGGAACGCGACCACGTCGACGCCCAGGATGGTGCGGCCCACCGCCTGCTCGCGCAGGAACCCGGCCAGTGACTCGACTTCGGGAAGCTCCGGCATGCCACCAGGGTACGGCGCGCACCGCACTGTCCACAGCCTGTGGAAATCTTCCTAAGGCACGTCCCAGAACGCCAGCTCGTGGGCCATGCCCTCCACGAACAGGGCCTCGGCCCGTGCCGGATCCGGATCGGCCTCGTCGATCATCTCGCCGATCCGCCTGGCCAGGGCCGCGAATCCGGGATCGGCGTACGTGTCGACCCAGGCCCGGTATCGCGGCTCAGCAGGCGGGTTCTCCGCCAATATCCGGCCAAGCGTCGAATATCCCCACATGCATGGATAAAGCGCCGCGAGCCCGTCCCCGTAGTCCGCCGCCGACTCCAGCAGGAACGACGTGTAGGCCGCGCACGCCGGCCCCTTGCGGGCCCCCTCCAGATCGGCGCCGAACCCCGCCGACAACGACCGGTGCAGGTCGAGCTCGTCGTGGAAGGTCGCGTGGGCCAGGTCCACGAGATCGCCCAGGTGCGCGGCGGGCGCCTGCCAGGCCAGCCGCGCGAAGACCCGTACGTAGTCGTGCAGGAACAGGTAGTCCTGCTCCAGCCAGGACCGGAAGACCGGCTCGGGCAGATCACCGCGGCCGATGCCGACCACGGTGGGGTGCGCGAGCTGGGCGTCCAGGAGCGGGCGTCCGACGGCGTGCAATCTCTCAGCAATGCTCATGAACGGCACGTTAGTGTCGAAACATGAACGTGACGATCGCGGAGGAACTGCTGCTCCTCGCCTACACCGAGGACGAGGGCAAGCAGCTCATCGGCGCCTCCCAACTCGATCCCGCGCTCGCCGGCGCGATCCTGGCCGAGCTCGCCGTCAACGACAGGATCGAGCTGTCGGGCAAGAAGGTGTCGGTCAAGGACCCCACCCCCCTCGGCGACGAGGAGCTCGACGCCACGCTGGCCCGCATCACGGCGGAGGGCAAGGAGCGCAAGCCCGTCTGGTGGGTCCAGAGGCTCCACTCCACCAAGCTGCGCAGGCGCCTGCTGACCAGGCTCGCCGAGTCGGGCGTGCTGGCCGAGGACCGGGGCAAGGTGCTCGGCGTCTTCCCCACCACGCGCTGGCCGGAGACCGACGGCTCGGTCGAGGCACAGGTCAGGGAGCGGGTCGCCAGTGCACTCGGCGGCGCGGACCCCGACGCCCGCACCGCTGTGCTCATCGCCGTCATGCACGCGGCCAAGCTGGACCGCAAGGCGTTCCCGGGAGCCGACAAGGACCGCGTCAAGGAGATCGCCGAGGGCGCGTGGGCGGGTGACGCCGTCGCCAAGACCATCGCGGCGATCAACTCGGTCATCGTGATCGCCGCGACCTCCGCCGCCGTCTCGGCGGCCGCCACGGGCTCCAGCGGCTGACGTGGTGGCGGACCGCACCGGGGCCTCAGCCCGCGTCGAGGATGTCCTTCGGCACCGGCCTGTCCTCGGCGAGCGCGTCGAAGAGGGCGAGGGCCTTGGTCCGGTCCCACTTGACCGCCGTGCCGCCGTCGACGCTCTCGTTACCGCCGAACGGGACGACCGTGGTCACCGGGCTGTCGCCCATGGCCAGGCCCAGCGAGAGCATGTCGAACGCGCCCGTGCCCTCGTCGACCGCGACCGCCTCGGTGGCGCTCATGGCCAGCGGGATCGAGGTGAAGGGGTTGATCAGGACGCCGGGGCTGGCCGCCTTCTTCACCACGGCGGACAGGAACTGCCGCTGACGCTTGGTGCGTTCGAAGTCGGGCAGCGCGCCGCCCTTGCGGGTGCGTACGTAGCCGAGGGCCTGGTTGCCGGTCAGGACCTGCTTGCCCTTCTTCAGCTTGAGCCCGGCCAAGGGGTCGTCGACGGCGGCGCGGACGTCGATCTCGACCCCGCCGACCGCGTCGACGATGTCCACGAAGCCGGCGAAGCCGATCTCCATGTAGTGGTCGACGTGCACTCCCGTGGCGGTCTCGACGGTCTTGACCAGCAGGCTCGGCCCGCCGATGGCGTAGGCGGCGTTGAGCTTGTGACGGCCTTTGCCCGGGACGGTGACCGCCGAGTCGCGCGGCAGGCTGACCAGCGTGGGCCTGTCGCCGCCGTCGGGGATGTGCAGCAGCATCATCGAGTCGGTGCGCTGACCGGCCGCGCGGCCCGTGGCGAGCTTGCGGCGCTGGGCGGCCGACAGGCCCTTGCGGCTGTCGGAGCCGACGAGCAGCCAGTTGGTGCCCGGGGTGTCGGCGACGCGGCCCTCGTAGTCGTCGAGCACGTTGTCGATGCCGCCCAGCCGGGAGTCGATCCAGAAGAACAGGCCGATGCCCGTGACCAGCAGCAGCACCACGAAGGCCGCGACGATCTTGAGGATCGTGCGGACCGACGGCCGCCGTCGCGGCGGCCTGGGCCCGGAGGGCGAGCGCTCGCCGGGAGACCGCAGCGGCTTCACCGGACTGCTCCCCGAACGCTGGCGACCGTACACGCGCCCGCCGGACCGGGGCGGGTCTCCGGCGGGCGGCATCGCGGACGACCCGGACGAGCCGGACGACCCGGACGACCCGGGCGGTCTGGGCGGTCCGGACGAGCCGGGCGGCACCGGCGCGGACGGGCGCTGGTGCGCGGGGGCGCCACCGGACCGCAGGCCACCGTCCGGCCTCGGGGGCAGCGGACGGCCGTCACCAGGCGAGCGCATGGCCCGCGTCCGCTCGTCCTCAGACACTTCGATCTTCTTCCCCTCGGTTGCCATAAACGCTACGTCGATCCGCCGACCAGTGAAGACCCGTCACCAAGGTTTTCCCATGGAAAAGTACGCACAGCTTGCACATAGCCGCTCCGGAAACATAGACGTGATCCGAGTCGTTACGTTTTGTGGACCAGTTCTAGCGAAAGGATGATCGTGTCCGCCTCGGACCCATGGAGTAGTCGCCCGTGCACGAGCACGGGTTCCCCTGAGAGCTCACCGCGGTGAGCGCTTATCTGGGCCTGGTGGCCCTCTTCCTTCTCACCGCGGCGACCGGCTACTTCGTCGCCCAGGAGTTCGCCTTCGTGGCCGCCGACCGGGCCGTCCTGCGTGAGCAGGCCGCCGCCGGCGACAAGGCCGCGGCCAAGGCCCTCCAGGTCACCTCCCGCCTCTCGTTCATGCTCTCCGGCGCGCAGCTGGGCATCACGGTCACCGCGCTGATCGTCGGCTTCCTGGCCGAGCCCGCGATCGCCACACTCGTACGCCCCCGGCTCGCCGAGGCCGGGCTCTCCGAAGGCGTCATCGCCGGGCTGTCGGTGACCATCGGCGTGTTCGTCGCGACCGTGGTCCAGATGGTCCTGGGCGAGCTGGCGCCCAAGAACCTCGGCATCGCCCGGCCGGAGGCCGTCGCCAAGTTCCTGGCCGGGTCGACGCTGGTCTACCTCGCGGTCGTCGGCCCCGTGGTCCGCCTGTTCGACTCGGCGGCCACCGGGCTGCTCAGGCGCGTGGGCATCGAACCCGTCGAGGAGGTGGAGCACGGCGCGACCCCCGAGGAGCTCTCGCGGATCATCGCCGAGTCCACCCGGGCGGGCGAGCTGCCCCCGCGGCTGTCGGAGCTGCTGGAGCGGGCGCTGGAGTTCGGCGACCGCATCGCCGAGGAGATCATGGTGCCGCGCCCCCGCGTGGTGGCGCTGCGCGACGCCCAGCCGATCTCGGAGCTCATCGACGCCATGCGCGAGTGCGGCCACTCCCGCTACCCCGTGCTCGGCGACGACGGCGACGTCGTGGGCGTGACGGGCGTCCGCGAGCTGCTGGCCGCCGGCCTGGAGGACGGCCGGATCAGGGACGTCACCCGGCCCGCCCCTCTGGTGCCCGACTCGCTGCCGCTGCCGGCGGTGCTCGACCAGATGCGCACCGCCAAGGACGACATCGTCTGCGTCATCGACGAGTACGGCGGCCTGGCCGGCGTGATCACCATCGAGGACCTGGCCGAGGAGCTCGTCGGCGAGCTCGTCGACGAGAACGACCCCGAGCCCGCCGGCGCGGTCGAGCGGCCCGGCGGCGTCTGGGACGTGCCCGGCCGGCTCAGGCTGGACGAGGTCGAGCGGGCCACCGGCATCGCGCTGCCCGAGAGCGACGACTACGACACGCTCGCCGGGCTGGTGCTGGCCAAACTCGGCCGGCTGCCCGACGCGGGCGACACGGTGATCGTGGCCACGACGCCCGAGACCGACCCGTTCGTGGAGGACGACGACGAGCATCTGGCCGAGTTGACCGTGCTCTCCCTCGACCGCCGGGTGCCCGACTGGGTGCGGCTGGCGCCGGTGCAACACGCGGAGGCCACCCGATGACGCTGATCCTGCTCAGCCTCGCGCTGCTGGCCTTCAACGCGCTGTTCGTGGCCGCCGAGTTCGCCTTCGTCTCCTCCCGGCGCCACCGCCTGGAGGAGATGGCGAGCGGCGGCAACCGTATGGTCAGGATCGCCGCGAAGTCGGCGGTGGGCGGCGGCCGGCAGCTGTCGCTCATGCTGGCCGGCGCGCAGCTCGGCATCACGCTCTGCACACTGGGCCTCGGCTACGTCACCGAGCCGGCGATCGAGCACTTCCTGGAGCCGGTCTTCGCCACGCTCGGCGTGCCGGAGCCGCTGCGGGTGCCGATCGCGCTGACCTTCGCGCTGGCGCTGGTGACGTTCCTGCACATGGTGATCGGCGAGATGGCGCCCAAGTCGTGGGCCCTCACCCATCCCGAACAGGCGGCCATGGTGCTGACACTGCCCTTCCGGGGCTTCGTGTGGCTCATGCGCCCGCTGCTGTCCACGCTGAACGGCCTGACCAACCTGATCCTGCGGATATTCGGCGTGCAGCCACGCGACGAGCTGGCCACCACCAGGACCCCGCGGCAGCTGGCCATGCTGGTCGGCGAGTCGGGCCGGATGGGCCTGCTCGACCGGGAGGAGCACGACCTGCTCACCCGGGCGCTGCGGCTGCAGGCGGAGGGCATCGAGCGGCTGATGGTGCCGATCGACCGGGCCGTCATGGTCCCGGCGTCGGCCGGCGCCACCCGCATCAGGGAGGTCGCCCGGGACAGCGGCCACCTGCGGCTGCTCGTCGGCGCTCCCGGCGACGTCCAGGGGGTGCTGCACGTGCGCGACGCGCTGCTCCAGCCCGACCGGACGGCGGGCGAGCTGGCCCGTCCCGTGCCCAGGCTGGCCGGCGCCACGCAGGTGCCGGAGGGTGTGACAGCGCTTCAGGAGGCCCGGGCGCACCTGGCTCTGGTCACCGGACAGGGCGGCGTGGTCGTGGGCATGGTGACCCTCACCGATCTGCTCGGCGAGCTGCTCGACACGCGCACGATGGCGGCCTGAACGAGCGGCGCGCGATAGCGGCCAGAACCCCGGGAATGTGGTCAAAAACACACCGCCCGGCCGATAGTAATCCGAAAGTGGACTGCAACCGGCCGGGCCTACATTCCTCACGAGGGCGTGAGCCGTACACAGGTTCTTGAAAAGAAGAAGCCCCAGCTCTTGCGAACCGGGGCTGTCGTTCGTCAGTGTGGGTCTGCCGAATTCATCGGCCGTACCGCGATGTGGGCGAGGAGGGATTTGAACCCTCACGTCCTTTCGGACACACGGACCTGAACCGTGCGCGTCTGCCGTTCCGCCACCCGCCCTGAGTGGGTGCTGAGAAACAGTAGCACGGAACAGCCGCTGGTACTGAACCCGGATACGATCGCATAAGACACGGGAGCGGAGGAGCTGGGCGCGACAGCCGACGAGCGCCGGGATCACCGCGACGGTGGGACGAGCGGGCACCAGGCATGAGAGCGTCTGGAGGCCGCGATCATATGCACGGAGGAAGGGAGGTACCCGGTGGGAGTCCTTCAGCGCTTCGAGCGAAGGCTCGAAGGCTTGGTTGAGGGGGCCTTTGCGCGGGCGTTCAAATCTGACCTTCAGCCGGTCGAGGTCGCCAGCGCGGTTCAGCGGGAGATGGATGAGCGTGCGGCGATCGTCGCTCAGGGTCGCACGCTCGTGCCCAACGACTTCGTGGTTGAGCTGTCCACGACCGACAGCGAACGGCTTGAGGTCTACGCCGACAGCATCAGCCACGAGCTGGCCAACCTTGCCAGGGAGTACGCCAAGGAGCAGGGCTACTCCTTCGTGGGACCGGTCCGGGTCCGTTTCGAGACCGCCGCCGACCTCGCTGTGGGCTTGTTCCGCATCAGGTCAGGCGTCATCCGCGGCGCGACGGTGGAGCAGGACGAGATTCGCCAGCCGGCGAGCGACCTGCCTCCGTCGAGGCCCAACGCGTTCGGCGGGCGGCCCAGGCTGCTCGTCTCCACCCAGGACGATCCTCAGGGCGACCGCTCCTACGAGCTCACCACCCCGGTGACCTTGCTCGGGCGGGGCACCGACTGCGACCTTCGCCTGGTCGACCCGGGGGTCTCCCGCCATCACGCGGAGCTGCGCGTCGAGGGGCAGCAGGTCCACCTGGTCGACCTGGGATCGACCAACGGCACATTCGTCAACGGCCAGCCGATACGCAGGATCGAGCTCCAGAACGGCACGCGAGTGACTCTGGGGCGCACGACTCTGGTGTTCCGGCGCGATTGAGGGTAGACAAACGGTCCATGTCCGAGCTCACGCTGCTGCTGATCCGGCTCGCCTTCCTGGCGGTGCTGTGGTTCTTCGTCATTGCCGCAGTCGGCGTGATCCGGACTGACTTGTTCGGATCCCGTACGGCTCCCGTCGGCCCACGCAAGAGTGCGAAACCATCCAAACCAGTGGCAAAGCCGAAGAACAAGAAAGGCGAGCCACGCCAGCTTGTCGTGACAGGTGGCCCGCTCCAAGGCACCACCATTAATCTCACGGAGACGCCCATCACCATTGGCCGGGCGAACGACGCCACACTGGTAGTCAGCGATGACTACGCTTCCAGCCGACATGCCCGGCTCTTTCCCCAGGACGGTCAGTGGATCGTGGAAGATCTCGGTTCGACCAACGGCACGTATCTCGACCGCTCGAAAGTCACCCGCCCGACCCCGGTGCCGCTCGGTGTTCCGATCCGCGTCGGCAAGACAGTCATTGAATTGCGCAAATGACCATCGCACTCCGCTACGCCGCCCGCTCGGACGTCGGCCTCCTCCGCGAAGGGAACGAGGACTCGGCGTACGCTAGCGGCCGCCTGCTCGCCGTCGCCGACGGCATGGGCGGGCACGCACACGGCGAGGTGGCGAGCTCCGTCGCCATCGCCGCAATGGCCTCTCTCGAAGAGGCCCAGCAGGGCGGTGACCTGCTCAACGCCATCGAGGCAGCCGTACGCGACGCCAATCGCAAGCTGCACGAGATGGTAGGTCGGGACCCGAGCCTCAAGGGCATGGGCACCACGCTCACCGCCATGCTCTGGAACGGCACCCAGGTGGCCCTGGTGCACGTCGGCGACTCGCGCGCCTACCTGCTCAGACGCGGGGAGCTCTACCAGATCACCCACGACCACACGCTGGTGCAGCAGCTGGTCGACGACGGGCGCATCACCCCCGAAGAGGCCGCGACACATCCGCAGCGCTCGATCCTGCTGCGGGCGCTCGACGGCAGCGGCGAGGTCGACCCCGATCTCACGCTGCGCGAGGCGCAGGTGGGCGACCGCTACCTCCTCTGCTCCGACGGGCTGTCGGGCGTGGTGAGCGCGGAGACGCTGCACGCCACGCTGACCAACATCGACGACCCCGAAGAGGTGGTACGCCAGCTCATCGACCTGGCCAACCGGGGCGGCGGGCCCGACAACATCACCTGCGTGCTGGCCGACGTGCTGGAGATCACCGACGGGCAGCAACCGCCCGCCGACGTGGCCGTCGTCGGCGCGGCGGGCATGAACCGCCTGCGGTCGAGCCCCCAGGACACCTCCCCGGGGCGCGTCGGCACGGTGACCGCGCCCCAGCCGGTGATCACCGACGACGACTACGAGCCGGGCGCCCAGGCGTCCCGGCGGCCGGTCAAGCGCCGTCGGGTGTGGCCCGTGCTGGTCTCCGTGCTGGGCTTCGGGGCCGCCGTGGTGGGCGTCGGCGGCTACTTCGGCTGGCAGTGGACCCAGGAGCAGTTCTTCGTCGGGGCCAGGGGCGACGAGGTCGTCGTGTTCCAGGGGATCCCGCAGGAAGTGGGCCCGTTCCAGTTCTTCTCGGTCGCACAGCACACCGGCAAGCCCTTGTCCAAGCTCTCTCCCCCCGATCAGGCCCTGATCAAGGACGGCATCGAGGTCACGAGCGTCGCTGAAGGCATGACGAGGATCAACGGTTTGAAGTTCACGACTGAACAGAAGGCGACGCCGCCCGCGAGCACGTCACCGTCCCCCACCGCGACGAAGACGCAGCAGTAGATGAGCGAAGTGGCCGCGTCACCCGTCCCCATGCCCGCCAAGCGGCGTGGGGCGCAGTTGGCCATGCTCGCCTTCGCGGTGGCCATCGTCATGGGGGCCTACGCCAATGTGGGCCTGGCCATCGACGGCCAGATCCCCGCGGGCATGCTGACCTACGGCTTGAGCCTGGGCGGGCTGATGCTGGCCGCCTACCTGGTGCTCGCCAAGTTCGCCCCCTGGGCCGATCCCCTGATCCTCCCGCTGGTGACGCTCATCAACGGGTTGGGCCTGGTGATGATCTTCCGGCTCTCCGAGTCGGATTCGCCCTTGCCTTCGGCCAAGCTCGCCTCACCCAGCTCCCAGCTGCTGTGGACGTTCATCGGCGTCCTGCTGTTCAGCCTCACCCTGATCTTCCTGCGCGATCACCGCGCGTTGCAGCGGCTCACCTACACCGCCGGCGCGCTGGGCCTGTTCCTGCTGGTCTCGCCGCTGATCCCGTTCCTCGGGCAGGAGATCAACGGCGCCCGCATCTGGATCGGCATTCCCGGCCTCGGCCAGCTCCAGCCCGCCGAGTTCGCCAAGCTCGCGCTGGTCGTCTTCTTCGCCGGCTATCTGGTGGCCAAGCGCGACGTGCTCGCCCTCGCCGGGCGCCGGCTGCTGTTCATCGACCTGCCGCGGGCCCGCGACCTCGGCCCCGTGCTCATCACCTGGGGCGTCAGCCTGGGCGTCCTGGTCATGCAGAAGGACCTGGGGTCCTCGCTGCTGCTGTTCGGCACGTTCGTCGCGATGCTCTACATCGCCACCCAGCGCAGCTCCTGGGTCATCATCGGCATCCTGCTCTTCGCGGGCGGCGCCGTTCTGGCGGGCATGGTCTTCAATCACGTCCAGCAGCGCTTCGAGGTCTTCCTCAACCCCGGCGATCCGGCGCTCTTCGACGCGGTCGGCGGCAGCGGGCAGCTCATGCAGGGCCTGTTCGCCATGGGCTCCGGCGGGATCCTCGGGACCGGGCTCGGCCAGGGCCACCCCGAGATCATCCCGCTGGCCTTCTCCGACTTCATCTTCGCCGCCACCGGCGAGGAGTTGGGCCTCACCGGGCTGATGGCACTGCTCATGCTCTACGCGCTGCTCGTCGAACGCGGCCTGCGCACCTCGATCGCGGCTCGCGACCCGTTCTCCAAGCTGCTGGCGGCCGGCCTGTCGTTCCTGCTGGCCTGGCAGATCTTCATCATCGTCGGCGGCGTCACCAACCTCATCCCCCTGACCGGCCTGGTCACCCCGTTCATGTCGCAGGGTGGCTCGGCACTGCTGTCCAACTGGATCCTCATCGCGCTCCTGGTACGCATGTCGGACGCGGCGCGGCGGCCCCCGCCCCAGGCGATCCAGAACGAAGGAATGACGCAGGTGTTCCAGCGATGAACAGCCCGATCAAGCGCGCGGCCGTGGCCTGCCTGGTGATGTTCGCGCTGTTGATGATCAACGTGAACTACCTCCAGGCGGTTCGCGCCGAAGGCCTGTCCGAGGACGCCCGCAACACCCGCAACTACTTCGAGCGCTACGCGGTGCAGCGGGGGCGCATCACGGCGGGCGGCAAGGTGATCCTCGCCCAGTCCAAGGAAGCCTCGGGCGACTTCAAGTTCCTCAGGGAATACCCCGACGGCAAGCTCTACGCCCACATCACCGGCTTCTTCTCGCCCGAGAGCGCCTCGGGCATCGAGGCGGCCCGCAACAGCCTGCTCGACGGGTCCAGCCCCGACCTGCTGCTGCGGCGCAGCATCGACCTGTTCACCGGCGAGCCCACCAGGGGCGCCAACGTCGACCTCACGATCAACCCGAAGGCGCAGAAGACCGCCTACGACGCGCTGCGGCAGAGCGGCAAGCGGGGGGCCGTGGTCGCGCTCAACCCCAAGACGGGCGCGATCCTGGCGATGGTGTCGCTGCCCACCTACGACCCCGCCGAGCTGTCGGGCACCGACAAGGGCAAGGTGTTCGGCCGCTACGACGAGCTGGCCAAGGAGAAGTCCCAGCCGCTGCTCAACCGCAACATCGACCGCACCTACCCGCCCGGCTCCACCTTCAAGGTGGTCACGGCCGCGGCGTTCCTGGAGGACGACTCCAGCCGCGGCCCCGACACGGTGGTCGACGCGCCGCAGGTGCTGCGGCTGCCGGGCACCAGCACCACCCTGCCCAACTACGGCGGCGCGGCCTGCGGCGGCGGGCAGGTGCCCTTGATCTACGCTCTGGAGAAGTCCTGCAACACGCCGTTCGGCAGCATCGGCATGGACCTCGGCTACGACAAGATGCGCGAGCAGACCGAGAAGTTCGGCATGGGCCAGCAGCTCGGCATCCCGATGTCGGTGGCCAAGAGCGACTTCGGCCGCAAGGAGGACCAGGCGGCGGTCGCCATGGCCTCCATCGGCCAGCGCAGCAACCAGATGACGCCGCTGCAGATGGCCATGATCGCCGCGGGCATCGCCAACGACGGCACGGTCATGAAGCCGTACCTCGTGAACAAGATCACTGACGCGAAGGGCGACTCGGTCGAGGAGGCCGAGCCCGAGGAGCTGACCGAGGCGGTCAGCTCCGAGACGGCCGGCGAGCTGCGCGAGATGATGGTGAGCGTCGTCGCCAACGGCACCGCCAACCGGGCGCAGGTCCCCGGCGTGCAGGTGGCGGGCAAGACCGGCACCGCGGAGACGGCTGACGGCCAGCCGCCGCACGCGTGGTTCATCTCCTTCGCGCCGGCCGACGACCCGCAGATCGCCCTCGCGGTCCTGGTCGAGTCGGGGGCCGCCAACGTCGGAGCCGAGGCGACGGGCGGCGGCACCGCCGCGCCGATCGCGAGGGCGGTGCTGGAGGCGGTGCTGAACAAGTGATTGACGGTAACGTGCTGAATCATGCGGCTCGGTAACCGCTACCATCTGCTCTCCCGCATCGCCATGGGCGGTATGGGGGAGGTTTGGCGTGCCCGGGACGAGCTGCTCGCCCGCGAGGTGGCCGTCAAGGTGCTGCGCGCCCACATCCACGCCGACCCGACGTTCCGCGAGAGGTTCCGCAACGAGGCGCGGATCACCGCCGCGCTGGCCGACCCCGGCATCGCCCAGATCTTCGACTACGGCGAGCAGGACGACGTGGCCTACCTCGTGATGGAGCTGGTGCACGGCGAGCCGCTGTCGGCCATCCTGGCGCGCAACGGCTCGCTGGGGCCCGAGGTGGCGCTCGACGTGCTCCACCAGACGGCCAGGGCACTGCACGTCGCCCACTCCGCGGGGGTCGTCCACCGCGACATCAAGCCGGGCAATCTCCTCGTCACGCCCGAGGGCACCATCAAGGTGACCGACTTCGGCATCGCCCGCGCCCTGGAGGCTGCGCCGGTGACGCAGACCGGCACGGTCCTCGGCACCGCCCAGTACGTCAGCCCCGAGCAGGCGCAGGGCCTGCCGCTCACGCCCGCCACCGATCTCTACTCCCTGGGCGTGGTGGTCTACGAGTGCCTGGCGGGGCGCACCCCTTTCCGAGCCGACAGCCAGGTGGCCATCGCGCTCCAGCACCTCAACGAGCAGCCGCCGCCGCTGGGCGTCGACGTGCCGGCCCCGGTGCGCGAGCTGGTCATGGTGTTGCTGGCGAAGGAGCCGGCGCAGCGTCCCCAGTCCGCGTCGGAGCTGGCCGACCGGGCCAACGTGCTGCGGGAGTCGCTGGCCGACGCCGGGCAGGGCGCCGAGCTCAGCATGCTGACCGATCCGGGCGGCTTCCCGGTGCGCGAGCGGGACGACAGCTGGCCGGACGACAGCTGGCCGGCCGGTAGCGAGCGCGACCACCGCGGGCCGGACGACGGCGGGCCGACCAGCGACTTCCGGCCGGCGGCCACCATGCTGCAGGCGCCGCGGCCCAGGCGGCGCAGGCATGCCCGGGCGGTGGCGGCGGTCGCCACGGCGGGCTGCGTGGCCGCGGTGGGGTTCAGCGCCATGATGCTGGCGCAGCGCGACACGCCCGCCAAGCCGCCCGATGTCGCCGAGCCCACGCAGACGGTGGTGACACCCAGCCAACGGCCGTCCAAGACGAAGACACAGACTCGCCGAACCCCGGTGGTTACGGTGAAGTCAACGCGGCCGGTACCCTCGCCGTCGGCTACGGTAAGCAAGTCGGCAACGCCTACCAGACAGCCGACGCCGAAACTGACGCCGACACCGACCCCGACGCCCACGCCCACCCCAACGCCCACCAGTACACCGACAACTCCGACACCTAGCGCCTCGCCGGACCCGGGTGAGACAAACCCGCCGAAGGAGGAGACGTGATGCGCCACGGGGTCGATGATGGACACCGGCGGCCCCCCGAGCAGGCCGGTACCCCAGATGAACGGTAAGGGACAGTGCAGGAAATGACTCAGCCTCGGCTACTCGGTGGTCGTTACGAGCTCGACGGTGTCGTCGGGCGCGGCGGCATGGCCGAGGTGTATCGCGCCCGAGACATCCGGCTGGACCGCATAGTCGCGATCAAGACCCTCCGCTCCGACCTCGCACGTGACCACACCTTCCAGGCTCGTTTCCGTCGTGAGGCGCAGTCCGCCGCGTCGCTGAACCACCCTGCCGTGGTCGCGGTCTACGACACGGGCGAGGACGTCTCCGAAGGCGCTCCCGTGCCCTACATCGTGATGGAGTACGTCGACGGCCGGACGCTGCGCGACCTGCTGCGCGCGGACCGGCGGCTGCTGCCGGAGCGCGCGGTCGAGCTGGTCGACGGGATCCTGCGCGCGCTCGACTACAGCCACCGCGGCGGCATCGTGCACCGCGACATCAAGCCGGCCAACGTGATGATCACTCGTGCCGGCGACGTCAAGGTGATGGACTTCGGCATCGCCCGTGCGATGGCCGACTCGGCCGCGACGATGACGCAGACCGCGCAGGTGATAGGCACCGCCCAGTACCTGTCGCCCGAGCAGGCGCGCGGGGAGCGGGTCGACGCCCGCAGCGACATCTACTCGACCGGTTGCGTGCTGTACGAGCTGCTGACCGGCCAGCCGCCGTTCACCGGTGACTCGCCCGTCGCGATCGCCTACCAGCACGTGCGCGAGGAGCCGATCCCGCCGTCGCAGATCGACCGTGAGATCCCCGCCTGGGCCGACGCGATCGTGCTCAAGGCGATGGCCAAGGACCCGGCCCACCGCTACCAGAGCGCCAGCGAGATGCGGGCCGACATCCAGCGGGCCATGTCCGGCATGCCGGTCGACGCCCAGACGATGACGATGACCGGCAACTACGGCCAGGGCACGCGCATGATGACCGCGACCCAGGCGGCGACGGGCCCGGCCACCCAGCGCGGCGGGATCCCGGCCTACGAATACTCCGACGGCGAGGGCGGCGGCCGTGGTGGCCGGCGCCGGGCCAACAGCGGCGGCGACAACCGAGCACTCAAGACGGCGGCGTGGATCATCGTCCCGCTGCTCGTGATCGGCGCGTTCATCGGCATCGGCTACGCGTTCCTCAGCTCCAACGAGACCCCGGCCGCCCAGCCGGTCACCGTTCCGGAGCTGGCGACGCAGACGCTGAGGTCCGCGCAGTCGCAGCTGACGGCGCTCGGCCTGAAGTTCGAGGTCGTCCAGCAGTTCAGCTCCGACGACGACAAGGGCACCGTGATCAAGACCGATCCGGCCGGGGGCACCGAGGTGGCCAAGGACTCGACGGTCAAGTTGTTCGTGTCCAAGGGGCCCGAGCAGGTCAAGGTGCCCGACGGGCTGATCGGGGCGTCGACCGAGGACGCCAACCAGATCCTCGAGGAGCTGGGACTGAGCTCCACGGTCAAGACCAAGGTCTCCAGCAAGCCGCAGGGCAAGGTCATCGAGACCGATCCCAAGGCCGGTGAGCAGATCGAGAAGGGCGGCACCGTCACCCTCTACGTGCCCAAGGAGATGACGGCCGTCCCGAGCGTGATGGGGCTGACCGAGCAGGAGGCCAGCAAGCTGCTCAAGGCCGCCGGCTTCAAGGTCAGGGTCGTTCCGCAGGCCAGCGACGTGGCTCAGGGCACGGTGATCCAGCAGAACCCCGGTGAGGGCGCCAAGCTCAACCCCGGCACGACCGTCACGATCGTGGTCTCCACGGGCCCCGACACGACGCCCACGGAGCAGCCGACGGCCGATCCTGATCCGTCGATCCCCACCGACGAGCCCACCACGGAGGATCCGCCGATCGAGGACAACCCGATCGGCGACGACCTCAGCGGCTGACGAAGGCCCTGGGGCCGCCCTCCGAGATCGGAGGGCGGCCTCGCCGTTTCCTGACTCGCCGTTACCTGAGTCGTGAGACAGCAAAACGCCCCCGCCGCTCGGGGGCAACGGCGGGGACGTTCATTGGTGAGTCGTCCGGCGGGGGCCGGGTGTTACACGATCGCGCGCAGCCAGTTGGCGAGCAGCCGGTGACCGTGCTCCGACAGCACGGACTCGGGGTGGAACTGGATGCCCTCGATGGGCGCCTCACGATGGCGCAGGCCCATGATCACGCCGTCGGGGGTGCGGGCGGTCACGTCGAGCTCGGCGGGCACGGTGTCGGGGCGTACGGCGAGCGAGTGGTAGCGGGTCATCCGCACCGGGGAGGGCAGCGTGGCGAACACGCCTCGGCCGTCGTGGGAGACGGGGCTCGTGCTGCCGTGGACGAGCTCGGGCGCGCGCGAGACGGCGGCTCCGTAGGCGACGGCGATGGCCTGGTGACCCAGGCAGACGCCGAGCAGGGGCAGCCCGTTGCGGGCGGCGTGGCGCACCAGGGGGACGCTGACGCCCGCCGCCTCGGGGGTGCCGGGGCCGGGGCTGATCAGCACGCCGTCGAAGCCGTCGGCGTCGCTCACCCGCACGTCGTCGCGTGGGCGCACGTCGCAGGTGGCGCCCAGCTCGCGCAGGTATTGCACGATCGTGTGGACGAAACTGTCGTGGTTGTCCACGACCAGCACACCGGTCATCCGAGTACGGTCACCTCGTCGAGTGTCACGGCGGGCTCCAGCAGCGGGAACACCGCATACCAGAGTACGGCCACCACGATGGCGACCAGCACGGCGGCCACCAGCAGCTTGACACCCGTGTTGCCCGGCAGCCTGCGCCAGAGCCAGCCGTACATGTCAGTCCTTCCTGAGTTCGAGCCGCTTGAGCACGCCGTGGACGATGAGCCGCTGGGCGGCGGAGTATTCGGGGTGGCAGGTGGACAGCGTGATGACGGCCCGGGTGGGGCGGGCGCCGGGCCTGCCGGGCACCGGCGCGATCACCTCGACCGCGTCGGGTTGCACGATCTCCCGGGTGGTCATCCGGTAGGTGTAGCGGGCCTCACGGGCGTCGACGATGATCTCGTCACCGCGTCTCAGCTCGGCGAGCCGCTTGAACGGCGCGGCGTACGTGGTGCGATGACCCGATACAACGAAATTTCCGATCTGTCCGGGTTGGGCACTGCCGGGGTAGTGGCCGGGGCCCTTCTTGAGATCCTCGGTCCCGACGCCCTCGATGACGGCGTAGCGGTAGTCGTGGCCGAGACGCGGGATCCGCAGCATGGCCACCGCCTTTCCGAGCTGGATCTTCCCCAGGCGCGGCGGGCCGGCGGCACCCGGAGGCGCGCCGGCGGGACGTTCCTCGGTCAACTGACGTTGCAGCAGCACCTGCTGGTCCTCGGTGTAGGCACCGGTGCCCCAGAGCAGGTAGGCGCAGAAAAGCAGGAGTATCAGGCCCGCGGTGATGCTCGACTCCCCCACGGCCCGCAGCATGGCCCTCATCCGATCAAGCGTATGCGGGGTCGATCCGCCGGCCCGGGATCGCCATGTCGTGCGCGTGGCGACTATCCTGGGCCCCGCTACGACTACGCTTACCGAAGAGCCTGTGGACGATCCGGAAGCCCAGGCCCTCAGCAGGAGTTACCAGTGCCCAAGTCCAAGGCTCGCAAGAAGGCGGTCTACACCCCGCCGCAGAAGTCCCAGCAGCTCAAGGTCAGCCCGCGCTGGCTGGCTCCAACGATGGTCGCGGCATGGATCATCGGCGTCCTTTGGATCGCCACCTGGTACGTGGCGCCCCGGGCCCCCTTCATCGGTGACCTCGATGCCTGGAACCTGCTGATCGGGTTTGTTTTTATCGTCTTCGGTGTGGTGCTTTCCACCCGCTGGCGTTAGTTCTTTCCACAGTTTTTCCACAGGCTGGGGATGTCAGCCGGAGCCTCCGACGATGGACGCGGTGCGCACCATCACGAGCAGCCCGAGCACGGCCACCGCTCCCACGATCGTCAGCACCTGCCAGCGGGTCCTGTTGGTCTTGGGGGCGTAGACCAGCGCGGCGGCCAGCAGGGTGCCCACGATCAGTCCGCCGACGTGGCCGGTCCAGCTGATGCGGAGGCCCGAGAACGCGGGCAGCACGAACGTGATCACCAGGTTGAGCACGATGACCACGGCGATGCCCCGCACGTCGAGGTTGAGCCGGCGACCCACCACGAAGACCGCGCCGAACAATCCGAAGACCGCTCCCGAAGCCCCCACCGTCAGGGTGTTGAGCGGGTCGAGCCACAGGTTGAGCACCGAGCCGCCCAGGGCGCTCAACAGGTAGAGGGCCACGAAGCGGCCGTGGCCGAAGGCCCGCTCCAGGTAGGGGCCGATGACGTAGATCGCCCAGCAGTTGAAGAGCAGGTGGATGGTGCTGGCGTGCACGACTGACGCCGTCAGCAGCCGGTGGTATTGGTCCAGATGGGCGACGCCGTTGGGCCACATGCCGAGCGCCACACTGACTGTCTCGCCCAGCAGCAACGACGCGCCGAAGACCAGCACGTTGACGGCCAGGATGGTCCAGGTCGCGTAGGGGGTGTGGACGACCGCGCCGCCGAAGGCGGTCTTCGCCTGCCGGATGCCCTTGTTGCCCTCGGCCACGCACTCGGGGCACTGGAACCCGACGGCGGCGTCACGCATGCAGTCGGGGCAGATGGGCCGGTCGCAGCGCTGGCAACGAACCCAGGTCTCCTTGTCGGGATGCCGGTAACACGTCGGCACCGCCTCTGCGGGCTCTTGGTGCGGAGGGGGGCTAGGCGGCTGGCTGGTCATGACCGCAGCCTATGGCCTGATGGACGGTGCCGCGTGTGCGGCGGAGCTCCGTGCCAGGCCGCCCAGCCCGCTCCCGCTCAGCCCTGGACGCGGTCGATCGTGAGCGACTCGATCACGACGTCCTCGACCGGCCGGTCACCGCGTGCGGTGCGGGTCTTGGCGATCGCGTCGACGACGTCCTGGCCCTCGACGACCTCGCCGAAGATGGTGTGCTTGCCGTTGAGGTGTGGTGTCGGCACGACCGTGATGAAGAACTGCGACCCGTTGGTGCCCTTGCCGAAGCGGATGCCCGCGTTGGCCATGGCCAGCAGGTAGGGCCGGTTGAAGTAGAGATCGGGATGGATCTCGTCGTCGAACTCGTAGCCGGGGCCGCCGATGCCCTGACCGAGCGGGTCACCGCCCTGGATCATGAATCCGGAGATCACCCGGTGGAAGATCGTGCCGTCGTAGTAGCGACCGGTGCTCTTCTCGCCGGTGCCCGGGTGCGTCCACTCGCGGCCGCCCTCGGTCAGCTCAACGAAGTTTCGCACCGTCTTGGGAGCCTGATTAGGAAAGAGCTCCACCTTGATATTGCCACGATTTGTCTGCAGGTTTGCGATCAGCTTCTCAGCCACGAGACAGCTGCCCCCCTCTATGCACAGGGTTGGTTTTGAGGTGTTTTGATGACTATGGCCGTACGGCCTTCTGGGCCATCCTCCCACGGCCCGCCATGATTGAGCCGCCTCGTACCGGGCAGGTCAGGCTCGGGGCCCCACCGACAGGGGAGGTTGTTGTGTCCCTGACACTGAGAAAACGCCGCGTGGTCATAGAGGTTCCCGCCACGTGGGTGGGCCGAATGAAGGCCCAGGCCGTGCAAACCGGTCAACGCATGGCGCCGATGGCGGACCAGGCCAAGTTGGCCACCGCCCAGCGCATCGAGGAAGCCCGCTACTGGGCCGCACCCAGGCTGGAAGACGCCGCACACCGGGTAGAGGATCAGTTCGCCCCCAGGGTCAGCTCGTTGCTGACCACGGCGGCGCACAAGATCGACCCCAGTCCCGCGAAGTCGCGGCGCTGGCCGGTCATGGTCCTGTTCACCGGGGCGGCGCTGGGTGCGATGGGTTACATGTTCTACCGTCGCAACGCTCAGCAGTGGACGGAGCACATGAAGGACTCCGCCTCGGACGCTTCGCGCTGGGTGAGTGAGAAGGCGGGCCGAACCGCCGACTCCACGGAGCAGGCCACCTCCAAGGTGTCCGACAAGGCGGACGAGGCAGCTCGCAAGCTGCCCTGATCCGCCGGCGAAAGTGCGCCTCCGCGTCCGCGGGGGCGCACTTTCGCGTTCCGCGTGTGTCACCGACGCCAATGTGGGTTCGAGTACGACGGGCTCGTGGGCCACGGGCTGCTTGAGTACTGGGCGCCGGGTCCGCACCCGTCGTCCCCCACGTAATCCCTCCGGAGAGCCCGGCGCTTGTAAGCCTTTCGACGGTTCTGACCAAGTAAGGGTGTAGATCGACGAGGGGAGCATGGCCGGTGCGTCGTAAACAGGCGAAGATCGCCACAGATGCCGTGGCGTTCGAGGCCTTCTACCGGCGTCACGTCGACGGGATCACGCGATTCCTGGCCCGCCGGATCGATGATCCGCACACGGTCGCCGACCTGGTGGCGGATGTGTTCCTGGCGGTGTTCGACTCGGCCCACACCTACCGGCCGAGGCTGGGCAGCGAGGTCGCCTGGTTGTACGGCGTGGCCCGCAACACGCTCTCGGCCGAGCGGCGCCGGGCGTTACGGGAGTCACAGCTGACCGACCGCGTGAGCAGGCGACGGCCGCTGGACACCGATGACATCGCCCGGCTGGAGGAGCGGATCGACGCGGAGCAGCCCGCCAGGCGGGCCTTCGAGGCCATGGCCGGACTGCCGGAGGGCGAGCGGGCCGTGCTCGAGCTGGTCGTCATCGACCAGCTGACGGTCACGGAAGCGGCGGCCGCCCTGCGCATCCGGTCGGGGACCGCCATGGTGCGGCTGCACCGCGCTCGCCGGACGCTGAAGGAACTGCCCCTCGTCATGGAAGGAACCACGGGATGAGTTTCGAGGAGCAGTTGCTGATGGATCTGAAAGCCGAGTTCGCCGCGCGTGAGGAACGACGTCGTCGCACGGGTCGCCGCCTGTTCACAGGGGCGGCGGCGGCCACGCTGGCAGCGGCGGCGGCCATCGCGGTACCGCTGCTGACGGCGGGAAGCCCCGCGTACGCGGTGAGCGAGAACACCGACGGCACGATCACCGTGCTGATCAAAGAGTTCAGGGACGCCGACAAGCTGGAGCAGGACCTGAAGGCGATGGGCGTCACCGCTGACGTCACCTATCTCAAGCCCGGAAAGGCCTGCGAGATGGACCGGGGCCGGCTCACCGAGGGCACGATGCCGATGACCGTCCAGAAATGGACGGATTCTGTTCACCACAAGGCCGCGAGCCTGACCGGCGACAGGGTCGACATCGATCCCGACCACATCGGGAAGGACCAGACCCTGGTGATGGAGATCGCCGAGACCGACGACCACACCTCCGACAAGCCACGGGACATGCTGCGATTCCGTGGCCTGCTGATCGCCGGTCCGGTCAAGCCGTGCACGGTCATCGACGCGGACTACGAGCTCCGCGGCGGCCCCGCGCGCCAGTCGCCCGCGGGAAGCTGAACACCGCCCCTCCCACGGGCGCCTTGGCCCGCAACCTGGTCGACCACGTGGTACGGCTGATCGCCCGGTTTCGGTGAACCGGCAGGCGACCTTCATCCGTGTGGAAGGTTGAAGGAGGCAATCATGCTCACACGCCGTGCATTGATCACCCGGAGTGGCGCCGCGGGCGCAGGAGTCGTCTTCCTGTGGACGAGCCCGGCCGAAGCGGAGTCGGAGGCCGCGAAACCGATCCTGGCCAGGACCAAGAACATCCCAGTAGGCGGCGGAAAGATCATCAAGGGTAAGTACGTGATCACCCAGCCGAAGAAGGGCGTCTTCCGGTGCTTCAGCGCCATATGCACCCACCAGGGCTGCGCGGTGGCGAGCGTGAGCCACAACCGGATCAACTGCCCGTGCCACGGCAGCAGGTTCAGCGCCTCCACGGGCAAGGTGATCAACGGTCCGGCCAAGCGGCCGCTCACCCGTAAGCAGATCAAGGTGGCGAAGGGAGTGATCCGGCTGGCATGACCAGGTGGCGGGCACCGGCCTGAGGGTCGGAGTCAAGCAGGTCTGAGGGATCGGGTCGGGCAGGTCTGAGGGAGCGCAGGTCTGAGGGATCGAGGTCAGGCAGGTCTGAGGGATCGGGTCAGCCCGGGAGACCGTCGAGTTGCAGGAAGGCGCGCTCGATGAGCTTCCGGGTGACGTCCTCCGGGTAGGGGAAGCGGCCGATCAGGTCGCGCAACCCCTCCACGTGTGCCCGCCTCGCCAGCTCGGCCGAGGCGACGAGGTCGGCGCGCTGGCTCTCCACGAACGTCCGGCCGACCACGGCGCCATGACCGGGCACGATCACCTGGTCGGGCAGCTCGGCCAGCATCGCGGCGGTCGTGGCGGGCCAGTCCAGCGGGTACGAGTCGCCGAACGCCGGAGGCGCCCCCTCTTCGACCAGGTCACCGACGAACACCACTCCGGCGTCGGGCACCTGCGTGACGACGTCGTTGCTGCTGTGGCCGAGCCCGAAGTGGCGCAGCCGCACGGCCCGGCCGCCGATGTCGAGCGTGGCCCCGGTGGCGAAGGTGTGGTCGGGTGGCACGATCTCCACCTCCTCCACCTCCTCGCGGCGCTCCGGCGGCAGGAAGCCGGTCACGTTGGCCCGCTGCTGCTCGCCGTACAGCTCGATCTCCTCGACGCACCTGACGTGGCCCCAGATCTCGGCGGGACGGAACAGGGCGTTGCCGAAGAAGTGGTCGAAGTGGGAATGGGTGTTGACGACCGTCCAGGGGCTGCTCGTGATCCTCCTGATGGCCTCGATCAGGTCGGCGGCCTCACGGTGGGACATGCGGGTGTCGACGACCAGGCAGTGCCCGTCGCCCACGACCAGGCCCACGTTCAGGTCGAACGACTCGTGCCGGCGGACGTAGACCCGGTCGCCGACCTCCTGCCACTGCTCGTTCATGGCACGAAACCTTACTGATTAGTCGATCACTCCTGAACGAATCCACGCATCCCGTGTCGATCCGGCCAGGGTCCGTTCGTACAGAGGGTGAGCGCCCTCCAGGTGGGCGCCCCGGAACGGAAAGGACCCCGATCATGCGGAAGATCAGCGTGTTCAACAGCGTGACCTTGGACGGCGTCATGCAGGCGCCCGGACGGCCGGACGAGGACCCGCGTGACGGGTTCGAGCACGGCGGCTGGGCGCAGCCGTACAACGACCCGGTCATGGGACAGGTGGCGGGCGAGGGGATGTCCCGGTCGGGCGCCCTGCTGTTCGGGCGGCGGACGTACGAGGACTTCGCCGCCGTGTGGCCGAACCAGCCCGAGCCCAACCCCTTCACGGCGGTGCTCAACCGCATGCGCAAGTACGTGGCGTCGACGACGCTGCGCGAGCCGCTGCCGTGGGTCAACTCCACGCTGCTCAAGGGTGACGCGGTGGAGGCCGTGGCCCGGCTCAAGGAGGAACCGGGCGACGACCTCGTGATCCTGGGCAGCGGGGAACTGATCCGGTCATTGACGCGGCACGACCTGATCGACCAGTACGTGCTGCTGATCCACCCGTTGTCGCTCGGCTCCGGGCGCCGGATGTTCGAGGCCGGCCTCGCTCCGGCCGCGTTCCGGCTCGTCGACTGCAAGCCGACGACCACCGGGGTGCTGATCGCGACCTACCAGGCGGCCGGCGGCTGATCGGCCGCCGGGAGGAGGGTGCCGAGCGGTCCGAGGTCGAGGTTGAGATCCGACGGCGACAGGTCGAACCGCTCGCACAACTCGGTCATGGCCTCCTCCAGGCGCATCAGGGTCAACCCGACCGCTTCGAGTTGCTCGGGGCTCAGGTCGCCCTGGTCCATCCGGCGCACACACTGGCGCTCCACCAACTGACGGACGAGCTCGACGAGGGTGAGCACGAGGCGGCTGAGATCACGCTCCACGGAGTCGGCGTCGGTCTCCAGCCGCCACTCACCCGGCTTCGAGCCGCGCCGCTCACTCCTCGACGCCGTCATGGCGCATCCCTCCGTCGATCGCGTCGGTCTCCCGTACGGACACGAGCAGCGCGCGCAGCGAGATCCGTACGAGATCGATGCCGGAAATGGACAGGACCACATCGCCCGTCACGACCACCCCGCACGCCAGCATGCGGTCCAGCAGGTCGACGAGCGCCACCCGTTCGACGGGCAGGCGGCCCTGGGCGGCGAGGCGCCCGCCCCGCGGCTCAGGGAGCGGCACCGCGCGCCGCCTCACCCTCCAGCGCCGTGAACGAGTAGGGCGCCCAGGGGCCGACCAGCTCCACGGTGACACCGTCGCCGTCGAGGCCGCCGAGCACGCGGGCGAACTCGTCGGCACGATCCTCGTCCACGAGGTAGGCGCCGTTGAGCACCATCTGCTCCTCGCGGCCGGAGAGCTGGGGATCCTGGGCACGATGGAGCCGGCCCTCGACGGCGACGGCCATCAGGGCCTCGTGCACGGCCTCGGCCCGCGCGGCCGCCCGCCGCCACGCCGCCTCCCGGCCGCGCAGGCCCGCCCGGCGGCGTTTCAGGTAGGCCAGCCCCGGCCGGTCGTCCTCCGGACCGCTCTCGTCCGCGGGCGCGCTCTCGTCCGGCTCGGCGTACGCCTTCACCGCCCACTCGGACCGGCCCGCGACGCGGGAGAGCACCGCGACGAACCCGTCATGCCGCTCGTCGAGCAGGTGACGGAGCTGGTCTTCGCCGTGGTAGACGGTCACCAGCCGGACCGGGGCCGTGGGAAGCACCCGCGCGACGGCCTCCACCACCTGGTGGTGGCCGCGGGCGGTCTCCTCCAGCCAGGTCAGATCCTCCATCGAGCGCCGCAGCCGCTCCTCGCCGAACTCGTCCAGCGAGACCAGGCTGTAGAGAGCGACGAGACCCCGGTGCGCGAGAGAGCGCACCGGCAGGCCCGACACGCCGGTCAGGCCCTCCGGACAGGCGTGGTCTTCGTCACGCGTGACCGCGTAGAGGTAGACGCCCTCGTCACTCGGCATGCTCGGCCGCCTCCGGCGAACGCTCGCGGACCCGCCCGCCCCGGCCCTCCCCGCTGCGCAGGGCCAGCGTCTCCTCCAGCGCCGAGAGCCGCCGGCGCAACCTGCGGTTCTCGTCGGCCAGCTCGCGGTCGCCGCCGGTGAGCCACGGATCGTGCTCCCACCAGTCGATCCCCATCTCGCGAGCCGTGTCGACCGAGGCGATCAACAGGCGCAGCTTGATGGTCAGCAGCTCGATGTCGAGCAGGTTGACCCGGATGTCGCCCGCGATCACCACGCCCCGGTCGAGCACGCGTTCCAGGATGTCGCCGAGGTTGGCCGACTCCCGCCCGCCGGGAGTGCCCGGAATGGAGGACTGACGCAGGTAGGGGCTCGACCTCATCGGGGCGGTCACTGGGCGCCCTCGCCGACGTCGCTGCTCCCCCGCTTGTAGCGGCGTACCCGGCGGTAGGCCAGCAGGTCGCCCTCCATGTCGAATTCGGCCTCGTACAGGGCGAGGATGTCTCCGGACGACGGGATCCGCCGGTCTTCGACGATCTCCACCCCGACCAGCCATCCGTCGTCGGTCGGCTCCACCAGGGTGACTCCTTCGGCGTCCTTGCCGGTCAACTTGCTGATCTGGCTCAGCCCGACCGCGCCGGCGTCGGCGGCCGACAGCTCCCGCGACCGCTTTCGCGGCTCCTCGGCGTCCTCTTCCTCAACGTCCGCTTCCTCAACGTCCGCTTCCTCAACGTCCTCTTCCTCAACGTCCTCTTCCTCGACGTGGTCGTCCGTCCTGTCGTCGTGCTTGGTTCCATGCCTGACAGGCACGAAATCACCCCCGCTTCCCCCGAGTGCGGCACCGCTTGGGGCCTCACTGACCGAGCATCCCCCGCAGAATCTCGTCCACCGCCCGGGTCTCCTCCTCCTCGGAGATCCGGCCGGCGGCCCTGGCCTCCTCCACCTCCTCCAGGCGGCGCCGAACCGCCGCCGGGTCGTGGAGCTCGCGTTCGACCTGGTCACGCAGGAGTTCGCCCAGCTTGACAACCCCGTAGACCGGCGCGAGCGGCCAGCCAAACAGCAGCGTCCCCAATCCCATCAGATCTCACTCCTCCCGCTCGTCACCCTTCACTCCGCGGTGGTCGCCACGAAGTCGTACGGCGCCAGCGGGCCGAGGAGACGGAGCTCGACGCGTCCCGCCCATTCGCCGGCCAGCTCGTCCAGGACCTGTTCGAGCTCGGCCTGGCGGCTGCTCTCCATGAGCAGGGCGACGTGCGCGGCGTCGCGCTCATGCGTGGGTTCGCGGATGGCCACCGCCTCGCACAGATGCTCGACCTCGTCGAGCAGTGTGTCGGTGTCCAGCTCGCGCTTGGCCGCGATCATCTGTTCGATGATCTCCCCGAGCCGCATCCGGGCGTTCCGGGTCAGCTCCTCGGGACGGCCGTGGATCTCCTTCCTGAGCCGGGCCGCCTCCTTGTTCGCGTTGAGCACCTCCAGCAGGATCGCCCGCTCGACGTACCTGGCCTTGACCACGTACTCCGCCCGTCCCTCCAGCTCCTCCAGAGCGTCCCGGAACTCGTCGTGGTAGGGGGTCAGCAGCTCCTCGACCACCGCTTCGGGGCTCGTGAGCACCGCGCCGAAGCGCAGCGGCAGCACGGGCACCTCGGCCGCGGTATCGTCCAGCAGCTCCGCGTGCCTCTGGAGATCCTTCGGCCTGCCCAGCGGGCGGTCCACCCGCACGTCACTCACCAGGGCGCCGATCTCGCGATAGGTCAGCAGCTCCACCTGTCCGGGCGGGTCTCCCACCCCCTGGGTGCCCGGGGTCACCTCCACATCGCCGGGTACGATCCCGTACACGTAGGATCCGACGCCGTTGCCGCTCGCGTCGGCATCGGCCTCCTGAGCTTCGGCGGACCGCATGCGTCGAGACACCTCACTCCTCCTCTCGCCGGTGCGCACGGCGTGGCTTGTCTTCACGCTCGGTGGAGGTGCCGGCCACGAGGTCCTCCAGCTTCTCGCCAGCCGCCTCCAACGTCCCCTGCACCGTCTCCTTGCCCTGCTCCACGGCCCGCCCCTGCTTGACGTCCTTGACGAGCTCCGGCAGCCCCTTCTCGCCCGTCTCCGAAAGGTCCAGCCGGTTGACCGCCTCCGCGAAGCGCAGGTAGGTGTCGACGCTGGCCACGACGATCCGCGCGTCGATCGTCAGCACCTCGATGCCGACCAGCGAGACGCGGACGAAGGCGTCGATGACCAGGCCCTTGTCGAGAATGGTGTCGATGACGTCCGCCAGGGCCGTCGCGGAACCACCGCCGGCCGCCGTTCCGCGATTCGCGGGTTGCATGGTCATGTCGTGTCCCCTGGTGATCGCCGGCCGGGTCTTCCACCGGCCGGGTCCTACTCGGCGCGGGTGTTGCGCCGCCGGACCGGGCGTTCCCGCTGGCGAGTGCTTCCCCTCTCGGAGCGGCGCGCGCTCGCGGGCCTCCGCTCGGGCTCCTCTTCTTCCTCTTCCAGTTCCGCCTGTTCCGGCTCTGGCCGTTCCGGCTCTGGCCGTTCCGGCTCTTCCTCTTCTTCCTCGAACCCCTCAGCGGCCTCTTCGCCCTCCGGAGTGGCCGCCTCGGGCTCACGGTCCTCTTCGGGCCGCTCTTCCTCCGTGCCCTCGGCCTCCTTTTCCTCCCGCAGGGCCGTTTCGTGGTCCTTGACGACCTCGCTGTCGCGGATCTCCCCCCGCCAGCCCTCGCCCACCTGGTCCGGGTGCAACAGGAGATGCGACATCACGTGCCGCCTGAAGTGCTTGAGTTCGAGCCGTACCCGTCGCCCCTGGGCCCGCCACAGGTTGCCGGTGCGCTCGAACAGGCCCTGCGGGTGGTACTCCAGCACCACCAGGATCTTGGTGAGATCAGGAGTGGCCTCGTGGAACGTCACAGCCCCGTCGACATGCCCCTTCGGGCCCTCGGATCGCCAGATGATGCGCTGGTCCGGGATCTGCTCGATGATGTGCGCCTTCCAGCTCCGGTGCGACCAGAAGATCTGCGCCTTCCAGCTGAGCTCCTCGTCGGAGTCCTGCTTGACGTTCTCGACCTTCTTCATGAAGGTCGGGAAGTCCTGGAACATGGTCCACTGGTTGTAGACCAGGTGTCGGGGGGCGCCGACGTCGATCGTTTCCACGATGTTGGTGACCTTCTCGTGGCCGCCCTTCCCGCCTTTGCCCCCCTTGCCACTGAACAGCCCTTTCAGCGCGCCTTTGACCCCGCCTTTCAGGGCGCCGCCCACCACGCCGCCGGACCCCGCCGAACCGGCCACCGCGCCGAGCAGGCCCTTCCCGCCGCCCTCGGCGTAGTCGGTCAACCGTCCGGTGAGCCCCTCGATCCTGTCTCCGGCGGAGCTGAGCATCCGCTGGCCCGCCGCCTGGAGCAGGTTCCGAACTTCCTGCTTGAGCCGGTCCGTCGGCAGGCCGGCGGCGAGCCCTTGGCCGACGTCCTGAACCGACCCGGCGACTCCCTGGCCGGTGTCCTTGACCGTCTCGGCCGTTTCCGCGGCCTTCCCGGCCGCTTCCTGACCGGTTCGCCGCACCGCTTCCTTGAGCCGTCCGGCTCCCGCTGTTTCTTCAGCCACCTGCCTCACCTCCGTGAGCGGCCGATCCGTGGGACAACCGCATTTGCCGCTGCGCCGGTCTCCCCCGACTTCCCCCTGAGCGCGACAAAGAATCAAATATCGGCGAAAAGTAGGACAGAATTGGCGCGAGAGAAACCGGTGATTTGCGGCCGCCGGAGCGCTTCGGCGTGGCACACCCCCCATCGCCGCTTGATCGACATAATGAGACGAACGGCCTGTTCAGAACGGGTGTCCTCGTCCACGGCCGCCATCGTCACCGGCGTTTCCGCCGCTCCGCGCGAGCACACCGCCGATGCTTGGGCGTCCGTCCGTCAGGAGGAAGAGATGCGTGCCTTCTTGGGAATGGCACTGGTCGCCGCTCTGGTGATGGGCCCGGGCCAGGCGGCCGGGGCACGCACCGACCCGCCGACCACCGACGATCAGCCTAAGGACGACTGGAAGAAGCTCACCTCGCTGCGGGTCCTCCCGGAGTGGCCTCGCCAGAACGACGTCGTCCGGATCTTCGTGCACTGCCCTACCGAGGCGAACCACGCGATCATCGGCTCCACCGCGTTCACCCTCAAGGGCTCATGGCGGCTCTACCGGGAGGTGGGACTCGGGCTCTCCGACCGCGGGCTCGGCCGCCGCAGCGTCATCATCTCCTACTACGCGCTCCCCGGCCATCACCAGGTCCGGATGAAGTGCGTGAAGGTCACCATCAACCACAAGACCCGCATCCGGAAGATCCGGGTGATCAGCCGGTGCACCGTTCCCCTGACCGTCCGCAGGTTCAGCCTCTCCCGGTTCTTCTGAAGGATCCAGGTCGGCGAGCAGGCCGGGAACGGGGCGGTGCCGGCGCGGTTCCGGCGGCGGCCGCCAACGCGACTCGATCTCCTGCCGGTTCAGTCGCCGCCCGGGCGGCGGGCGGCCCGCTGCGCCATCCAGTCTGGAAGCATGCGCTTGCTCAGATCCCATCCCTCAAGCACGTCGCGGATATTCCGGTAGCCCAGGTAGGGAAGTTCGACCTCCCGGTACGGGATCTCGTCCAGCACACCCTCTGCCGCTCGCAGCCGGTGATTGCCGTCGACGACGAACATCCTCCCCTCGTGTGACACCACGGCGATCGGCCGGCCTTTGTACCCGTCTTTCCGCATGCTCTCCCGGAGGATCACGATGTTCTTCTGGCCGTACTCGCTCGCGGGCGGGTCGGTGGGTTCGAGGTCGTACGGCGAAGCCTTCCGAACATCCTGCGGCGCCGCCTTCGCCGCCTGGGCCGGTGCGGCCTTCGCGGCTTGAGGTGGCACCACGACCGGTGGCGCCGGTTTCCCGGCGGCGGGGCGGCGGGCGCGGAGGATGCGGCGGAGGCGCGTTTCCACGCCCCGGACCAGGGCGTTGCCGAGGAACCGTTCGATTCCGTGCCGGAAGACGGCCAGGCAGCGCTGGGCGATGCCCCGGAGACCGGCGATGACCACCCGGATGTTCAGCAGCGCGACGCCCCCGGCGAAGGCGGCGGCCACGAGGACGGCGGCCATGAGGCCCGCCAGCACCAGGAAGGTCCGTTTGACGACCTCGACGACGGTGGCGGACACGTCATGGAGGTCGGCCAGCGCGTGCAGGGTGGTGGCGAGGCTGGGCAGGTGCCCGGAGTCGTCGCCCTGATGCTGGTAGTCGGTCCAGAAGGCGGTGGCCGCCGTGATGTCGTCCCCGGCGTTGTTCGTGGTGGCGTGCCCGATGGCGTAATGGGCGAGGGGGATGACATCGGTGGTGAGGGAGTGCCCGCAGGCCCGGTAGGCCGCGGCGCACTCGCGCAGCCGGACCTCGTCCTCGGTGGGCCACGGGACACCCAGCATCGCGAAGGCGGTCTCCAGCGCGGGCGGGAGCATCAGCCCGCGGTCCTCGCCGCCGCTGGTCGCGGGGACGGCCACTCCGGCCACGTCTTCCTCACCGCGCCCCGTCCCGCCGGCCGGGAAGGCGGGCGAGCCTGGTGGGGCCTCGACCGCGGAGGGCAGGGTCGAGGTGGCCGTCCCCGCGACCGACGTCGTCCCTGCGAGCGACGTCGGGCCCGCGGCCGACGTCGGGCCCGCGAACGAGGTCGGGCCCGCGAGCGACGTCGGGCCCGCGAGCGACGTCGGGCCCGCGAGCGAGGTCGTCCCTAGGGCCGAGACGGCGACCAACGCGGCGTGCTGGGCGGCGGCGTGGCGGTCGGCCATCGCCTGGAAGCCCGCGCCGCTCGCGCCGAGGTTGGTCCGCAGGTGTCCGCAGGCGTCGCCGAGCAGTTCGTTGACCTGGTCCATGACGATGCCGATGACGCCGATGCCCCAGGGCGAGCGGGTGCCGCCGGCGGTGGCTGCCAGCAGAGCCTCGGTGTGCCGGCCGAACAGCTCGGCCGACTCCCCCAGCCCCCTGGAGGCTCGGACCAGCGACGCCTCATGTACCTGCATCGTCCCCGTCCGTTGGCATGAGGTGTGCGGGCCGTCAGCTGTTTCCCGGCCGGGTGAAGCCCAGCCGTGGGGATCCGTAGTTGCCGTAGTCCGAGATCTTGACCACGGTGGTCGAGTTGGGGGCGTGGATCATCGTCTGCTTCTCCGGATCGAGCACGATGCCGACGTGGTCGGCGGTGCCGTCTCCGTCGTTGTCGAAGAAGATGAGGTCTCCGGCCTGGACGTCGCCATCGGGGATGCGTGGTCCATGCAGCCACTGGTCCTGGGCGACCCGGGGGAGGTCGATCCCGGCCGCCTCGTACGCGCGGAGCGTCAGGCCGGAGCAGTCGAAGCTGTTCGGGCCCTCCGCGCCCCACACGTAGGGGTCGCCGAGTTGCGCGAGCGCGTAGTCGAGGATCTTCTGGGCTTCGGGGTTCTTGGCGAGATCCTTGGCGTTCGCCGGCACCTGGATCTCCTCCGGCCGGTAGGTGCGGCTGCCCGAGCCGCCGCCTCCGCCGTTCTGCGCGCCGTTGCCGTTGTCCCCTGCCAGTTGGGTGGTGCCCCTCTCCTTGAACTTCGGGTCCACGATCCAGTGCAGCTGGGGATTGTTCTTCGGATAGAAGTCCTGGTCACCGGGGGCGGGGATGGCGGTGAAGAACTTGACGTCGCCGGCGTGCTTGTCGATTTCGGTGGTGGCCGCGTCGACGGCGTCGATCGCCCGCTGTTTCGGCCCGGCGGCCCGCCCCAGGGCGTCCTGCACCTGGGATCTGATGAGCGACATCGGGATCGAGGTGTCGGACTTCTTGCGCTGCTCGTCCAGCCAGGTGCGCTTCTCGTCGTAGATCGTCTGGACGTCACGCCTGGCGCTCTCCAACGCGTTACCCGCGGCGTCGATCTTGTCGGCACTGCTGGTCAAGGCATTGCTCAGCTGCGTACCGTACTGGGGATATTTCGCCATATAGGTGGTGAAGTTTTCGGCGGCGCCGCCATTCCAGGCGTCGTCCACCGTGTTGACCGCACGCTTGAGGGCACCGGTGTGGGCGGTCACGTCGGTCGCCAACGTCCGCCAGCGCTTCGAGATCTTCGCGATCTCGCCCTGGTCGGCGGTCAGGTCATCGATGATGCGCCGGATGGGGGCGAGGTAGGTGTCCCAGATATCGCTCACGTCTGCACCCGATTGTCCGGATTGTCTGGGTTATCCGCCCGCTTGATATTCGTGACTACCTGGTGCAGGGCTCCCTCGACGCCTTTGAGGTTCTTCTGGGCGTGCCGGGCCTCGGCGTCGATCTTCTCTTCCAGCTTGCCGACGGCGGCGGCGAGTTTGCCTGACTTGCCGCCGAGTGTTCCGAAACAGGAAAGGCTGACAGCCGGAGGAGCCTCGTCGGCCATGCTCTTGAACTGGTTGGAGATACTCAACGCCCTGTCGGCGCAGCCACTCAGGGCATCAAAGTAGATACCGAAGCCTGCCACCAGAGCCTCATCCTCTACGCCCCATAGACAACAATTGCCCCATTTAAGGTAGCACCCAGCGATCAAGAAAGGAGGAGTATCACGGCGGCGTGGTGCCCGATCGACGACAAGGAGGGATTCCTCATGAAGCAGTACCTGCTCAGCGTCTACCAGCCCGACGGAGACCCTCCGCCGCCCGAGGCCCTGGAGCCGATCATGCGGGAGCTCGACGCCCTGGGCGAGGAGATGAGAGCGGCCGGCGTGTGGGTCTTCTCAGGCGGGCTGCACTCCCCGGGCACGGCCACCGTGCTCCGGCTCCAGGAGGACGAGGTGCTCATGACCGACGGCCCCTACACCGAGGGCAAGGAGCACATCGGCGGCTTCACCGTCATCAGCGTCCCCGACCTGGACGCCGCGCTCGCATGGGGGCGCAAGATGGCCCGGGCGGTGGCACGCCTGCCGATCGAGGTGCGCCCCTTCCAGGGTGAGACCGAGGACCGCCACCCATGATCACCTGGCGGCGGCTGGACGAGCGGGACTTCCCCATGCTGAGAGGGTGGCTCCGGCAGCCGCACGTGGCCCGATGGTGGAACCACGAGACCTCGGCGGAGGCCGTGGAGCGCGACTTCGGCCCCGTGGCCAGGGGCGAGGAGCCGTCCGAGGACCTGCTCGCCCTGGTCGACGGCCGGCCGCTCGGCCTGGTCCAGCGGTCGCGGCTGGCCGACTACCCCGACTACCTGGCCGAGTTGGCGGCCATCGTCGACGTGCCCGAGGGCGCGGTGACCATCGACTACCTGATCGGCGATCCCGAGCAGGCCGGCCGGGGTCTCGGGACGACCATGATCCGCTCGGTCGTCGAGCGCACCTGGTCCGAGCTTCCGGACGCGACCTGCGTGCTGGTGCCCGTGTCGGCGGCCAACCGCCCGTCCTGGCGGGCGCTGGAGAAGGCCGGGCTGCGCCGGATCGGCGTGGGCGACCTGGAGCCGGACAACCCGCTCGACGACCGCGTCCACTACCTCTACCGGGTGGACCGGCCGAGCGGATGACGAGCCGATGACGAGCCGATGATCAGCGGAACTCGAGGCCCTCGAACCCGCCGGACGCGCGCCACCCGTCGAGGTAGCTGAAGTACGCCATCGCTCCGTGCGGGTAGCCGACCATGAGCCGCGCTCGCGGGCCCGGGTCCTGGCCCTCGTTGTTGTAATAGCCCGGCGTGCAGTCGGGCGACCCCAGCAGCATCCCGGGCCCCGACAGCAGCAGCTCGACCCAGGCGTTCTCGGCCTCCTCGGAGACCTCGATCTCGTCGAACCCGTGGTCGAGCGCGTGCCTGACCAGCACGGCGATCGTCCGGCCGGCCTCCGTGAGGTTGTGCGGGATGTTGGAGATGAGGTTGGCGCCCTGCGTCGGCTGCACGATGAAGGCGTTCGGGAAATGACGCACGTGGATGCCGTGCAGGGTCCGCATGCCCTCGGCCCAGTGCTCGGAGAGCTTGACGCCGCCGCGACCGGTCATGTCGTAGCCGGTCCGCCGCGTGTGCTCGGTGCCGACCTCGAAGCCGGAGGCGTAGATGACGCAGTCGACCTCGTATTCTCGGCCGGCGACGACCACGCCGGTCTCGGTGATCCGCTCCACGCCCTTGCCGTCGGTGTCGACCAGGTGCGTGCCGGGGACGTTGAAGGCCTGGAGGTACTCGTCGTGGAAGCAGGGCCGTTTGCACAACTGGCGATACCAGGCCTTCAGCTTCTGGGCGGTCTCGTGATCCTCGACGACGGAGTCGACGCGGGCCCGGATCTCCTCCATCTTCTCGAAGTCGGAGTCCTCGAACGCCTCCAGCATCCTGGCCACGTTCCGGTCCTCGGGCGGTAGCGCCATGATCTTCGAGCGGACCCGCCGGGCGATGTCGGTCCAGCCGTCCATCACCAGGTCCTCCGCGGGCAGGCCGCCCGCCTGGTTGGCGGTGAAGCTCTCCAGCCAGCGCTGCTGCCAGCCCGGCGTGGCGATCTCGGCGAACCACTCGGGATCGGTCGGCCGGTTGTCGCGCACGTCCACAGAGGAGGGCGTGCGCTGGAAGACGTACAGCTCCTCACAGGCCCGCGCCAGATGCGGCACGCACTGTACGGCGGTCGCGCCCGTGCCGATGATGGCGACCCGTCTGCCGGCCAGCCGGTCCATCGGCGCCCCCGACGGATCGCCGCCCGTGTAGTCGTAGTCCCACCGGCTCGTGTGGAACGAGTGCCCCCCGAACGACTCGATTCCCGGGATTCCCGGCAGCTTGGGCACGTGCAGCGGGCCGGTGCCCATGGCGACGAACTGGGCGGTGAACTCGTCGCCCCGGTTGGTGCGGACGATCCAGCGGGATCGGCCCTCGTCCCATTCGAGGTCCCGGACCTCGGTGTGGAACAGCGCGTTGTCGTACAGGCCGAAGTGCTTGCCGATGCGCCGGCAGTGTTCGAGGATCTCGGGCGCGTGCGCGTACTTCTCCGTCGGCATGTGGCCGGTCTCTTCGAGCAGCGGCATGTACACGAACGAGGCCGTGTCGCACTGCGCGCCCGGGTAGCGGTTCCAGTACCAGGTGCCGCCGAAGTCGCCGCCCTTCTCGATGAGGCGAACGTCGCCGACGCCCGCCTCCCTGAGCCGCGCGCCGGTGACCAGCCCGGCGAAACCGCCCCCGATGAACGCGACCGTCACGTGGTCGGTCTTCGGCTCGCGCTCGACCCTGGGGGTGTACGGGTCGTCCAGGTAGTGCGCGAACCGGCCGGTGACCTGGAGGTACTGGTCGTTGCCGTCGGGACGGAGACGCTTGTCGCGTTCCTCGAGGTATTTCCGGCGGAGGGCATCTTTGTCGATGACGGGCATGCGTGCTCCGGAGGTGGTGTCCACGATTGCCGGATGCCGGGCGGCGTCCGCTGCACAGCAATTCCAGAATGTCATTCGGGAATCACATCCGACAAGTGCCGCCCGTTGCTTTCAGGCCATCGTCCTGGGTAGGGGAGCGCACATGACCAGACTCATCGATCGGGTACGCGCGTATCTGGGCAGTTCCCAAGGCAAGGAGGCCGTCGAGAAGGCCAAGCGGATGGCCCACGACCCGCAGAACCAGCAGAAGGCCAAGCGGTTCCTCGACAAGTTCCGCCCGCACCACCACTGACCCGCCGCCGTCAGCGCAGGACCTGTAGCAGCGCCTGGTTCCTGGCCGCGACCGGCTCGGACAGGCGCTGCACCACGCGGCCCGTCCTGTCCAGCACCACCAGGGTGTTGCCGGCGCTGCCGGCCACCCTGACCACCAGCCGCCCGTCGGCCAGGTGGAAGGCGCCGATCTGCCGGCCCTTCACCCCGATCGGCACCTTGCGCCCGGTGACCGTGTCGACCAGCGTCGGCGTGAACCACTCCGGCCACGTCCCGTCGCCGCCGGGGTCACTGGCCCGCAGCGTCCGCACGACCACGTATCTGCCGCCGGGTGACAGGCTCTGCACGTGGCCGGCCAGCGTGACACCCTTGACCTTCGCCGCCTTCCCGGTCTTCACGTCCAGCCGGTAGACGCCCTCGGTGGTGCCGGCATAGCCCGCGAGGTAGCGCCCGTCGGGCGACCAGGCCAGGTGACACACGCCGCGTGTGCTCCCGAGCACGCGCTCGCCCGTGCCGTCGGCGTTGACCGCGCTCACCGACCCCGCCGGATTCCGGCCGACGTGCACGTACGCCACCCGCCGCGAGTCGGGCGACCAGACGGGAGACAGGCAAGGGGTGCCGCCCTGCAACCCCCTGGCCGCGGTGGTGACCTTGGCGCCCTCGCGCACCCGCAGCAGCCCACCGGCGGTGATCCAGGCGACCTTGCGCCCGTCGGGCGAAGCGGCGAACTGCGGGCTGTCGCCCGGCCTGGCCAGCACGGTCGAACCGGCGCCGGGCCCGTACTTCGAAACCGTGTAACCCCGCTGGTGGACGGCGTACACGGCGGCCCCGGAGATCGGCGCCGACACCTCGGCAACCGTGGCGACCCGGGCGGCGGGAACGGCCGCCGCGGCCGGGGCGGCGGCCAGCAGCACGCCGGCGCCGAGCGTCATCGCGGCCAGGGTCTTGTGCATCTCGAGGTTCTCCCAACGCAAAGGTCTGCTACGTGTTCGATGCGCGAGGAGTGCTCGGGGTTTACCGCAACAGAACGAACAGAATTATCTCCTGCGACAGCAGCACCACGGACATACCGGGCCACCCGGGAGCGAGCTCCGCGGGGTTAGGGGAATTCCCGAGCCCGCCCCTGGGGCCACACCGCCACCTGGCCCTCTAGCTTCACAACACCGGCAAAGGCAGGAGGCGGCATGGCCACGACGATTCCCCCTGGAACGGTCCACATCCCGGGCGTCGACACGTTCGACGCGGGCGTGATGCCCGACCCGTTCGACGAGCGCGACCTCATCTACCGGCCGATGCTGGGGACACTCCCCGACCGGCTCGACCAGCGCGACGGCAGGTACGTCATGCTGCAGCAGGGCAACTCCTGCACCGGTCACGCCCTCGCCGCCGTCGTCAACACCCGGCTCGGCGGCTGGCACGTCAGCCCGTACATGCTCTACCACCTGGCCCGGAGGTACGACGAGTTCGACGGCGAGGAGGACGTGGGGTCGTCGCTGCGCGGCGCGCTCAAGGGCTGGTACCACCACGGCGTGCTGCCGGAGCAGGCGTGGCCCGACCTGGTCACGTCACCGGCGCCGGATCTCACCGACGCCGGGGTGCGGGCCGAATGCGGAAAAATCCCCATCGGCGCGTACTACCGTGTCATGCCGCTGCACCTGGACGACATGCAGTCCGCGATCGCGGAGCTCGGCGCCGTGTGCGCCTCCGGCCTGGTGCACGAGGGGTGGATCACGCCCGAGGTCGAGCAGCACGACGGTGACAAGATCCACGTCATCCGCCGCCGCGACGGCCACCAGCCACTGGGCGGCCACGCGTACGCGCTGGTCGGCTACAACGACGTCGGCTTCCTCGTGCAGAACTCCTGGGGCACCTCCTGGGGCAAGGGCGGCTACGCCACGCTCCCGTACGAGGACTGGCAGGAGACCGCCTACGACGCCTGGGCCGCCCGGCGCGGAGTGCCCGGCACCCCGCTCGCGTCCGGCGCCCGGATCACCGGAGGGGCCGGCGGCGAGCGTACGGTGTCGGCGCCGGGCCCGGACCCGCTCCTGCTCTCCAAGCACGTCGTGAACCTCGGCAACGACGGCCGCCTCTCGACCGGCGGCAGGTTCGCCAGCTCACCCCAGCAGATCGACGGCCTGTTCACCGCCATGGCCGACCAGCACGCCCGTTGGGAGCGCGAGCGGCCCGGCTACACGACGCGTCAGATCGTGTTCTACGCGCACGGCGGCCTGACGAGCGAAGCCAGCGGGCTGTCGATCGCGCAGGCGAACCTCGGCTGGTGGCTCAGGAACGGCGTCTACCCGGTGTCGTTCGCCTGGCAGAGCGGCCCGGTGGAGACGCTGCTCAACCAGCTGGGCGACCTGGTCGGGGCACGGCTCCCCGCCGGGCTCGGCTTCGACTTCGCCGAGGCGGCCGACCGCGCGGTCGAGATCCTCGCCCGGGTCAACTTCACCTGGGCCTGGCGGCAGATGAAGCAGAACGCCGCCGCGGCCTCGGCGAACCAGACCGAGCCCGTACGGTGGGATGCCCTCAGGTCGGACAACCCCGGCGCCACGCTCACGGCCCTGCGGTTGCGCGACTACCTGAGCCGGCACCCGAACACGAAGCTCCACCTGGTCGGGCACAGCGCGGGCTCGAACTTCCTGGCCGCCCTGTGCGCCCGGCTGGACAACCTGGCGATCCCCATCGAAAGCCTGACCTACCTGGCTCCCGCCCTCCGGGTGGACGAGTTCAAGGCCACGGTCCTCCCGCTCATGCGGAGCAACCGCATCCGGTCGTTCGCCAGCTTCGCGATGAGCGACTCGCTGGAACGCGACGACGTGTGCGGGGCGGGGGCGGTCACGATCTACCGCAAGTCGATCCTCTACCTGGTCTCCCGCGCCTTCGAGGGCGCGCGCGACGGCGGCGAGGTGCCGATCTTGGGCATGGAGAAGTTCGCGGACCAGGCACTGCGGACGGCGGTCACGGCCAACCGCGGGACCATGGTGTTCGCCCGCTCGTTCACGCCGTTCACCAGCCGCTGCGACGCGGCCTCCCACGTCTCCTTCGACGCGGACACGGCCACGATGACATCGGTGCTGCTCCGCATTCTCGGCAAGGACCAGCTCATCGGCCCGGAGAACTTCTACCAGCGCATCTCCTAGAGCGCATCTCCTAGGCAGACGTTCCGGACCACAGCGCCGCCGCCGGCGACGATCCCGCCGGCGGCGGCCTAGGTCGTGGCGCGCTCCTTGGTGGAGTCGCCCCGGCTCTGGTTCTTCGCGCCGCGCACGCGGCCGACCACCACCTTCGCCTGCTGGTCGATGAGCGTGTCTGGTTCGCACGGCTTACCCGGGTCGGAAGCCGGCAGGTCGGAAGCCGACGGGTCAGAAGAGGGACAGCGGCTCGGCCGGCATGGGCTCGGGCAGGGGTTCGAGCTCGGGCAGCCGGCTCCGCACGTCGTCGTGGAAACGGCGGGCGAGCATCAGCGCGTCGGCGTTGTCGGGGGTATGGATGAACACGGTCGGCGAGCGGCCTTCGCGCAGCCATTCGGTGACCGTGCCGACCCAGGGCTGCCAGCCCTCGACCGTGCGCGCCGTGGCGTCCCGGCCGAGATAACGCACGATCGGACGGTCCGTCAGAGCGGACGACCGGCGCGGCACGCGTGGCTTCTTCGTCCACGCGTCCCGTTCGGCGTCGCTGGTCGGAGGGCTCTGGAAGAAGGCGGTGGTGTCGAACGGGATCCACTCGGCTCCGGCCCGGGCGAGCACCTCTTCGAGCAGCCGTCCGGAACGCTCGTCCTCGAAGAACGCGCGATGGCGGACCTCGACGGCATAGCTGTGCGAACGGGGAAGCCGGTGAAGGAAGGCCGCCAGGGCGCCGAGATCGGCCGGAGCGAACGATCCCGGCAACTGGACCCAGAGGGCGTGGACCCGCGGCCCGAGCGGCTCGATCGTCTCCAGGAACGACCGGAGCTCCTCGTCGGCGCCGGCCAGGCGACGCTCGTGCGTGATCGGCTTGGGCAGCTTGACCACGAACCGGAAGTCGGGAGAGCTCTGCCGCGCCCACGATTCCACCGTGCTCCTCGCCGGCGTCGCGTAGAACGTCGTGTTGCCCTCCACCGCGTTGCACCAGGTCGCGTAAGACCGCAACCGTTCGCCGGGAGGCAACGGATGAGGCAGGAAACGCCCCTGCCACGACGCGTGAGTCCACATCGCGCATCCCACATGAAGCCGCATGACCCCGACGCTACCGAAGGTCCTTCGAGAGGTTCGACCCCGAATCCGGGGGCGGCGCGGACGGGGGTGAAGCCGCCACCCGTCCGGGATCGGCCACCGGACAGCGGGGCGGACCGTCCCCGGAAAGCTTCGGTGACGGCTCACTCCCAGAGGGTTCAAAGGTCCGGAAATTCTCACGCGTCATCGGGAAATCGCCTCCGGCCGGCCGTAAAGATGTGGCCACGTCGAATGGCGCTGCGGACACGTTTCAGCTCGGTACCGGCATTTTTCGGCGGCTTTACGGCGTCGCCGCCGACCTTGACACGGGGTTGGCCCGGAGGATTGTCTGAAAGTGCGGCCCGAATCACCCGAGAAACCGGTGATCGGAATGTGCTTTTGCGAATGGCCGGAGAAATAACGGGCCCGACCTATGGCGGGGATGCCTATGGCAACCTACGAATATCACTGCACTGATTGCGGGCGATTCGAGATACGCCTGCCCATGGGGACCGCGACGCCGGTGTCCGACTGTCCCGTATGCCACTTCCCAGCTCAGCGCGTCTTCTCCTCGCCGCACCTCAGCCAGGTGCCCTCGGCCGTGGCGACCGCGCTCGCCCGGGAGGAGCAGGGCCGGGAGTCGCCAGAGGTCGTCACGAGCATGCCTTCCGCGCGGCGCCCCCGGCAGCCGCAGCACCCGGCGCTGTCGCGCCTGCCTCGGCCCTGACCGAGCCCTGACCGGTTCTGGCCAACCGGCCTTGACCGGCGTCGTCTCTCGTGGCCTGGCTCGATCGATCGGCGTGGACGATGCCGCCAATCGGAAACCATCCATCACGAGCACAAGGAGGTGCGTTGCTGATGGGAGCCGTCGGGCTACTCTACGTCGGCGCCGTGCTCTTCCTGAACGGGATGATGCTCCTGAAGAAGATCGACCCGCGTGCGGCGGGCATCTTCAACCTCTTCGTCGGGGCCATGCAGGTGATCACGCCTACCGTGCTGATCATCTCCAATCCCGGCAGGCCGGCGGAGATCCTCACCGCATCGGGCATCTATCTCTTCGGTTTCACCTATCTCTATGTCGGGATCAACCTGCTGGGCGGATTCGACACCACGGGAGTCGGCTACTTCTCCCTGTTCGTGGCCATCATGGCGCTCGGCTACTCGTACGCGAGCTTCCAGCTCCTGGGCGATCCGGCGTTCGGCGTCATCTGGCTTTACTGGGCCTTCCTGTGGTTCCTCTTCTTCCTGCTGCTGGGCTTGAAGCGTGAGCAGATCACCACATACACCGGCTGGGTCACGGCGATCCAGGGGTGGGTCACGGCGGCGATCCCCGCGTTCTTGATCCTCACCGGCTACTGGCAGAACCCTGGCCTGTACGCCGTCATCCTCGCCGTGTTCGGCCTGGTGGTCTTCATCGGACTGTGGCCGCTGACACGGCGGAGAGAACCCACCGCCGCGACGCCGGGTTCGGGCGACGAGACGATGGGCGCCCGCGACCAGAGGCATCGCCCCCGCTGGACCTAGCTAGCACCGCGAACGCAGAGGAGGTGTCGCGACCGGTAAAGGACGCCACTGTCAAAGAAAGGCACTCATCATGCCCAAGGTCGTATTCAGCATAGATCAGTCGATGTCTATGCGTGATCAGAAAATACCAGGCCACAACCGCTGGCATCCAGATATTCCCGTGGCCGACATGGTGCGCCCCGGAGATGAATTCCGAATCGAATGCAGGGAATGGACCGACGCCCAGATCGGCAACAACGACTCCGCGAACGACGTACGGGACGTCGACCTGACCGTCGCGCACGTGCTGAGCGGCCCCATCGGGGTGGACGGAGCCGAACCGGGCGATCTTCTGATCGTCGACATTCTCGACCTCGGCCCCGTTCCGCAGCAGATCGGGGAGGCGCCGGGACAGGGTTGGGGTTACACCGGCGTGTTCGCCAAGGCGAACGGCGGCGGATTCCTGACTGACTACTTCCCTGATGCGTACAAGGCGATCTGGGACTTCCACGGAATGACCGCCACATCCCGTCACATCCCAGGTGTGCGGTTCACCGGCATCACCCACCCCGGGCTGGTCGGCACCGCGCCGTCACCCGAGTTGCTCGCGTCCTGGAACCGCCGGGAGCAGGCGCTCATCGACACCGATCCGCAACGCGTACCACCGCTCGGACTGCCGCCAGTGGCCGACAACGCCATCGCCGGCATGGCGAGCTCCGATGTCATGGAGCGGGTCGCCTTCGAGGGCGCTCGCACCGTCCCGGCGCGGGAGAACGGCGGCAACCAGGACATCAAGAACTTCACCCGAGGGGCCAGGGTCTTCTACCCGGTTCTGGTGAAGGACGCGAAGCTCTCTGGAGGTGACCTGCACTTCAGCCAGGGCGACGGCGAGATCACGTTCTGCGGCGCTATCGAGATGGGCGGTTACATCGACCTCCACGTCGACCTCATCAAGGGCGGCATGGAGAAGTACGGCGTCACCACCAACCCGATCTTCATGCCGGGGAACGTCGAGCCCAGGTATTCCGAGTTCCTCTCGTTCATCGGGGTCTCGGTCGACCACGACACCGACACCAACTACTACCTCGACGCGACGGTGGCCTACCGCAGGGCCTGCCTCAACGCCGTCGAGTATCTCAAGAGGTGGGGCTACACCGGCGAACAGGCCTACCTGATCCTCGGGTCGGCCCCGATCGAGGGGCGTGTCAGCGGAATCGTCGACATCCCCAACGCATGCTGCTCGCTCTACCTGCCCACCGGGATCTTCGACTTCGACGTGCGGCCGAACGCGGAGGGACCCGTGAGGATGGACCGCGGGCAGTGCGCCGTGACGACCTGATCGCCACGGCATGACGGCCCGCGAGCCGTCACCCGGCTCCCGCCGCCGGTTGCCGGAAATCAAAACCCTGCCTGGAACAAATCCAGGCAGGGTCTCGCCGTTCATTAGAGGGCGTCTGGCTGTACGGGACTTCTGGTCTTACGGGACTTCACGGCTTCACGGCTCTCACGGGCGCGCCTAAAATTCTGGCAAAACTATCACTAAAATCTTCCCGGTTCCGCCGGAGCGCGATCCGATCGCCTATATCCCCTTCCGCACCAGGTCCGAGCCCTGTTCGCCCCCGCCAAGGGGTCCGGCCGACCGCGCTTCGGGCTACCCGGCGAACGCTCGACACGGCCCATGAGTATGACAAATCACGGTATCCATTCAGGCCTGTGATTGATCAGGCGTTTTGGGGTGGCATCCAAGGGTTCCCGGCCAGCGCGTCACGGAGAGCATCGAGTGGGTGGACGCCGTGGTTGCGGGCGGTGCCGAGGTAGGAGCGGATCAGGCAGTAGCGGGCAG
>NZ_JBEZFS010000031.1:0-84779 GCF_040649575.1 Nonomuraea sp. NPDC048916
AGTTCATCGACGACGGCGAGGGCGGTGCCGCGCCCCGGCTCGCCCAGGTCCGGCCGTCGAAGGAGTTGCTCGGTGTGTACTTCGAGCAGCTCCGCAACGGCATGCGTGAACTGGCCCGCGCGGGGCTCGCGCACGGCGACCTCTCGCGCACCGAGATCGCCAACCAGGAGGCCGCCACGAAGACCACCACGACGACCACCAAGATGACCACGAAGACGACCAAGAGGGGTCCACGTAGCTTCGGCCGAAAATCCAACGGATATGCCTCTGGCCTGCATTGATGGGCAGGGCTCGGGTCTGACCCATCAATCTGAGACCTCTGCATGAGCGCAGGTGGGAGGTATATCCGTTGGATCCTGCGCCATTACTACCGGGATCCCCACTCAAGATCGACTCATGGCCGGTTTGGGCGCGCCCCGCTCGGGCGGCGGGAGCGCGGCGAACCGGGTCGAGCATGCCGCCGAGACCCTTGCCGACGACCTGCCAAGGTCGACGTACCGGGGGCCGGGTGACCGTGACCTCGCGACCCGCGTACCGGATCCTTCAGCACCCAGGGCCAACGGTGCCGTCAGGGACGGGCGGTGACGGTCTGGGACGCCCGAGCCTGGGCTGAGCCGTTGCAGTGCACCGTGGTTCCGGTGAACACCAGAGTCATCGAGCAGTTCTCGCCGTCGGTGACGGTGACGGTCGCGGTGAACCGTCCCGGCCGTCGGTAGGTGTGGACCGGTACGGGGCCGCCGTCGCGCAGGGTCGTGCCGTCGCCGAAGTCCCAGTCGTACCGTGCGACCCGGCCGTCGGGGTCGGTGGCGGCCGAGGCGTCGAAGCGGGTGGCCTGGCCGACGCGCCGGGCCTCGACGGCGAGGGCGGCGACCGGACCCTGGTTGGGAAGAACGGCGAGCGACTGGAACCGGGGAGCTGTGCCGCCGGTGAGGACCGGCGGGTTCGTGATCGGATCGAGGCGGCCGTCAGACCCGATGGCGAACGCGGACAGGAGGCCGGGGCCGGGGCTGCCCGCCACGAGCAGGCGTCGTCCGTCCGGGGTCGTGTCGATGCCGACCGGTCCCTGCCCGGCGGGGGACGGCGAACCGGTGACCTCGGTGAGGGAGCCGTCGCCGTTGATCGCGTAGGCCGACACCGCTCCAGGGTCATGCTCGTTGCCGGGGCCGGCGATGAACAGGTGTCGTCCGTCCGGTGCGATCGCGGCGCCTTCGGCGTTCACCGCGGCGTTGAACGGGCTGCCGGGAACCGGCGTCAGGTCCCCGTCCCGGCCGACGCGAAAACCGTCGACCTTGGCCTCGAACTGCGTGGCGACATACAGGAACCGCCCGTCAGGCGTGAAGACCATCCCGGCTCCCGCGGGATTGGTCGGGACCGGGCGACCCACCCGGCGAAGGGTGCCGTCCCGCCTGATGGCGAACCGGACGATGACATCGGGACCGGGCAGTGTGGGCATGCCATGCCCCACATAGAGGAAGCGGCCATCGGGGCTCACCCCCAGGCCCCGCGGGAGGGTGAAACCGGTCGGGACCGGGTCACCGGCTCTCTTCAGCGTTCCGTCAGCGTTGATCGTGAAGGCCGTGACCGTGTCGGACAAGAGGTTCGCGGCGAACAGCGACGTGCCGTCGGGCGCGATCGCGAGACCGAACGGCGTCATGCCGCCGGTCGGCTCGGCCGCCAGCAGCGTCAGCTCACCGCCGGAGCCGACCCGGTAGGCCGCGATCTCGCTGACCGTCCGGTTCGTCACGTAGGCCGTACGGCCGTCCGGAGCGAAGAGGATGCTTGCGGGCCCCGTGCCGTCGCCGGTCTTGACCAGCTCGCCGACGCGCTCCGGACTGCCGTCCTGGCCCACCCTGAACGTGGCGATGTCGTGGGAGAGGGCGTGGGTCACGTAGAACAGGCGGCCGCTCGGGGCGTCGGCCGCCTCGGCTGCGGGAGAGAGCAGCGCGACGCCCAGCCCGAGGACTGCGGCGATGGTGCGTGTTCGTAACAGCATGGCGGAATCCCGATGTAGGTGACACAAGCTCTAACGGAATCCACCGCAGCTAGGTTCAACGGCGATCGGGTCTTGGGATGGGAGCGTCGCGACGATCGACAGCAACGAGCGTTCGGGCATGCGCCGCTCGATCTCGGCCGCCAGCCGCTCGGCCTCGGCATCGGCCTTGAGATGGGCGACGAAGGCGGCAGGGGTGTCGGGCAGCCCGACCTTCTCGCAGAAGGCCGCCAGTTTCGGCTGGCATTCTTCCCAGGGCAGCAGGTGGGCGCTCCAGTCGGCGGACTCGTTCGAGCCGAGCACGGCCACGTCGCCAGTGCGCAGTTCCTCGGCCAGGTAGCAGAACACCATCGCCTCGAAGTGCCTGCGCGCGACCATGCCGGGGCGGCGCCGGTCGGTCACCGCGCGCCGCGGCGGGCGCCCGCCGACGGGGTGACGATGAGGAAGTGCCGGGGGGTTTCGGGGGGTGGACCTGCAACGAAACCGTTTCGTGCCGCGAGATCCCCAGCTTGCCCGCCGCCGCGTCCGCGGCCGCCAATCCCACCCGAGGCTCGGCGGCCAGCCGGCCGATCACCTCAGCCTGGTGCGTGTCCCGCAGAGGGCAACCCCCGCTGACCAGCCCGACCACCCTGGAGAACGTCGTGCCGCTGCCCCAGATCCCGACCGGCGACCCGCGCGTACTGGCTGTGTCGCACACCGATCGCTAGCGGGGCGCCCCGTCGCGCTCGCTTCTTTGGGCGAGGCGCTGGAGTTGCCCGTTGTGCACATCGCTTACCCACTCCCACCCGGGCTTAGCCGATGGGCCGACCCGCGGGTCGCTGAGAGCACGGCCGTCACGCAAGGCGAGCACGTACGCCCGATCCCGCTCGATCCGTGCGTGTACCTCGTCAGCTCCGCCGACTGACCCGTGGCCCGGGACGACGACATCGACGTCGCCCGCCACGCCCTCCAGCAGCCGCAGCGCGGAGAGGTAGTCCTCGATCGGGTCAGCGGTGCCGTTCAGGTCGAGCATCGGAATCAAGACATCAGAGAGCATGTCGCCGGCGACGAGAACCCCGCGTTCTTCAATGAACAGCGCCGCATGGCCCGGAGCATGCGCTTGATGCTCGATGATCCGGACCCCGGGGCCATCCCATGGAAGCTGCGTCGTCTCGGCGGGCAAGCCGATGATGAGGCCGAGCAGGTCCAGCGGGACCTGCCCGGCGATTTCCGTCTCGAGCAGGTGGGCGGCGATGCGGGCCTTCGCCCCCGGGTCAGAGAGCTGATCCCGGACAGTGGCCGCGCAACGGGCCGTGCCGTAACGAGGGGCCGCGCCGAGCTGGGCGTGCCAGAGTAGGTGATCCCAATCCGGATGCGTCGAGAAGCCTGCCACAACGGTCTGGCCCGAATCGGACAGGTCGTTCGCGAGGCAGGCCATTTCGTGGCCCTGCACCCCGGGGTCGATGAGCAACACGCCAGCCCGGCCGTGCACGACAACGGCGTTGCTCTGGACGAACTCGCTCTCGTGGACCAGCACACCCTCCGCGACCTGCCTCAGCACGAGCTCGCCTCCTTCGCATCCCGGATGGCGTAGCGATGCATCGTGACGCCCTGCTCGAACGATCGCTGCTCGAGCAGGTCGAGCTCGATCGGCACGTCGTAGTCGTCGAACAGCGGCCTGCCGAAGCCGAGGATTGCCGGGTGGGTGCAGTCATTGTCGGCGTCCCAGCCGTCTCGACCTCCCAGCACGGCGCCGGTGGTCTTGATGTACTCGTCTTCCAGGCCCGGACGGGCTGACATCCCGGTCATCCAGTCCATGGTGTGGTTCGGCCCGGCCACGAAGCCGTCCAGGGACATCGTGAAGTGCCAGAGCACCTTCCCGCCCGCGGTCTGCGGCTCGGTGTCGTTCATGCGTCGCCTCCTGCGATCTGCTTGCGGTTTGTGACTTGTCGAAGAGAGATGGCTTCAATCCCCGTGCCTCCGGCCAGGAGCTCATCTGGATGGTTCGCCACCGAGGAACCCGGCAGGTCACTCAGCCTGGCAGGAATTGGTACACGCCGGTAAGGTCCGATCCTGTGGGCCGATTGAGGACCAATTCCGGGCTGGCCGAGGACCTGCTCATCGAGCTGAACCGCGACGCCGGGGTGCCGCTGCACCGGCAGATCGAGGCGTCCATCCGCGCCGGCATCCGGGCCGGCCGGCTGCGATCGGGCGCGTCGCTGCCGCCCACCCGCACCCTCGCGGCCGGCCTCGGGGTTTCCCGCGGGGTGGTCGTGGAGGCCTATCAGCAGCTCGTCGCCGAGGGCTACCTCGCCAGCCGATCGGGCGGTTACACCCAGGTCGCCGCGTCGATGCCGCCAGCCGCCACCCCTGCCGACGGCGCGGGCTCGGCGGCTTCGATGGCGCAGCCGGCCGCGCGCAGCGTGGGCTTCAGGGTCGACTTCGGGTACGGGCGCACCGACGTGTCGCAGTTCCCGCGGGCCGCCTGGCTGCGCTCGGTTCGTACTGTGCTCGCCACCACGCCCAACGACCGGTTCGCCTACCTCGACGGGCGTGGTGTGCCGGAACTGCGCGGGGCCCTGTGCGACTACCTCAACCGGGTGCGCGGCACGTCGTCCGTCCCGGGCAACGTGGTGATCTGCAACGGCTATGGGCAGGGCATCTCGCTGCTGATCCAGGTGCTCGTCCGGCACGGCGCCAGGCGGATCGCCCTGGAAGACCCGTCGTCCAACGACGACGCCCGGGTGCTGGCCGGTGCCGCCGGTCTGGAAGTGGTCGGCATCCCGGTGGGTCCGGACGGCGTTCAGGTCGATGCGCTTCATCGGGCCGACGCCGATGCGGTCGTGCTCACGCCGTCGCATCAGTGGCCCACCGGGGGAGTTCTGTCGGCTGCGGCGCGGGCCGAGGTGATCCGCTGGGCGAAGCGCCGCGGTGCGATCGTGGTCGAGGACGATTACGACGCGGAGTACCGCTATGACCGGTCGCCGGTGGGCGCCATGCAGGGCCTGGCGCTCGATCATGTCGTCTACTGCGGTACGGCCAGCAAGACGCTCGCGCCGGGGTTGCGGCTCGGCTGGCTGGTCGTGCCTCCCCGGCTGGTTGCCGACGTCGCCGAGGCGAAGGTGCTTGCCGACCGTGGTTCGTCGGTCATCGACCAGTTGACGTTCGCCGACTTCCTCGCGCGTGGCGAGTTCGACCGCCATCTGCGCCGGATGCGTCCGGTGTATCGCCGTCGCCGCGATGCGCTGCTGGACGCCCTGCGCACGCACCTGCCCGATCTGGAACCGGGCGGGGTCGCCGCCGGGCAGCATGTGGTCGTCTGGCTCCCGCCCGACCTCGATGAGGCGGCGGTGGTGGCGGCCGCCGCCCGGCACGGGCTCGGCATCCACGGCGTCGGCCCGTACCGGATCGCCGGCACCGGACCGGGCGGCCTGATCTTCGGCTACGCCATCCTCGGCGAGAGCGCCATCGCCGAGGGGGTCGCGCTGCTGGCCAGGGCCATCCGGGAGGTTCGGGGGACCTGATCCCGCGCAAGCGCTCCGCAGGCGCTCCGCCGGCGGTGCATCCAGGAGATGCCCATCAGTGTGCCGGGCGGATGTTCTGGTTCAGGTGAAACACGTTGGCCGGGTCGTAGGCGGTCTTCAGCGCGGTCAGCCGGGCCAGCTTCGCGGTCGAGTACGCCCGCCGCACGCCACGCTGCCCATCGGCCAACTCGTCGGCCGTCAACGAGTTGACGTACACCCCGCTCGCGTACGGTTCGAGCGAGGCGCCGGCGGCACGGGCGGCATCCATCCTGGCGTCGTCCTCGGCCGGGTCGGTCCAGCGGGAGCCGGCACCGAACTCGAACATCGTGCCGCGGTGGCTGAACGCCGCGTCTGCTTCCGGGACATCGGCGATCGCGCCGCCGTGCGCCTGCAGGCCGACGCCCGGCAGGTATGGGTTCGCGCTCAGGTCGGTGCCGCCGCGCAGCAGGAACGCCTCGATCGCCGTGGTGGGGAATCGCCGCAGGTAGTGCCCCTTGGAGTAGCGGCGGTAGGCGTGGCCGCCGGTGGAGTCGTCGCGTTGCTGGAGTTCGAGGTAGGAGGGTGTGGTGACGCGCGAGGTGACGGGGCGTCCGAGCGCCCGCATCGCGGGGAGCAGCCGGCGGCCCTCGGCCGGGTCGCCGACCCACACGAACCCCAGAGTGGCGATCGGGCCGGCGGGACCGCTGCCGACACTGGCGGTGAACGTCGCCTGCCGGGGCGCGACGGCGTTCAGGTCGCGCCAGCCCTCGATGACCGGCACGGCGTCCTCGGCGCGGAAGTCGAACTCGGCGACCAGCGTCCGCGTGCCGGTGCGATGCAACTGGAACTCGAACTCGGTGACGATGCCGAAGTTGCCACCACCGCCGCGCAGGCCCCAGAACAGGTCGCGGTTCTCGGTGCGGCTCGCGGTCACCACGTCCCCCTCGGCGGTGACCATCGTGCAGGAGACGACGTTGTCGCAGGCCAGGCCGTACTGGCGGGCCAGCCAGCCCATGCCGCCGCCGAGCGTGAGCCCGCCGACGCCGGTGTGCGAGACGTTGCCGGCGGTGGTGGCCAGGCCGTACGTCTGGGACGCCCGGTCCAGCGCGCCGAGCAGCGCGCCGCCCTGCACCCGGGCCCGGCGACGGGCCGGGTCGATCCGCACGCCGCCCATGGGCGTCAGGTCGATCATGAGACCACCGTCAGGCACGGCGAACCCGGCGACGTTGTGGCCGCCGCAGCGCACGCCGATCTCCAGGTCCAGTTCGCGGGCCATCCGCACAGCGGCGACCACGTCGGCGACGCCCGCCGCGCGGACGATCATGCGTGGCCGCCGGTCGACCATGGCGTTCCAGACGGAACGGGCGGTGTCGTAGCCGGTGTCGCCGGGAGTGAGGAGCCGGCCGTCGAAGCGGGTCGTTGCCGTTGTCATGCCATTCAGCCTGGCAGGAATTGGTACATGCGATAAGGGCCGATCTTGGAGGCGAACTGAGGACCAATTCAGGGTCGGCCGAGGATCTGCTCATCGATTTCGCACCCGGCATCCGCCGGGTCTCCGTGCCCAGCGTGCTGGTCACGGTGGTGACCGCGGCCGCGGTCCACTCGCTGGAATCTACGATCCGGCCGGGCCTGGCCGGATGCTGTTCGCGTTCTTCGCCGCCATGGCCGAGACCGAACGGGAAGCAATCCGCGAAGCGACGCTGGAAGGACTGGACGCCGCGGCCCGCAGGGGCAACCACGGCGGCCGTCCCACCGTCATCACCGACGACGTGATCCACGCCGTCCTGCGGCGCCGCGCAGCCGGCGAACCCATCGAGAAGATCCGCAAGGATCTGATCATCCCCACTGGCGAGCGCAAGGGTCACAACCCCTCCCTCGCCAGCGTCTACCGCGCCCTCGCAGAACACGAGAAGGCCCAGCGCCACCCCGACGCTGTCGAACAGGCCCGCGCCGAGTACACCGTCCTGCGTCAGGAGCTCTGATCTCGCTCACTCGCGGATCAGTCCTCAACGCCGACACCCAGGGCGGATCAGCCTTCAGCCTTGCGCCTGTTTGTGCGGGCCGCGGAATGCGAACCGGCGAGGCCGTTGACGGTCGGCAGGGGCCGAAGGCTCACCTGGTGAAGCCAGGCCCGCCGCGCACGCGCCGCACGAGGTCGCCGGCGGCCTCCGGCCACTGGGCGTGGTCGAAAGCGAAGCCCGCTTCGAGCAGGCGGCCGGGGACGACTCGGCGGCTTTTCAACAGGAGTTCGGTGTCCGAGCGCAGCGCGAACGCGCCGAGCTCGGCCATCCACTTCGTCGCGGGCAGGCCCACCGGGACACCCCACGCGGTGCGCAGCACGCGCATGAACATGCGCTGTGGTAGAGGAACGGGAGCGGCGAGGTTCACCGGCCCGGCGAGGTCGTCCCGGTCGACCAGGAACTCAACAGCGCGGACAAAATCGCGGTCGTGGATCCAGGACACGTATTGCGCGCCGCCCGCGACCGGGCCGCCAAGGCCGAGCCGCGCCAGCCGCAGCAAGACGTCGAAGACGCCGCCGCGATCGGGACTCATCACCATGGCAGAGCGCATGGCGACCTTGCGCGTGTGCGGGGTTTCGGCTCGCTCCTGCGTCTGCTCCCACGCTTTCGCGATCTCGACGCTGTAGGCCCAGTAGCCCGGGACGCCGAGTTCGGTGCCGCCGAGCACGCCGGTCGCCTCGTCGTTGGGCGCGTCGAAGCGGTGGGAGTAGACAGTGGCAGTGCTCATCTGCAACCAGACGCGGGGAGGCCGCACGGCGGCTGCGATCGCCTCACCCACAACCCGGGCGGAGTGCACCCGCGAATCCATCATGGCCTGCAGATTGGCTGCGGTGTAGCGACAGCTGACGCTGCGTCCGGCCAGGTTGACCACGATGTCGCTGCCGTCGATCTCCTCCGCCCACGGACCCAGGGTCTCGCCGTCCCAGCGGACTTCGCGGTCGCGCACCGGCCCTCTGGTCAGGACCACAACTTCATGGCCCGCGGCGGTCAGCGCGTGATTGAGGATCGTGCCTACCTGCCCGGTTCCCCCGGGTATCACTATCTTCATCAGGCTTCCCCTAGGTGTGCGGGAAGAGCCTAGCGCAGTGGGTTGAACGCGTTCAAAAGGGAGTCGATGCTCACATCAAGGAAAACTCAGCACGGTTCTGGGCCGCGGAACCGAAAGGACTGCGGGTGGTGGACCTCGCGACCAGGTTGCGCTGCTTGTAGGCAAGGGCGTCGAAGGCATGAGGCCGGCCTCCGCGGCTGCCCTTGCGCCTGCGGTTGGCGATCTGGTCGCGCCGCTCGGGGATGACCACCTTGATGCCGCGCCGGCGCAGGTCAAAGCGGATCTTGCGAGTGGAGTATCCCTTATCGGCGATCAGCGTATCCGGCCGGGTGCGCGGACGGCCGCCGCCGGGGCGACGCAGCCGGAACTTTGCCGCGATTGCTTCGTATCGATCGTCCCGCCGTCATCCCCCTTTTTCGTGCTCCGGCGGCGTGCTGATTAACGTTCACCCTTGAATGGTCGATCGTGGTGCGACGTGGTGAGTTGACCGATAGGGCGTGGGCGCCGATTGGGCCGTTGCTCCCGGTGACCGATGGCCGGGAGCGTCCCTGGCGAGGTCATCGGCAGGTGAGCTTGTTGATGTAGAGCTGTCCGCCTGCACGTACATACGTACAAGATCACGACAAGCGGCCGCCGTGCGATCGAGGTGTCTACGGTCATCAGGGCCTCGATCGCGCGCTTGTATTCGCTGCGGTCAGCCGCTCAGCTCGAGGCGGCGGGAGCGGGCCAGAGCCAGCCCGCCGAGGACCGTACCGACCAGCCCGAGCGCCAGGGCCAAGGCCCCCCCGAATACTCCATTGCCGGTGCCGAGACCACCGTCGGCGACAGCCAGATTCACCGCGCCGTTGAGCACGCCGGTCAGCCCCACCACCAGGGCCACGATGGCTCGCCTCCTCCCGCCGTTGCCGATACGGCGGACGGAGCGCAGCGCCAGCCAGCCGATGACCACGCCGCCCAGCGCCACCAGTGCGGCCACACTGGCCCAGATTCGCTGCGGGGTGCCGAGGAAAGTATCGACACCCTGGCCCGCGCACTCTGCCGGCGTCGTACAGACTGGTGAGGCCGCCTGTGCGGCAAGGACAAATAGGACGGACATGAGGTTCTCCTCCGCTTCCTGCGACTGGACGCCAGAACTATGTCCGCTGAACCCGCCGCCCGTCATCCTGCTGACGGACACCTCTTCCTGCCGCAGACGCCGTACGAGCCGCGAATCTACTGCGTCCGCGGTAGGCGCGGGCCCGTGCCAGCAACAGCCGGCCCCTTCAGGTACGCGCGTACCCGGGTGACGTGGACGTTGGCCTTGTTGGCGAACGGCGCCACCGGCTTGGTCTTGGTCGAGACGTGGACCTCCACGGTGAACGTCAGGCTTTTCTTGAAGAGGCGCACCGCGGTGGCAGGCACCTGGTACGTCAGGCCGCGCGCCTTGGGATCGTCGGGGAACGCCTGCCCCTTGCCCGCCTGGCCGATCGCCTCCGCGTAGTGGCCCCCAGAAGGTGGCGACGGCGTTCGTCAGGAACGTGGAGTCGAGCTTGGGCGGCCGGTGCCCGGCGAACGCCTCCCGAAACGGGTCGCGGTCCGACAGCGCCCAGAAGCGGTAGGCCCGCCCGGCGAGGTCCATGAACTGCAGGACCTTCGCGCGTACCGAGTAGTACGCCTGCGTGACGAAGGCGCCGGCTACCACCGAGCGCTCTCCCGCTTCCACCAGGGCGCGCTGACCGCGGCGCTGGCCGACCTGGAGGCGCCCCAGATCACCTACGCCTCCGGCTGGACCTCGGCGGGCGGGTGGATCGCCACGTTGCTCGCCCGGCTGCACCTGGAACACGGCGACCGCGCCGCCGCCGGACAGGCCCTGCGCCTGGCCGACCGCGTCGTGGAGGGGTCGATGGACGCCGCGCTCGTCCGCCACGTCCGCGCGCAGCTCGCGCTGGCCGATGGCAGGCCGGCCGTGGCGCTCGACCTCGCCCGCGCCGCCGGTCGCCGGCTGGCGGAGGGCTACGGCATCGACCACCCGGGCATGCTTCCGTGGCGGGTCACGGCGGCCCTCGCCGCGCACCACCTCGACGACCACGAGCAGGCCCGGCATCTGGCCGCCCAGTCCCTCGACCGCGCCCGCGCCATCGGTGTCGCCCAGGCCATCGGCGTCGCGCTGCGCCTGTCCGGGCTGGTGGCCCGCCCACGCCCCGACATCGACCTCCTGGCCGAGGCAGCGACCCTCCTCCAGCAGACCCCGGCGGCCCTCGAACACGCCCGAACACTCATCGACCTGGGCGCCGCCCTCCGCCGGGCCGGCCATAGGAACGCCTGCCGGCAGCCCTTACGGCAGGGGCTCGCCCTCGCTGACCGCCTGTACGCCCGGCCGCTCGCCGACCACGCGCGGGCCGAACTGCACGCTGTGGGGGTTCGGCCGCGGCGGACGGCCGTGGCGGGGATCGAGGCTCCTACCGCGGCCGAGCGGCGGGTCACCTTGCTGGCCCTCCACGGCGACAGCAACAGCCAGATCGCCCAGGCGCTGTTCATCACGACCAAGACGGTGGAGACACATCTGGCGCGTGCGTACCGGAAGCTGTCGATCAGCAGCCGCCGGCAACTGCACGAGGTCTTCGCCCCCCACACCGGGACCGGCCCGTGCTGGTGGACTGGTTGCCGTGGAGCCACACCTTCGGCGGCAACCACAACGTGAACATGGTGCTGGCCAACGGCGGCACGCTCTACATCGACGATGGACGCCCGGTCCCCGGCCTGCTGGCCAGGAGCCTGGCCAACTATCGGGACGTACGACGTGTGCGCCCTGGCCTGGCTCAATGCCACCGAGGCCGGCCGCGTGCTCGGTGAGCTCCCAGACACCCAGGGCGAGGTCTTGTACTCCGCCGAGCCGGCCGCGCACCTGGCGCCGATCCTGGCCGGGCTCAACGCCGGTGCCGGCTCGGCGTCGCGGATCCAACGGCTCCTGGTCATGGCACGTCCGGCCAGTCTGGACGCCGGTGAGATCACCGACAAGGGCTACGTGAATCAGCGGCGAGTGCTGGCTCAACGAGCAGAATTGGCCGACCTGCTCTACCGCGACCCGCCGCCCGGCGAGGTCATCATCTCTTCGCGCAAGGAGGATTCATGAAATATCAGGACGTGGCGCTTCCGGCCGGGCACGCGTGAAGAGGGAGCTCAGGCAGATCCGCAAGCGGGGGTTCGCGATCAACAACCGGCGGACGGAGACCGTGAGCGACGTCGAGTCCGCCCTGGCCGCCGGGGAGTGATCGATTCCGGGGCGTCCGATTCCGCTCAGCAGAATTTGTCAAAACTTCATTGCGCATAGCAGAAGGCATACGTAACTTCGCCGTAACTCATCGGGATATTTCGGGCAATGGAGTCGGCGCTGATGGACTTTGATCTTGAGGAACTCGCCTCGATCATCGAGCTGCTTGACAAGGCGGACTTCCGGCACTTCAGCTTCGAGAAGGGCGATCTTCGCATCACGGTCAGTCGTGACGGGAACGTTCCACCCGACCTCGCCGCGCCGGCCGCACCGGCTGCTACCGCCGCCGCGCCGGTGCGGGCCGCCACCGTGCCGGCCGCCCCCGCCGGGTTGAGAACTCCCGTGAAGACCCCCGCGAGCGCCCCGGCCCGGACGGCCGTGGAACCGGACGAGGGCGAGATCGTGATCACGGCCCCGCTGCTCGGCACGTTCTACCGCGCCCCCAAGCCCGGCGAGCCCCCGTACGTCGAGATCGGCGACAAGGTCGAGCCCGACTCGGTGCTGTGCATCGTCGAGGTCATGAAGCTCATGAACTCCGTGCCCGCCGGGGTCTCCGGCGAGGTGACCAAGGTCTTCGCCGGAGACGGCGAACTCGTCGAGTTCGGCGGCCCGCTGTTCGCCGTCAGGACGATCGCGTGAGCCGTCAGGCCGACCGCGTGCGGCAGCGGGTCTTCGTCGCCAACCGCGGGGAGGTCGCACTGCGCATCGTCGAGGCGTGCGACCGGCTCGGCTTCGAGACCGTGCTCGGCGTCTCCAGCGCCGACCGCGACACGCTGGCCGCGCGCCGCGCCGGGCAGGTGGTCGTCCTCGGCGGCCCGCACGCCACCGGCAGCTACCTGTCGATCCCCTCCGTGCTGCACGCCGCCATCTCCACCGGCTGCACCGCCGTCCACCCCGGGTACGGGTTCCTGTCCGAGCGGGCGGACTTCGCCCGGGAATGCGCGGCGAACGGGCTGACCTTCGTCGGGCCCTCCCCGGAGGCGCTCGAAACGCTCGGCGACAAGCTGTCGGCCCGCGAACTGGCCGAGTCCCTCGGCGTCCCGGTCTCCGCCGGCGGTTACGCCGCCTCCGTCGCCGAGGCGGCCGAGCTGGCTGCCCGCATCGGGTACCCCGTACTGATCAAGGCGGCGTACGGCGGCGGCGGGCGCGGCATGAAGCTGGTCGAGTCGGACGCCGGGCTGGCCGAGGCGTGGGCGCCGGCCTCCGCCGAGGCCGAGGCCGCCTTCGGCGACGGCACGGTCTTCCTGGAGCGGTACGTCACCGACGCCAAGCACGTCGAGGTGCAGATCCTCGGCGACCGGCACGGCAACCGGATCCACCTGGGCGAGCGGGAGTGCTCGGTGCAGTACCGCTACCAGAAGATGATCGAGGAGGCGCCCTGCGCGGCGCTGCCGCAGGCCACCAGGGAGCGGCTGCACGACAGCGCGCTGCGGATCGCGCGGGCACTGGACTACGTCGGGCTCGGCACGGTCGAGTTCCTGTACGACGTGCGCCGCGACGAGCTGAGCTTCCTGGAGGTCAACCCCCGGCTCCAGGTGGAGCACCCGGTCACCGAGGCCGTCACCGGAGTGGACCTGGTCCGAGAGCAGCTCCTCGCCGCGCTGGGCGAGCCACTCTCGGTCCGCCAGGAGAACGTGCGGCTCAGCGGGCACGCGATCCAGGCCAGGATCACCGCCCAGGACCCGTGCCACCTGCTGCGGCCCTCCCCCGGGACGGTCAAGCGGTGGCGGCCCCCCGTCGGCGGCGGCCTGCGGCTCGACTCGCACATCTACGAGGGGTACGACTTCCCGCCCTTCTACGACGCGCTGATGGGCAAGCTCGTCGCCTGGGGCCCTGACCGGGCCTCGGCGGTGGCCCGGCTGGGCGACGCGCTGGCCGACTTCGAGATCGGCGGCGTCACCACGTCGCGCGACCTGCTGCGGAGCATCACCCGGCACGGCGACTTCCTGGCCGGGACCGTGACCACGCACTGGCTGAACGACCGGTTCAATGATCTGCTCGGCGATCGGAACGAGTGAATGACGGACATCAATCTCATCGACGTGTCGCTGCGCGACGGCAACCAGAGCCTCTGGGGCGCCGTCGGCCTGACGACCAGGATGGTCGAGGGGGTCGCGCCTCTGCTCGACCAGGTCGGCTACCGGGCGGTGGAGATCGCGTCGAGCACACTGCTCGCGGTGGCCGTGCGGTTCCACAAGGAGGACCCGTGGGCCCGGCTGCGCGCCGCCCGCGACCGCATGCCGAACACCAGGCTCGGCTTCCTCACCACCGGCAAGCGGTTCATCACCTTCTACCGGACCCCGGACGTCCTGTTCGAGCTGGCCTTCCGGCTGCTCGTACGCAACGGGGTGACCAGACTGTGGATCATCGACCCGATGCACGACATGGCCGGCGCCAAGCGGATGGCCGCGATGGCGCGGCGCGCGGGGTTCGAGGAGATCGTGGGCGGCGTCTGCTACACGACCAGCCCGGTGCACACCGACGCCTACTACGCCGGGCGGATCGCCGAGCTGGACGACTGTCCTGACATCGACGACGTCTACCTCAAGGACCCGGCCGGGCTGCTCACCCCGGAGCGGCTGTCCACGCTGGTGCCGATGCTCCAGTCGAAGCTGTCGCGGCTGCGGCTGAACGAGCTGCACAGCCACAGCACGACCGGGCTGTCTCCGCTGACCGCGCTGACCGCCGCCGACCACGGGATGGACACGATCCACTGCGCGCTGCCGCCGCTGGCGAACGGCAACTCGCACCCGGCCGCGCAGCGGCTGGTCCGAAACCTGCGCGCCCGCGGCCACCGGGTGGACGTGGACCTCGGCGCGATGGACCGGGCCTCGGCCTATCTGACCAGGCAGGCCAAGATCAAGCGGCTGCCCGCCGGGGTGCCGGCCGAGTACGACGAGGACTACTACCGGCACACCATCCCGGGCGGCGTCCAGTCCACCCTGGCCCGCCAGCTCGGCGAGCTGGGCCGCTCCGAGCTGGTCCCGGCCGTGATCGAGGAGTCCGTACGGGTCCGGGAAGACCTGGGCTGGCCGATCGTCATGACGCCGTTCGCCCAATACATCGTCACCCAGGCCACGCTGAACGTGATCACCGGCGAGCGGTACCGGCAGATCTCCGACGAGGTCGTCGACCTGCTGCGCGGCGACTTCGGCCCGCTGCCCGGCCCGGTGAACCAGGATCTCCTCGACCGGGCGCTCAGCACCAGGCGCGGCAGCCGCCCGGCCGACGACGGCAGCTCCGACATCACGGTGGCCGAACTGCGCAAGCGGTTCGGCGAGACCACCAGCGACGAGGATCTGCTGCTCCGCGCGGTCATGCCCACCGAACAGGTGGACGCCATGGTCGCGGCACGCGGATCCTCGCCGGTGTCAACGCTGCGGAGCCTGCTCAGGTCGGTGGAGGACCGGCCGAGGCTCACCACGGTCTCCATCCACCTGGGCGACACCCGGCTCGACCTGACCAGGAACGCTTCCGAGGAGGCCCGATGACAGGACCGCTGCACGCGATCGACGCCTGGGTGCTCGACGTGGACGGCTGCCTGATGCGCACCGCCCACGCGGGCGGCGCGGGCGGCACGCCGATGCCGGACGCCGTGCCGTTCGTGTCCGCGCTGAAGGCGGCCGGTCACGAGGTGGTGGTGTGCACCAACGCCTCCGAGCAGCCGCCCGGGACGTACGCCGAGCACCTGCGCGCGCAGGGGTTCGACATCGACGACGACCACCTCGTCACCGCGGGCAGCGCGGCGGCCGACTTCATCGCCAGGGAGCACCCCGGCGCCCGGGTGCTCGTCCTCGGCGGGGAGGGCCTGCGCGACCCGCTGCGGCGCCTGGGCGTCACGCCGGCGGACCCGGGCGACCGGGACCTGGCCGACGTGGTCGTGGTCGGCGCGGCCCGCTCGTACGGGACGGGCGAGCTGAACGCGGCCGGGCTCGCGGTGGATGCGGGTGCCGCCTTCTACACCACGGTGGACGTCCGCTGGTTCCACGGCGGGCTCGGCAAGTCCATCTGCGTCTCCGCGGCGATCGCCAACGCGATCGGCTGGGTGGCGGGCGCCGAGCCGCGGGTGCTCGGCAAGCCCTCGCCCGCCCTGGCCGCGACGCTGGCCCTCCGGCTCGGCCGGCCGCCGGGCCGCGTCGCCGTCGTCGGCGACGCTCTCGTCGAGGTGCGGCTGGCGCGGCACATGGGGGCGCACGCCCTTCTCGTCCTCAGCGGGGCGACCACGCCTGAGCGGCTCGACGGCGTGTCACAGGAAGAACGACCGGACGCGGCGTACGCCGACGTCGCGGAGCTTTATCGGCTCCTCACCCCCCACCTCACTCAGTCCGAAGGAGTCACGGCATGACCACCAACGATCATCACAGGTTCCCCTTCTTCGACGAGGCCCAGACCCCCGACGGCGCCACGGGCTGGGAGTCGATGTATCCGTACTTCCTCGTGCCGAGCGAGGAGACTCGCGAGGAGGAGAACTCGCGGTTCTGGTTCGCCGACACCATGCACTGGTCGCGCGGAGTCCATCCGTTCGACAGCATCGGCGCCGAGGCGGTCTACTTGGGCGCCGGCCAGAACAGCACCCGGATCTTCGTGCTGCCGACCTCGCTCGGCCTTGACGTGCGGGTCGTCAACGGCTACGTGTACATCTCGCCGATCGCCGTGACCGACCCGGAGGAGATCGGGCGGAGGGCCGCGTTCTTCCAGGAGCGCGCGGGCTACTACTACGCCAACTGGGACGAGCTGTACGGCCGCTGGAAAGAGAAGATGCTGGCCGCGATCGAGTCCATGCGGACCCTGAAGTTCGTGCCGCTTCCCGAGCTGGACCCGGTCGAGGTGGTCACCGAGGCCCGCGGCCGGTCGGTGTCGTGGGACGTCATCGAGAACTACCACCGCCTGATCGACGAGTTCTTTCTCGTCTGGCAGTACCACTTCGAGTTCCTCAACCTCGGCTACGGCGGTTACATCACCTTCTTCCAGTTCTGCCGCCAGGCGTTCCCGCAGATCAGCGAGCAGGACGTGGCTCGGATGGTCGCGGGCGTGGACGTGCTGGCGTTCCGTCCGGACGACGAGCTGCGCGGGCTGGCCGCGCTGGCCCGCGAGCTGGACCTGGCGGAGCGGTTCGCCGGGTTCACCGCCGCGTCACCCGCCGGCGAGCTGCTGGACGCGCTGTCCGGGACCGAGAACGGCCAGGTCTGGCTGGAGGCGTTCGAGAAGGCCAAGAACCCCTGGTTCAACTACTTCGCCGAGTACGGATTCACCCATGACCAGGACACCTGGGCGGCCAACCTGTCCATTCCGCTGACCGGAATCGCGCGGTACGTCGCGAAGATCCAGGCCGGTGAGGACATCAGCCGCCCGGTGGCCAGGCTGCGCGAGGAGCGGGATCGGCTGGTCACCGAGTACCGCGCGCTGCTCACCGAGGACGAGGCCCCCCAGTTCGACGCGCTGCTCAACCTGGCCCGGATGGTGTTCCCGTACATCGAGGAGCACAACATCTACGTCGAGCACTGGGCGCACGCGGTCTTCTGGGAGAAGGCCTGGGAGCTGGGCGACCTGCTGGTGTCGGCCGGGTTCACCCGGGAGCGTGATGATGTGTTCTACCTGAACCGCTTCGAGCTGGACACCGTCCTGTTCGACGTCGTCGAGTCCTGGGCGATCGGCGTCCCGGCCCGCGGCTCCAAGCGGTGGCAGGCCGAGATCGGCCGCCGCCGCGGCATCGTGGCCGCCCTGCGGAGCCAGGTGGCGCCCCCCGCGTACGGCATCCCGCCGGAGCAGGTGACCGACCCGTTCGCCGTGATGAACTACGGGGTCACCACCGAGCGGGTGCAGGAGTGGCTGGGCGCGGCGAGCGGCAACGACGGCCGGCTCACCGGCATCCCCGGCGGTCCCGGCACGGTCGAGGGCGTGGTGCGGGTGCTGCGCACCGAGAACGACCTCGGGCTGCTCCAGCCCGGCGAGATCCTGGTCGCGTCGATCACCGCGCCGTCCTGGGCGGCGGCGTTCTCCGTCGCGGTCGGCGTGGTCACCGACATCGGCGGGATGATGAGCCATGCCGCCATCGTCTGCCGTGAGTACGGCCTGCCCGCGGTGGTGGGCACCGGCTTCGCCACGGCGACGCTGAAGACCGGTCAGCGGGTCCGGGTCGATGGCGACACCGGTGTCGTGACGATCCTGCCGGAGGTGGGTGAATGACCGCGGTCTACACGGTTCCGTTCGAGTCGGAGACGTGCCGCGACGTGCGCGAGGTCGGCGGCAAGGCGCTCGGCTTGGCCGAGATGACCGCCGCCGGCCTGCCGGTCGCGCCCGGTTTCACGGTGACCGCCGCCGCCTACCGCGACTTCCTGGACGAGAACGGGCTTCGTGACGACGTCCGGCGCATCCTCGGCCAGGTGGATCCGGACGACCGGCCCACGTACGACGCGGCGGAGCGGGCGCTGACCGAGCGGCTGAGCCGGGCGCCGCTGCCGGCGCGGGTCGCCGACGAGGTGCGCCGCGCGTACGCCGAGCTGAACGCGCGGATCGGCCGCGACGACGTCCCGGTGGCCGTCCGGTCCAGCGCCACCGCCGAGGACTCAGGCGGCGACAGCTTCGCCGGGGAGTTCGAGACCTGGGTGGATGTGGTCGGCGCTGAGGACGTGCTGGCCTACGTGCACCGCTGCTATCTGAGCGTGTTCGCCGGCCGGGTGCTGTCGTACGCGCTGGAGCGCGGCATCGACCTGCGGACGGTCGAGATGGCGGTCGTGGTGCAGAAGACCGTCCGCGCCAGGTCGGCGGGCGTGATGTTCACGCTCGACCCGATCAGCGGCGACCGGTCCAGGATCGTCCTCGAATCGAACTGGGGCCTCGGCCTGTCCGTCGTCGGCGGCGAGGTCACCCCGGACCGGTACGTGGTCAACAAGGTCTCGCTCAGCCTGGACATGCGCGCCCTGGGCGACAAGCGGGTGGAGTATCGCAGGGGCGACCGGTCCGTGCCGGTGCCGGAGGACCGCAGGGAGCGGCTCTCCCTGGAGGACCATGAGGTGCTCGCCCTGGCCGCGCTCGGCCGCAGGCTCGAACAGCTCCAGGGCGGGCCGCAGGACATCGAGTTCGCCGTCGACGAGGACCTGCCGCGGGACGCCAACCTGGTGCTGCTCCAGTGCCGCCCGGAGACCGTGTGGAGCTCGGTCAAGCGCGCCCCGGCGTTCGACGCGGGCGCGGGCCTGATGTCGTGGATCACCGGTTCCATCGGAGCGGAAAGCCGGGCGCCCGCCGGATCGGCCGACGGTCACGGGCGCGGAGGTCACCGTCATGGCTAGCCCCACGGCGGACCTGGCCGCCCGCTCCGCCGCCGCGGGTCTCGAACCGCTGACGTCCCCACCGTACGACTCCTCACGTGATTCCGGCGTGCGGCGCTACCTGCGCTGGCTGGAGACCGAGCGCTGGCTGCCGTTCTCCGGCTGGGACGAGCTGTGGCGCTGGTCGGTGACCGACCTCGAAGGGTTCTGGGCGACGATCTGGGACTACTTCGGCGTCAAGGCGCGCACGCCCTACGAGAAGGTGCTCGGCCACAGGGAGATGCCGGGCGCCGAGTGGTTCCCCGGGGCCACGCTCAACTACGCCGAGCACGCGTTCGGCCTGCCGGAGGACGCGGACACGGTGGCGATCGTGGCCCACTCGCAGAACCGGCCGCCGATCGAGCTGACCTTCGGCGACCTGCGCGCCCAGGTGGCCAGGGCTCAGGCGGGCCTGCGCCGGCTGGGCGTCGGCCGGGGCGACCGGGTCGTGGCCTACCTGCCGAACATCCCGGAGACCATGGTGGCGTTCCTGGCCGCCGCCGGTCTCGGCGCGGTGTGGGCGAGCTGTTCCCCCGAGTTCGGCCCGGCCGGCATCGTGGACAGGTTCGAGCAGATCGAGCCGACCGTGCTGCTCACCGTCTCCGAGTACACCTACGGCGCCAAGCACGTCGACCGCAGGGCGGCGGTCGAGGAGATCAGGGCCGGGCTGCCGACGCTCAAGCACGTCGTGCACGTGCCGAACGGCGCGCAGGACCTGCCGGGGACGCTGTCCTGGGCGGGGCTGCTCGGCGAGCCGGTGTACGAGCCCGCGTTCGAGCCGGTGTTCGAGCCGGTGCCGTTCGACCACCCGCTGTGCGTGCTGTTCACCTCGGGGACGACCGGTAAGCCCAAGCCGATCGTGCACGGTCACGGCGGCGTGCTGCTGGAGCACCTGAAGAACCACGCGTTCCAGTGGGACCTCCAGCCGGGCGACCGGCTGCTGTGGTTCTCCACCACAGCGTGGATGGTGTGGAACATGCTGGTCTCCGCGCTGCTGACCCGCAGCTCGGTCGTCCTGATCGACGGCGACCCGACCTATCCGGACCTGGACTTCCAGTGGCGGCTCGCGGAGCGCACCAGGACGACGCTGATGGGCATCAGCCCGCCCTACCTGATGGCGTGCCGCAAGGCCGGGCTCAACCCGGGCCGCGACTTCGACCTGTCCAGCGTTCGGCAGATCGGCGCGGTGGGCAGCCCGCTGGCCGCCGAGGGCTACCGGTGGATCCACGAGCAGTTCGGCGACGACGTGCTGCTCAACGTGGGCAGCGGCGGCACCGACGTGTGCACCGGCATCGTGCAGGGCAGCCCCGAGCAGCCGGTCTGGCTTGGCGAGATGTCCGGCCCCAGCCTCGGCGTGGACGCCAAGGCGTACGACGAGAAGGGCGGCGTCGTGGTCGGTGAGCTGGGCGAGCTGGTGATCACCTCACCCATGCCGTCCATGCCGGTCGGCTTCTGGGGCGATCACGACGGCAGCCGCTACCGTGACGCGTACTTCGGCACCTACCCCGGGGTGTGGCGGCACGGCGACTGGATCAGGTTCAGCGAGCTGGGCAGCAGCGTGATCACCGGCCGTTCCGACGCCACGCTCAACCGCGGCGGCGTACGGCTCGGCACCGCCGAGTTCTACCGGGCGGTGGAGGAGATCGACGGCGTCGCGGACAGCCTGGTCGTCCACCTGGAGGACCCGGAGGGCGGGCCCGGCGAACTGCTGCTGTTCGTCGTCCCCTCCGGCGGCGGGCCGCTCGACGACACGCTGCGGGACACGATCGTCCGGACGGTCCGCACCGGGCTCTCGCCCCGGCACGTCCCGGACCGGATCCTGCGGCTGGCGAAGGTCCCGTACACCCAGACCGGCAAGAAGCTGGAACTCCCGGTTAAGCGGATCCTGGGTGGCGAGGCGCCGCAGACCGTGGTCAACATGGACGCGGTCGCCGACCCCGACGCGCTCACCGCCTTCGCCGACCTCGCCCATCAGCGCACTCACACGCAGGGAGAAGCATGACCGCCCGCTACGAACCCGCCATCGACCTCGCGGGCCTCGTGGCCATCGACGTGCACACCCACATCGAGGCCGACCGCGACCACCGGCACTTCGCGCTCGACGACGAACTGCTCGCCGCCTCCGCGAAGTACTTCAAGTCCGGCGACAACCGCACGCCGACCATCGACGAGCTGGCCGCCTACTACCGCGAGCGGAACATGGCCGCCGTCGTCTTCACCGTGGACGCCTCGACCGGGATGAACCACCCGGCGCTGTCCAGTGAGGAGATCGCCGAACAGGCCGCGGAGCACGCGGACGTGCTCATCCCGTTCGGGTCCGTGGACCCGCGCCGCGGCGCGGCCGCCGTCGCCCAGGCCCGCCGCCTGGTCGAGGAGTACGGCGTGCGCGGCTTCAAGTTCCACCCCAGCATGCAGGCGTTCGAGCCGAACTCCGCCGAGTTCTATCCTCTGTACGCGGCGCTGGAGGAGCTGGGGGTGGTCGCGCTGTTCCACACCGGCCAGACCGGCATCGGCGGCGGGCTCCCCGGCGGCCGGGGCATCAAGCTGCGGTACGCCGACCCGATGCTGCTCGACGACGTCGCGGCCGACTTCCCCGGCCTGGACATCGTCATGGCCCACCCGGCCGTGCCCTGGGTGGACGCGCAGATCTCGATAGCCACGCACAAGCCGAACGTTTACATCGACCTCAGCGGCTGGTCGCCCAAGTACTTCCCGCCGCAGCTCGTCCGCCAGACGAACTCGCTGCTCAAGCACAAGGTGCTGTTCGGCTCCGACTACCCGCTGCTCACCCCGGACCGGTGGCTGTCCGATTTCGACAAGCTGGAGATCAAGGACGAGGTACGCACGCTGGTCATGAAGGACAACGCGGTCCGGCTGCTCCGGCTCACAGCGGAGCGGACGTGAAGTAGCGGAAGCGAATCAGAGGAAGCGAAGCAGAGGAAACGGCGATGGGCACCCCCGAGTCGGCGTCGCCGCTGGAATCGGTCGACCGGGCACTACGCCTGGTCGAGATGCTCCGGCATGGCGAACCACTGACCGTCAAGGCCGCGGCGGAGCGCCTCGACGTCGCGCCCTCCACCGCACACCGGCTGCTCGGCGCGCTGATCCATCGCGGCTTCGCCGTACAGGACCGGGATCGCCGATACCACGCGGGCCCGGCGATCAGCCACCGGCACGAGACCGCCCTGAGCACGAGCGAGATCAGGGCGGTGGCCCGGGCCGGGCTCGACCACCTGCACGCCGCCGTCGGCGAGACCGTCCAGTTGATGGTGCTGCAACGGTGGAGCATCAAGTTCATCGACGGGGTCGAGTGCGACGCCCCGCTCCGGGTCGGCGTGCGCGTCGGCGACCTGATGCCCGCCTACTGCTCGGCCGGGGGCAAGGCCCTGCTCGCCGAGCTGAGCAACGCCGACCTGGAGATGCTGCACCGGGGCGGCCTGCCGCCCTGGCCCACCGCCAGGATCGCCACGCTGGCCGCGTTGAAGAGCCAGCTCGCGACCGTCCGCAGACGCGGCTACGGCATGAACACCGAGGAGACCGAACAAGGGGTGAGCGGCGTCGGCGTGGCCATCCACGATCCGGCGGGCAAGGCCGTCGCCGCGTTCACCGTCGCCGTGCCCGCGGTCCGGTTCCACCGCTCCGGCGTCTCGGCGTACGTGGCCGCGCTGCGCGAGGCCGGCGAGCTGACCCAGGCCCAGATCCGCTCCCTGGCCCGCCGCACCCCGGAGTGATCCGCTTCCCCCCTATATCTCATCCATCGGCGGCGCGTCGAGTTCAGCCGCCGCGCGGGGCTACCAGGCCGGATTCGTAGGCGAAGACCACGAGCTGGGCGCGGTCGCGGGCGTGGAGCTTGGCCATGGCTCGGTTGACGTGGGTTTTCGCGGTCAGCGGGCTGATCACCATGCGGTCCGCGATCTGGTCGTTGGACAGGCCCTGCCCGACCAGGGTGACGGCCTCGCGTTCGCGGTTGGTCAGCTCTTCCAGCCCTGTGTAGGTGCCGGTGCTGAGCGGCTGGGTGACGTACCGGTTGATGAGCTTGCGGGTGATCGAAGGTGCCAGCAGCGCGTCGCCGCGCGCGGCGACGCGCACGGCGTGCAGGAAGTCCTCGGGCACGATGTCTTTGACGAGGAATCCGGCTGCGCCGGCGCGCAGCGCGTTGAAGACGTATTCGTCGAAGCCGTAGTTGGTCAGGATGACGACGTGCACCCCGGCCAGGGCCGGGTCCGCGGCGATGCGCCGGGTCGCCTCGATGCCGTCGACGATCGGCATCTGGATGTCGATGAGAGCGATGTCGGGCAGGAGTTCCCTGGCCAGAGCCAGGCCCTCCATCCCGTCGCCGGCCTCGGCCACCACCTCGATGTCGTCTTCGAGGTCGAGAAGCGCGCGGAATCCGCTGCGCAGGAGCGGCTGGTCGTCGACCAGCAGGACACGGATCACGACGTCTGGTCCACAGGGAGTTCGGCCTGGACGGTGAAGCCTCCATCGCCGCGCGGCTCCGCGCGCAGGCGACCGCCGAGGGCGGTGACACGTTCGCGCATGCCGAGCAGCCCGACGCCGGGCACCGGGGCGGTGCCGGGTGTGGCCTTGCCGTCGTCATCGACGCGTATCGCCAGGGCGTCCGGACGGACGTCGATCTGGACCGACGCGGTGGCGGCGGCGGCATGCCGGGCGATGTTGGTGAGCGACTCCTGAACGATCCGGTAGGCGGTCCGGCTCACCGCGGCCGGCACGTCGTGTCGTTGCCCTTCGATCGTCAGCGTCGCGTCCAGGCCGACGGAACGGGCCCGTTCCACCAGCTCCGGGACGTGGTCGAGCCCACGCGGCGGGGTCGTGTCGTCGTCGCGCAGCGCCTGCAGGGTCGCGCGCAGCTCCCTGGTCGCCTCACGTCCGGCCTCCTGGATCGCCAGCAGGGCCTCCGGCACCTGTTCGCCACGCCTGCGGGCCACGTGGACGGCGACTTCGGCCTGCACCTTGATGATCGAGATCTGGTGGGTGAGCGAATCGTGCAACTCCCGCGCGATGTGCAGCCGCTCCTCGTCGGCGCGGCGCCGCGCGGTCTCCTCCCGGGTGCGCTCGGCTTCCTCCGCCCGCCGCTCGGCCTGTCGCAGCGCTTCACCCGCGGCGCCGGCCGCGACCAGCCAGGCGATCTCGAGGGCGCCTCGGGCCTGCGCGAACGCCTCGCCCGTGTTGTGCAGGCCCGAAACTAGGGCCGCGAAGGGGAGAGCGGCCAGCATGGTCACGCTCGCCGCCACCGTGACGGTGCGGTGTCCCGCCCGTACGGCGGCGTACACCGCGAACAGGTACGCGACGGCGGGCACGTCGAAACCGGCCGCCTGGTAACCCACCGCGCACAGCCCGGTGACGGCCAGGACGGGAACCGGAGCCCGGCGGCGCGCGGCCAGCGCCAGGCCGCCGGCCGCCAGCAGCGCGTAGCCGAGTAGGTCGAGGTTCGTGGCGGAGTTCGGCCCGGACAGCCCGGTGACCAGCAGCGCCGCCGCCACGCAGACGGCGATCGCCCAGTCTTTGACGCCGGCCGGGACACCGGACCGTCCTGTACTCATGCGCGCACCTTAGCCGGATATCCGCGCGGGCGACTCCTGCGCGCGGACGATCGGCCGGCTACCGCGTACGCGGTACCTTCGCGGCTCCTGCGACATCCGCGGCAGCCGGCTGTGGCATCGGCGGCAGCGCGAATTGCCTGCGTCCGCCGGACGACCAGGGGTGGGTCCGGCGGACATGATCAGACGACGTCCAGTCGTAGAAGAGAAGGAGCACTTCATGTCAGTCCGATTCGTGCTTGCCGTGGCCGCGGCCGCCCTGCTCGGAGGTTTCGGGCTTGCCGCGCCGGCGGCCGCGGACGTCTTGGTCCAGCCGGCCGACGTCAGTTCCTACGACATGACCGCCGGGCGTCTCTGGTCCGCGGTGGGCGCGGTGCTGGGGATAGCCGGCGTGGTCATCGGCGGGCTGGCTCTGGCCCGCTCCGCCGGTCGGATCGGCAGCGGCTCCGGCAGAAGGGGGGCCATCGTGGCCTTGGTGGCGGGGCTGGCCGGCGCGGTCATCGGCGGGCTGGTCGTGGCCGCCGCCGAGGGTGGTCCCGGCACCGGCTACGGAATAGTCGGGGGCTTCGTGGCCCTGGTGGTGGGGCTGATCGGCATGCTCCTCGGCGGGCTGGTTCTGGTCCGCTCCCGCCGCGCCGGCTGACCGTAGCGAATACGAGCGCGTTCGGGTCGGCGGCCTCCGCGCGGGCCTCGCTTCTTGCGGTTGGCGACCTGGTCCGTCTTTGCGGGATGACCGCCCGGATGCCGCGTCTGCGCAGGTAGACGCGATTGGCGCGGCAGGAGGAGGCCTTGTCGGCGGCGACCGCGCCGGGGCGGGTGCGCGGGCGGGCGGCCGCAGCCACGCCGATCATGGCCTCGAGACCTTCGCTCCGCGAGAGCATGCCTGGGCGCGAGCCGGTGACCATGACTGTGCACTACCGTCACGATGACAGATTCGACGCGGCGCTGACCTGCGTAATTTCGCTGGCACAGGGACGACAGCGTCCCGTACGACGAAAGGATCTGATCATGGCCGCCGTTGCCTCCCCCTCCACCGCTCCCGCCAAGGCCGAGGCCAAGCTGCTGCGGTTCGCGCTCAAGCAGGACGCCATCGGGTCGGGTGCCAACGGGCTCGTCTATCTGGCCGCCGCTGCGATCTTCGGCTCGATGTTCGGCCTGCCCGCGGCCATGCTGGTGCCGGTCGGGGCCTTCCTGGTGGCCTTCGCCGGGTTCCTGCTGTACCTCGCCTCGCGGCCTGCGGTGAACCGGGCAGCGGTTATCACGGTGATGGCGGTCAACGTGGCCTGGGTGATCGCCAGCGCGGAGGTGCTGATCGCCGGGTGGTTCCCCCTCACCGGACTGGGCATCGCCCTGGTGATTGCCCAGGCGGTGGTGGTAGCGGGCTTCGCCGGCCTGCAGTTCGCCGGCCTCCGCAAGTCCTGACGGCGTGTGGGGTGCGGAACTGGATTCGCTCTGGCCTTTCGTTTCGACAAGACCCCCGAGAGCTACCTGGCCGGGCTTCACCTGCGAGGCATCCGAGAAGCCTCCGACCGCCCAAAGATTCAAACTCCGAACACGGCTTAGAGCCGCCTGACCTTGAGGGTGTTGTTGGTCCGGGTGTGTTCCTCGCCGTCGGGGCCCGGATACGGCTGCGTGAACTCCTCGCTGACCAGCACCTCCCACTGCTCGTCCGTGAGCTCCAGCGACCGCAGCACCTCGCCGGGCGTGGGCAGGTGCAGGTCCGCGTGATCCTCGTGACCCGGCTGCCCCTCCGAGTGCCCCACGATGAGCAGCACACCACCACCTGGGTTGACCGCCTCGGCGGCGGTGCGCAGGATCCGCTCGCGTGGCATGTCACCGTGGGAGTGCAGGAACTGGGCTGAGACGAGGTCGAAGCCGCCCTCGGGGAAGGTGTGGCCGAGGTCGTGCCGCTGCCAGTCGATCAGGTCGGCCACGCCCGCCGCCGCGGCGTGGGCCGCCGCCCGTTCGAGGGCCACGCCGGAGATGTCGACGGCGGTGACCCGCCAGCCTCTCGACGCCAGCCAGATCGCGTCCGCGCCCTCCCCGCAGCCCAGGTCGAGAGCATGGCCCGGGGCCAGCCCGGACGTCTCCCTGACCAGGGCGGGGTTGGGCTTGCCGCTCCACAGCCGGTCCTTGCCGGCGTACCTCGTGTCCCAGAACTGTTGGTCCGTCGTCATGTGCCAGAGGATGCTCCACGGCGTGGGCCTGAGCCAAGTTCTGTTGCCGAACCGGCAAAAGCCGGTCGGGTGAAGCGTCTTCCGGCTCCGGGACCGTCGTGCTGATGGCCGCCGGGTCGCTCGGGGTGACGGGCTACGAGTCCCCCTCCGAGTTGGAGGGCGACGCGACGCTGAAGGCGAAGGTCGAGGAGATCCGCCTGCGGGCGGGTGAGCTCATGGGGCTGGGCGACGTGCGCGCGACCACGGTGCCCAAGATGACCCTGGTGGCCCCGCCCCGCGACGGGGGCGTCATCTCGACCCGGACCTTCATCCCGCACCGGGTCCACACCTCCATCGGCGTCCTGGGGGCGGTCTCGGTCGCCACCGCCGTCCTCGTCGAGGGCTCGGTGGCCGCCGGGGTGGCCTGCGGGGTGGCCTGCGGGGCGGCCGGTGGGGCGGGCGCGCGCACGGCACCGGGGGACACCGTGCGGATCGAGCATCCGACCGGCTCAGCAGACCGACGAGACCAGCAGATCAAGAGGAGATCCGATGCGGCCAGAAGCGTTCCGCGACATCGCCCACGTGGGCTCGGTAGAGCTTTTCACCTCGGTGCCGGAGGACACCCGTGACTTCTTCGTCGACCTGATGGCGATGAAGGAGGTCCACCGGGAGGGCGACTCGATCTATGTGCACGCGTGGGACGACTACGAGCGGTACACCGTGAAGATCACTGGCGGGGACCGGGCCGGAGCCGGCCGGACGTTCCTGCGGGCGGCGAGTCCGGAGGCGCTCCGGCGGCGGGTCGAGGCCATCGAGGAGGACGGTCTCGGCATGGGGTGGAGCGAGTCGGAGTTCGGGCTCGGGCCGGTCTACCTCTTCACCGACCCGGACGGCCACGACCTGGGCCTGTACTACGAGACGGAGAGGTATGTCCCCACCGAGGAGCACCGGCCGTCGCTGAAGAACCAGGCCTCGGCCTTCCCCGGCAGGGGGGCCAACGTCCGGCGGCTCGACCACGTGAACTTCCTCGCCTCCGACGTGCCGGCCGCCTCCGCCTTCATGTCCAGCACACTGGGCGCCCGGGCCACCGAGCGGATCGTCACCGACGACGGTGAGACGGCCGCCATCTGGTACTCGGTCAGCGACAACTCCTACGACATCGTCTACACCTCCGACTGGCTCGGCGCGCGGGGACGCCTGCACCACGTGGCGTTCGCTACCGACACCCGCGAGGACATCCTGCGGGCCGCCGACGTCTTCCTCGAGGCGGGCATCCACATCGAGACCGGCCCCCACAAGCACGCCATCCAGCAGACGTTCTTCCTCTATGTCTGGGAGCCCGGCGGCAACCGCGTCGAACTGTGCAACGCCGGCGCCCGGCTGATCCTGGCCCCCGACTGGGAGGTCATCACGTGGACGCAGGCGGAGCGCGCCAAGGGCCAGGCGTGGGGACTGAAGACCATCGAGTCGTTCCACACCCACGGCACCCCCGTGATCGAGTGACGCCTCCCCGGTGACACGGCGGCCTTCGTGCTGTCGATGCTCTTCCGGGTGGTAGAGGCCCGGTTGCTGAGCTGGTACACCGGACTGCGCATGTCACAGCGAGAGGGCTGAGATGACCACCACGCCCATCGGCGCCGCCGCGCGCCCGGAGACCTCCACCGCGATGCTGGACGTCCGCCTTCGGGCGCGGGCAAGACCACCCTGCTGCGGTGCGTCGCCGGGTCGAGCTCCCGCTGAAGGAGAAGAAGGTCCCCAAGGCCGAGCGCCGGCGGCTGGTCCAGGAGGCGCTGGAGGCCGTCGGCCTGCGTCTACGAGCTCATCCAGCGGGCCAAGAGCGGCCACCGCCCGGCCTCCTGAGCAGTCGGTCCGCCGGGGGATCGGATCACGGTTTCGCCGCGGAGGTCAGGCGGTGGTGATCCGATACCCCACGCCGGGCGTGGTGGTGATGGCCGGAGGCTCACCGAGTTTGCGGCGGAGGCGGCCGATGGTGACCGTGACGGTGTTGGTCAGCGGGTTCGCGTGCTCGTCCCATACCTGTTCGAGCAGGTCCTCGGCGCTGAGGAAGGCGGGGGCGGCGCGGAGGAGTGCTTCGAGCAGGGCGAACTCCTTGACGGACAGGTCCAGGTGACGGCCGTCGCGGGTGGCGGTGCGGCGCAGCGGATCGAGCTCGATGCCGGCCGCGCGCAGCGTACGGGGCCGGGAGGAGGGCTGGCGGCGGGCCAGGGCGCGGATGCGCAGCACCAGCTCGGGGAAGTGGAAGGGCTTGGCCAGGTAGTCGTCGGCACCCAGGGTCAGGCCGGTGACCCGGTCGACGGGCGAGTCGGCGGCGGTCAGCATCAGGACCATGACGCGGTCGTCGCGTTCGGTGATCATCTGACAGAGCGTGTCGCCGTGGATGCCCGGTAGGTCGCGGTCGAGGACGACCACGTCGTAGGCGTTGAGGTCGAGCTTGGCGGCGGCTTCCAGACCGTCGTGGGCCACGTCCACGGCCATGCCCTGATCGCTCAGACCTTCGACGAGCACGGCGGCGAGGGAGCGGGCATCCTCGACCACGAGCACTCTCATGCCGGAACCTCCGCCGGCACGGAGGCCAAGGGCAGCGAGACGGCGACTCTGAGACCGCCTTCCGGCCGGGCGCGCAGGTCGAGGGCGCCGCCGTGCGCGGTGGCGATGGCTGCGACGATCGACAGGCCGAGCCCGGAGCCGTCACCGGAGCGGGTGCGGTCGGCGCCGAGTCGCTGGAAGGGCTGGGCCAGCCGATCGACCTGCTCCTGGTCGAGAACACGCCCGCCGGTCTCGACCACGAGCCGAGCCGTCGTGCCCTCGGCGGTGGCGGCGACTCGGATCCAGCCGCCTTCCCGGTTGTGAATGATGGCGTTGTCGACGACGTTGCCGATCATGCGGGTGAGGAGCGTGCTGTTTCCCTGCGTCCACGCACCGTCGTCGGCGGTGCCCGGGGCGTCGGCGGTGCCGGGGGAGTGGACGAAGCCGGAGCGGACGGTGAGCCGCTTGGCGGCGATGTCGGCGGCGCGGGCGTCCAGGGCGTCGGCCGCCAGACGGCCGAGCGGGAGCGTCGTGCGCTCGGACAGGGCGCCGTGCTGGGCGCGGGCGAGGATGAGGAAACCTTCGAGTAGCCGGTCGACCTGGTCGAGCTCCGTGCGGAGCCGGTCGGCCAGCGCCGCGGTCTGCGCAGGCACGGGCTCCGGCTTGGCCAGGGCCACGTCCAGGGACGCGCGCATGGTGGTCAGCGGAGTGCGGAGCTCATGGGAGGCGTCGGCCACGAACCGCCGCTGCGCGGCGAACGAGCTCTCCAGCCGTTCCAGCAGCTCATCGATGGTGTCGGCGAGGTCCTTGACCTCGTCGGCGGGGCCCTGCGCGGCCAGCCGCTCGTGCAGGTTGTCGGCGGAGATCCGGCGGGTGGCCGTGGTGATCGTCCGCAGGGGGCGCAGCACCCGGCTGGTGATGACCCGGCCCAGCACGACCGACACCACGCCCATGACCGCCAGCGCCACCGCCGAGCCGATCAGGAGCTGGCGCGACTGGGCCGCGTGAGTGTCCGACAGCTGGGTCTGGAGCCACGCGATGCGATCGGACGCGGCGGCGAGCGTGGCCGGCCCGACCGGCGGAGTCCCGGCGGGCGCGGACTGGGTGACCCGTGTCCCCCCGAGGCCCACGAGGTTGGTGATGGCCAGCAATCCGACGCCGGACAGCAGGAACATGACTCCGTACAGGACGGTGAAGCGCAGTCGTACGGTGCGTGCCGGTCGTCGCCACTTTCTCATGGGTCCAGGATGCCGGGCCGGACCTAACAGCGATATGACAGCGTCCGTTCGGCCCGTGTTAGGGCCGGGGCCGTACAACCGGTCGCATGCGAGCAACCATTGAAGTCAACGCGCTGCGCAAGCGGTTCGGCCAGACCACGGCGCTGGACGGCATGTCGTTCACCGTGCTGCCGGGACAGGTCACCGGGTTCGTCGGACCCAACGGGGCGGGCAAGTCCACCACGATGCGGGTGATCCTCGGCTTGGACGCGGCCGACGAGGGCCATGCGCTGATCGGCGGGCAGCCGTACACAAGCCTGCGCGACCCGCTCAGCCACGTCGGTGCGCTGCTGGACGCGGCCGCGCTGCAACCCGGTCGCACCGCGCGCGACCACCTGCTGTGGCTGGCCCACTCCCAGGGCCTGGACGGCAGGCGGGTCGACGAGGTGCTCGAACACGTGGGGCTGCGGTCCGCGGCCCGGCGCAAGGCGGGCGGCTTCTCGCTGGGCATGCGGCAGCGGCTCGGCATCGCGGCCGCGCTGCTCGGGGACCCGCCGGTGCTCATGCTGGACGAGCCGGTCAACGGCCTGGATCCCGAGGGCATCGTGTGGATGCGCGGCTTCCTGCGGTCGCTGGCCGGCCAGGGCCGGACCCTGCTGGTGTCCAGCCATCTGATGAGCGAACTGGAGGACACCGCCGACCATCTCGTGGTGGTGGGCAAGGGCCGCGTCATCGCCGACACCAGTGTGGCCGACCTCATCACGACCGCCTCCCGCGGCCGGGTCACACTGCGTACGGCGGCGCGCTCCGCGGCGATGTCAGTGCTGGGCCACGCCGGCGCCACCATCGCCGCCACCGATCGCGACACTCTTGTCGTCTCAGGGCTGCCGTCCGAGCACATCGTGGCCGTCCTCAGCGCGAACTCGGTGCCGTTCTCCGAAGTGGCGGCGCATCGGGTGACGCTGGAGCAGGCCTATCTGGACCTCACCGGCGACGCGGTCGAGTACCGGGGAGCGGCACGATGAGCACCATCTCACAGCGCTCCGAGCCGCGGACCGGGCGCGGGGGCTTCGGGCGGCTACTGCGCGCCGAGTGGACCAAGTTCAGGACGGTACGCGGCTGGGTGGTCGCCATGACGGCAGCGGCGCTGGTCACCGTGCTGCTCGGGCTGCTGTCCGCGTCCGGTGAGCACTCCTCGTGCAGCGCCGGCCCGGTCGAGACCGCCTGCCCACCGCCTCTGATCGGGCCGGACGGCGAAGCGGTGGACGACTCCTTCTTCTTCGTGCACCGGTCACTGGCCGGGGACGGCAGCATCACCGCCCGCCTCGCCTCCTTGACCGGCGAGATCCGCAAGCCCGACCTCATCCCAGGGCAACGGAACACGATCGCCGGGGTCGTGCCATGGGCGAAGGCCGGAATCATGATCAAGGAAAGCACCAGGCGGGGCGCACCGTATGCGGCGGTCATGATGACCGGCGAGCACGGGGTGCGGATGCAGCACAACTTCACCCATGACGTGGCCGGCCGGCCGGGCCGCGTCTCCAGGCAGTCGGCGCGCTGGCTGCGGCTGACCCGCTCCGGCGACACCCTCACGGGGTACGAGTCCGCCGACGGCACGAACTGGACTCACCTCGGCACCTCATCCCTGGCCGGGCTGCCGGCGACCGTCCAGGTCGGGCTGTTCGCGGCCTCCCCGGGCGACCTGACGGTCACGCGGGGAGATCTCGGCGGGTCCATCGCGGCGGTCCGCTTCACCGAGGCCACCGGCGAGTTCGACCAGGTCAAGCTGGAGGGCGAGGTGTCCGGCACGTGGCGCGACGACGACATCCGCGGCGGCCCCCTCACGCCCGACGGGCAGGTGCACCACCCGGGCCGTGCCAGCCAGTCCGGCGGCACCTTCTCCGTAACCGGCGTCGGCGACATCGCGCCGGTCATAGAGGGCCCGTTCGTCGAACGCCCCCTCGGCAGCGCGCTGACCGGGCTGATCCTGGTGATCGTGGTGGCGGTCATGTTCATCACCGCCGAGTACCGGCACGGCCTGATCCGTGTCACCCTGCTGGCGGGCCCGCGCCGCGGCCGGACGCTGGCGGCCAAGGCCCTGGCGCTCGGCCTGGTCACCTTCGCCATCGCCCTGCCCGCCATCGCGATCACGTTCACGGTCGGCGGGCAGATCCTGCGAGCCAACGGCAACGCCATCCTTCCGGCGCCGGTGCTCACCCAGGTGCGCATCGTGGCCGGCATGGCGGCGGTGTTCGCACTGGCCGCCGTGCTCGCCCTCGCCCTCGGCGCGCTGCTGCGGCGCGGCGTCGCGGCGGTCATCACCGCCGTCGCGGTGATCGTGGTGCCGCTCGTCCTCGCGACCACCTCGATCCTGCCCGACAGCGCCGCGCGATGGCTGCTGCGCGTCACCCCGGCGGCCGGCTTCGCCGTCCAGCAGAGCATCCCCGAGTACGCGCACGTGCTCGGCCACTACGCGCCCACCGCCGGGTTCTACCCGCTGCCACCGTGGGCCGGCCTCGCCGTGCTGGCCGGTCATGCCGCGCTCGCCCTCGGCGTGGCCGTCTTCCAGCTCCGCCGGAGGGACGTATGAGACATCGCCCCCTGTACGTCTCCGGGAGTCGCGGGAGGAACGCATGAGAGAGCACCTGCATGCGGAGTGGACGAAACTCCGTACCCTGGCGGGCACCGGCCGGCTGCTGCTCACGATCGTCGTGCTGACCGTCGCCGTCAGCGTCGCGGCCTCCGCCGTCGTGTCCTGTGCCTCGGAGGACTGCGGCTACGACCCCGCCAAGATCAGCCTCTTCGGGGTCCAGGTGAGCCAGGCGGCCGTCGCCGTCCTGGCCGTCCTGACGATCAGCGGCGAATACGGCACCGGCATGATCCGCGTCACCCTGACGGCCATGCCACACCGGACCTGTGTGCTGGCCGCCAAGGCGATCCTCCTGGCCGGGCTGACCCTGATCGCCGGGAGCGTCGCCGTGCCGGCCTCCGCGCTGCTCGCGCGGCGCATCCTGCTCGACAACGGCTTCGCCCCCGAGATGCTCATCCTCACCAGCGGCCCCATGCTGCGCGCCGCCTTCGGCTCGGTCCTCTACCTGGCGCTGATCGCCCTGTTCAGCCTGGGGGTCGCCACCGCCGTGCGGGACTCCGCGACCGCCATCGGGGTCGTGCTCGGCCTGCTCTACCTCTTTCCCGCCCTCCTCTTGATGATCGCCGACGAGGACTGGCAGCGGCTTGTGTGGCAGATCTCCCCGATGAACGCCGGGCTCGCCATCCAAGCCACCACCAACCTCACCAGCCTGCCCCTCAGCCCCTGGGCGGGCTTGGCCGTGCCGGCCGCCTGGGCCATGACGGCGCTGCTGGGCGGCGGGCTGCTGCTACGGGTGCGCGACGCGTAGCCGCCCGCCGGGGTTCGGCGGCAGGTGGGCCGGACGCCGGGTGATATCGCCTTCTTGACCAGGACGTGAGGATCGCCTGACCCGGCTCGGACCTAGCCTTGGAGTGGAAGGGATAGGCCGATGATGATCATTAATATCGTGCTTGGGCTGATCGCCCTCCTCGTCATCTGGGCCGGGTTCAGCGGCATCCGCATCGTCAACCAGATCGAGCGAGGCGTGATCTTCCGCCTTGGCCAGGCCCAGCGGAAGATCCGCCAGCCAGGTCTCAACCTGATCATTCCGGGCGTGGACCGGATGAAGAAGGTGAACGTGCAGATCGTCACGATGCCGGTGCCTGCGCAGGAGGGCATCACCCGTGACAACGTCTCCGTCCAGGTCGACGCCGTCGCCTACTTCCGCGTGCAGGACCCGCTGCGCGCGGCCGTCCAGGTGCAGAACTACCTGTTCGCCGTGGAGCAGGTGGCGCAGACGTCGCTCCGCTCGATCATCGGTAAGAGCGAGCTGGACGACCTGCTGTCCAACCGTGAGGAGCTGAACAGGGGCCTGGCGCTCATGATCGACAGCCCGGCGCTCGGGTGGGGCATCCACATCGACCGCGTGGAGATCAAGGACGTCCATCTGCCCGAGTCCATGAAGCGTTCCGTGGCCAGGCAGGCCGAGGCCGAACGGGAACGGCGGGCCCGCGTGATCACCGCGGAAGGTGAGTTCCAGGCCGCGCGGAAGCTCGCCGATGCCTCGGCCATCATGTCCGAGACTCCGGGCGCGCTCCAGTTGCGGCTGCTGCAGACCGTGGTGGAGGTGGCGGCGGAGAAGTCCTCCACGCTGGTCATGCCCCTGCCCGTGGAGCTGCTGCGCTTCTTCGACCGCGCTTCGCGGCCCGCCGAGCGCGGCGCCGAACGGTCCTGGGAGGAATCCGGCGAACCGGAGGAACTGCCGGACCCGGCCACGCCCGAGTTGGCACAGGCCGACGAGGTGGTGCGCAGGTCCTTCGCCTACCACGCGGGTGAGGAGGCGGACCGGCGGTAGGCCGGCGCGGGGCGCCTCGACGGCGGGTCGGGCGGGGGCCGTGCCGCCGGCGAGGGATCGGGCAGTCGTGCGGGAGTGGCATGCTGGCCCGGCGGCCGTGTGCGCGGTCCTCCTGTGGAGCGGCGCGGGCCGCACTACTAGCATGATGCAAGCAACCTGGGCGGCGGTCGTGTGCCGCAGGTGACTCACCCGTGGCGAAGGAGCGTCCGATGCTCGGCAGGCTGTACGACAACGAGGTCTGTTCGGCCGCGCGTGCCCTGGAGGTGGTCGGGGAGCGCTGGAGTCTGCTGATCATCCGCAACGCCATGTTCGCCGGCGCCACCCGCTTCACCGAGTTCCAGCGCCGGCTGGGCATCGCGCCCAACATCCTGGCCAACCGGCTGGAACGCTTCGTCGAGGCCGGCCTGATGGAGACCAGGCCCCAGCCGGACGCCCCCGAGACGCGCGAGTACGTCCTGACCGGCAAAGGGCTCGACCTCCAGCCGGTGATCATCGCGCTCACCCACTGGGGCGACCGCTGGGCCGCTCCGAACGGGCCGCCGATCATCTACGAGCACGACGGCTGCGGCGGCACCGTCCACCAGCGCCTCTCCTGCGAAGCCTGCGCGGCCACCCCCGCGCCCGCCCAGGTCAGCGCCCGGCGCGGCCCCGGCATGCCCCCCGGCCGCTGAGCCGAGCACCGTCACCGGCATCAGCACCGTCACCGGCATCAGCCGCGTGGTCAGCCGCGTGGTCAGCGGCTTGGTCAGCGGCGTGGTCAGCGGCGTGGTCAGCGGCGTGGTCCGCCGCTGCGGCCGCGGCCCTGGCCGCTGGTCAGCGTCTCGAGGAGCGGGCCGATGCGATATTGCACCGGGGTCGTCAGGGCGATCTCGGTGGTCGAGCGGACGACGCCGCGGATGGTCAGGACCTCCTGGATCAGCGACTGGAGCTCGGCGTGGCTGCGGCAGGCGACCCGGGCCATGACGTCGCTGGTGCCGGTGGTGGTGCAGACCTCGAGCACGTGGCTGAGCCGCCCGAGCCCGTCGGTGACCTCCTGCAGAGCACCCTGCGCGAGCTGCAGGTGCAGGAACGCGATCACCGGCAGGCCGAGACGTTCGAGGTCGACGCGGGCGCTGAAGCCCGCCAGGATCCCCGACTCGGCGAGCCGCTGGTAGCGGGCCTGGACGGTGTTGCGGGCGACCCCCAGCTTGGCCGCGAGCTCGCTGGTGCCGGCCCGGGGGTCGTCGGACAGCGCGATCAGGAGCTCCGCGTCGAGCCGGTCGATGCTGGTCAAGCGCTCACCTGTCGTCGGTCGCCGTGGCTGCTGGCTGAGCAAGAAGCTCAAGATTATCGCAGGGTGTTGACATCCTGACCATCTGACTTCGGGTCAGCGCACATCGGCGTCAGCTCCGATGGATCCGGCGCCCGGCTCGTCCGAGACCGGTAGGCCGGCGTGATGCCGCGGCCGAGGGCGAAGCCGCTGTTGTAGCCGCTCCCCGTCGTGGTGAGAGCCGCGACGGATCCGACCGCGTACAGGCCGGGGATCACATTCCCCGCCTCGTCGAGCACGTGCCCGTCGCCGTCGATGTGGACGCCGCTCGACCCGGTCCCGGTGCCGGCCGGGGTCCTCATGGCGCTGTGGGAACGCCTGCTCGCCGGGCGTCCGGCCGGGGCCTACATACACAGAACCTGACCAAGGACGGCACCTCGCTGGTGCCGCCCGGGGGCGGCCGAGAGCGCGATCAGGAGCTCCGCGTCGAGCCGGTCGATGCTGGTCGCTGTGCTCACCTGTCATCGCTCGCGATGGTCGCCAACTGCGCAGCATGCTCAAAATTCTGGAAGAACGTTGACTAATTGGACGCTCTAACCGCACATTAGCGCACAAATACGTCAGCTCTGAGCTCGATGAAAGAGGGTGCCGTGACCCAGACCACCGAGTCGGTCGCCGGTGCTGAGGCCCGGATCAGTCTCGCCGATCGCTATCGCCCGGGAGCCCGTCCGGTGCTGCTGACGGGCGTCCAGGCCGTCGCCCGACTGATCGCCGAGCAGCACGAGCGCGACGGCCGGGCCGGCCTGCGCACCGCCACCTTCGTGTCGGGATACCAGGGCAGCCCGCTGGCCGGGCTCGACAAGACGCTCGCGGGCCTGAAGTCCCTGCGGGACGACCACGACCTACGCCTGCTGCCCGGTCTCAACGAGGAGCTCGGGGCCACGGCCGTCTGGGGCAGCCAGACCGCGCTGCCCGCCGGCCGCCGGACCCACGACGGCGTCGTCGGCATCTGGTACGGCAAGGGCCCCGGCGTCGACCGGTCGGGCGACGCGATCCGGCACGCGTCCACGTACGGCGTCGACCCGCGCGGCGGGGTGCTGGCCCTCGCGGGAGACGATCCCGGGTCGTCGTCGTCCACGCTGCCGTGTGTCAGCGAGCGCGCGCTGGCCGCGATGGGGCTGCCGGTGCTGTATCCGCGCGACGCAGGGGAACTGGTCGCCCTCGGGTTGTACGGCGTCGCCCTGTCGCGGGCGTCCGGCTGCTGGGTCGGCGTCAAGGTCGTGGGCGGCGTGGCCGACGGGATCTTCACCGTCGATCGCGACTTCGCCGGCCTGCGGATCGAGATCCCCTCGCTCGAGTGGGAGGGGCGGCCGTGGACCTACCGGCAGCGCACCCTGCTGTCCCCGACCGACAGCCTGCTCGCCGAGGACGACCTGTTCGGCCCCCGGTGGGCGATGGTCGAGGCGTTCGGAGCCGCCAACCCCCTCGACGTCGTCGACGTCGACCCCGCGGACGCCTGGCTCGGGATCGCCGCGCCCGGGGCGACGTACGACGCGGTGCGGCAGGCCCTGCTCGACCTGGGACTCGACCAGCGAGGTCTGGACCGGGCCGGGATCCGGCTCATGCGCATCGGGATGCCCTACCCGCTCGGGTCCGCCACCCTGCGGTCGTTCGCGCGCGGGTTGCGGCAGATCGTCGTCGTGGAGGAGAAGACCGCCTTCGTCGAGAGCCAGGTGCGCGACCTCCTGTACGGCTCGTCCGGCTCACCGGCGGTGCTGGGCAAGCGCGACGCGGACGGCGGGCCGCTGGTGCCCGCCGGTGGGCTGCTGACCGCCGACCGGCTGGCCGGGCCGCTGCGCCGGCTGCTCACCGGCCGGGTCGAGCTGGCCCCGCCCCCGCCGGCGCCCCGGATGACGCTCAGCCTGACACCGACGGCCGCCCGCAAGCCCTACTTCTGCAGCGGCTGCCCGCACAACCGGTCGACGGTGCTGCCCGAAGGGTCGCTCGGAGCCGGCGGCATCGGGTGCCACACCATGGTGACGATCGCCGATCGCGAGACCTCGCAGGTCACGTCCCTGACGCAGATGGGCGGTGAGGGGGTCCAGTGGCTGGGGCAGGCGCAGTTCACCGACGTGCCGCACATCTTCCAGAACGTCGGTGACGGCACGTTCTTCCACTCCGGCCAGCTGGCGCTGCAGGCGTGCGTGGCGGCCGGGGTGAACATCACCTACAAGATCCTCTACAACCAGGTCGTCGCGATGACCGGCGCGCAGGACCCCCAGGGCTCCCTGAGCGTCCCGGCGCTGACGCGCAAGCTGCACGCCGAAGGCGTGTCCAGGATCGTCGTCTGCTCCGAGCAGCCTCGCGGCTACCCCAGGCGGGACCGGTTCGCGCCGGGAACGCTCGTCTGGCACCGTGACCGGCTCGACGAGGCGCAGCGGCTCCTGCGCGACACGCCGGGCGTCACCGTGCTGATCTTCGACCAGCAGTGCGCCGCCGAGGCCAGGCGGCTGCGCAAGCGCGGCCGGCTCCCCGAGCGGACGCGACGGGTCGTCATCAACGAGAGCGTCTGCGAGGGGTGCGGCGACTGCGGGGTGAAGAGCAACTGCCTGTCGGTGCAGCCCGTGGACACCGAGCTCGGCCGCAAGACCCGGATCGACCAGACCTCCTGCAACACCGACTACACCTGCCTGCGGGGAGACTGCCCGTCCTTCGTCACGGTGCGGGTCGGCGCGCCCCGGAAGTCCGCCTCCGGGAAGCGGCCCGAGCCCCCCGCGGTGGCCGATCCCGTCCTCCCCGCGGCGAGCCCGACGTTCGACGTGTTCCTGGCCGGGATCGGCGGCACGGGCATCGTGACGGTCAACGCCATCCTCGCCACCGCCGCGCTGCACGATGGCCTGCGCAGCGCCGGGCTCGACCAGACCGGCCTGTCGCAGAAGGCCGGCCCGGTGACGTCGCACCTGCGGCTCTCGGCCGGCGGCGGTGAGCCGGCCAACCGGGTCAGCGCCGCCGGCGCCGACACCGTCCTGGCGTTCGACCTGCTCGTGGCCGCCGACGCCCGGCACCTGACCCTCGCCGATCCCGGCCGCACCGTCACCATCGCCTCGACGAGCCGGACGCCGACGGGGGAGATGGTCTACGACCCCGGCGTCACCTACCCGGACGCCGGGCCGATGCTCGCGCGGCTGCGGCGCTCGGCGTCCACGCTGCACGAGCTGGACGCGCTCGGCGCCGCCGAGGCGCTGTTCGGCTCCACCGACGTGGCCAACCTGCTGGTCGTCGGCGCCGCGTTCCAGGCCGGCGCCCTGCCGCTGACCGCGCGGGCCATCGAGGAGGCGATCGCGCTCAACGGGGTGAAGGTCGACCTCAACACGGCCGCCTTCCGCTGGGGCAGGGTCAGCGTCGCCGATCCCGCCGCGTTCGCCGGGGCCGTCTCGGGAGCCTCCGGCGGGCCCGCGCGGCCGGCCGTACCCGATGGATCGGAGTTCCTGGCCGGCCGGCCGATGCGGGGCGAGACCGCCCGGTTGACGGGCGTCCGGGCCGCGGGACTCCAAGCCCACTCCGGCGCGGACGCGGCCCGCCGCTACGCCGACCTCGTCGAGGTCGCGTGGACGGCGGAGCGCGCCGTGGGCGACGCGACGGCCTTCAGCGAGGCGGTGGCCCGCGGCGCGCACCGGCTCTGGGCCTACAAGGACGAGTACGAGGTGGCCCGGCTCCTCACCGACCGGGCCCTGGAGTCGTCGGTCGCCGCGCAGGTCCCCGGTGCCGCGAAAATGACCTACAACCTGCATCCACCGATGCTGCGCTCGATGGGAGTCGACCGGAAGCTCGTCCTGGGCCCCTGGTTCCGGCCGGTGCTGCGCGCGCTCGCCAGGGGCCGGGTGCTGAGAGGCACGCCTCTGGACCCGTTCGGGTTCGCGCGCGTCCGGCGCCTCGAGCGGGCGCTGGCGGCCGAATACCGGGACGTGGTCACCGAGCTGGCGCGGACGCTCGACGCCGCGAGCCACGACCGGGCGGTGGCGGTCGCCGAGGCCGCCGAGCTGGTGTGCGGCTACGAGGGCGTCAAGCTGGCCGGCGTCCAGCGCTACCGCGAGCGGCGCGCCGAACTCGGTGTCCCGCTCGGCGACGGAGTGCTGCGGCTCCTGCGCTGACCACGGGTTTCGGCACCGGCCCCGCCGGGGGAGTCGCACGAAGGTTCGCCTCTAGTGTCAAGTCTCCTAACCACCGTTGCTCGTCCGGCTCCATGCCTGCACACGATCTTTGTCCTAACCCTTGAGTAGGTCTTGACGTGAGTGTTCTACCGACTACATGCTGAACGCCAGGCCCGATCCGGAGGATGTCGCGAATGATCACCCCAGAAGCCAGCGTCGCCACCTTCACCATCAGCGGTTTCGATGCGGCGAAGGACGTCTACCGCCAGAAGGACCTGCGGCAGGCGCTCTACGACGAGGGGGAGGTCGTCATGGAGGACGTTCTGGTCAACCTCCACGGCGACGAGCACCGGCGACGCCGGCGGGTCGAGAACCGCATCTTCCGGCGCGAGACCTTCGACCACTACGAGCGTGACCTGTTCCCCAAGGTGACGGAGCGGACCCTGGCCCCCTACGTGGCCAAGGGCGGCGTCGACCTGGTCCACCTCGGGCACGAGCTGATGCTCAACCTCGCCGCGCTGACCGCCGGGATCGACCGGCCGGAGGGCACCGCCGAGGAGACCCGGCGGCTGTACGACTACATGCAGTGGTTCATCAAGGGCGCGACGCTCGCGCACTCCACCGAGGACAAGCAGGCCCTCGCCGCCCGGATCAGCCAGGCCCTCGAAGAGTGGGACGAGGAGTTCCTCAAGCCGTCCATCGCCCGCAGGAAGGAGGCCCTGGCGGCGCTGGAGGCGGGAGAGATCACCGAGGACGACCTGCCGAAGGACGTCCTCATGACGCTGCTGCGCAGCAACGACGAGCTGGACCTGCCCGCGTACGTGCTACGGCGCGAGATCGCCTTCTTCCTGCTGGCCGGCGCGCACACCAGCGCCACCGCGTTCGTCCGGTCCATCGACCACATCCTGGGCTGGCTGGCCGACCACCCCGAGGACGCCGGGCGCGTCGCCGACGACCCCCTCTTCGTGCAGCGGTGCGTGCACGAGACGGTCCGGCTCAACCCCTCCAGCCCCGTCGGCATGAGGTGGGCACTGGCCGACGTGTCATTGAAGTCCGGGACGGAGATCCCGAAGGGCGCCAAGGTCATCGTCGACCTGCAGGCCGTCAACCGCGACCCGGAGGTGTTCGGGCCCGACGCCGCCGACTTCAACCCGTACCGCGAGCTGCCAGCGGGGGTCGGCCCGTTCGGCCTGTCGTTCGCCGCCGGCATCCACGTGTGCATCGGACAGGATCTGGCGGCCGGTGTGGTGCCGAGAGGCGACACCGATCCCGGCACGCACCTGTTCGGCCTGGTGCCCGGCGCGGTGCGGTATCTGTTCAACCAGGGGGTCCGGCGCGACCCGGCGAATCCGCCGCAGCGCGACGCCCACACGCAGCGCCCCTACTGGGGCACGTACCCCGCCCTGCTGGGCTGAGTGCGCGCCCGGACGGGCATCGAATTCGGAGCGATCAGGTGAGGGAGCAGATGGGTTTCGAGGTACGGGTCGACAAGGACGTCTGCATCAGCTCGGGCAAGTGCGTGGCGGACGCGCCGGCGGCCTTCCGGTTCGACGACGACGAGATCGCCGAGCCCACGGGTGACGTGAGCGCGCTGAGCGACGACGACATCATCGAGATCGCGCGGAACTGCCCCTCCGGCGCCATCCAGGTGTTCGACCAGGGAGCCGAGGTCGCGCTCGACTGAGCGCGCCGGCCCCGCGCTCGGCCGAGCGCGCCGGCCCTGTCCGCGACGCGGCCGGCGCTCGATTGAGCGCGCCGGCCCCCGCGCTCGGCCGAGCTCGCCGGCCTGACCACGACGCGGCCGGCGCTCGATTGAGCTCGCCCGGCCCCGCCCGTGCATCGGCCCGGTCCACCGTGAGCCGGACGTCGCCCGGCTCTCGGACGTCGCCCGGCTCTCGGAGGTCGCCCGGCTCTCGGAGGTCGCCCGGCTCTCGGAGTGCACTCGGCTCGCGGACGGTGCCGGTGTCTCAGCTCGCCGTCCATCCCCCGTCGACCGGCAGCAGGACGCCGTTCACGTACGAGGCGGCGTCGGACAGCAGGAACGCGGCCACGGTGGCGATCTCCTCCGGCTCCCCGGCCCTGCCCGCCGGAACGCGGGACATCAGCCAGGCCGTCTGGGCGGGGTCGGTCAGCCGGTCGGCGGTCATCGGCGTCCGGATGATCCCCGGGGCGATGGCGTTCACCCGCGCGCCGACCGGAGCCAGCTCCACGGCGGCCGCTCGCGTCATGGCGGCGATCGCCCCCTTCGCGGCCACGTAGTGGATCTGCCCGGCGACGGCGTTCGTGGCCACGACCGAGGCGATGTTGACCACCGCGCCGGTCGCGTTCCGGGCCGCCCAGCGCCGCGCCATTCCCCGGATGCCGAGGAAGGTGCCGACGACGTGCACGTCGAGCATCCTCTGGAAGCCGGCCAGGTCCAGCTCGGTGATGCCGGCCCGGTTGCGGATCCCGGCGCAGTTCACCAGGCCGTCCAGCGGGCCGGCCGCGTCGAGGGCCCGCTCCCACGCGGCCTCGTCGGTCGTGTCGAGGGTCAAGCCGCCCTCGGGGGCATGGAGGTCGGCCGGGATGGCCGTCCACCCGATGCCGTCCAGATGCCGGCAGACCGCCGCACCGATCCCCGATGCGCCGCCGGTCACGAGAATTCTTGACATGACCACTCCTTAGGTCGTCGCGCGGCTTCGTCCGTCGAGGGAAGCCAGCAGCCGTTGCGTGCGGGCGAGCAGGTGCCCGGCCCTGGAGAAGGGGTCGCATCGGGCGGCGAGCCGATCCGACTGGACCTCGACGCTGAGCGGGACGGCGGGGCTCACCTGGGCCAGCAGTCCGGCGAGGGGCAGCTCGCCCTCTCCGGGGGCCAGGCGCTCGTGCCTCGCCTCCCGGGACAGCGCCTCGAGCCCGTGCGGCGCGCGCGCCGGCGCGTCGCAGAGCTGCACGTAGCCGATCCGTCCCGCCGGGACGCCGGCCAGATCCTCGGGCGACTCCCCGGCGCGGTGCAGGTGCAGTGCGTCCACGACCACGACGGCGTCGGTGAGGTCGTTCCCCTCCAGCAGGGCGAGCGCGGCGGCCAGGCTCGGCACGCCGGTGAACCGCATGAACTCCAGGGCGATCCGGGTGGTGTGACCCCGCGCCGCGTCGTGGAGCCTGCACAGGTCGGCCGCCGTGGCGGCGTCGTCCTCGTGCTCGCTCACGGTCAGCAGGAACCGGGCTCCGAGCGTCTCGGCCAGGTCGAGCAGCCGTCGCCGGTCGTCCACGGGGCGGCCCGGACCCAGCCGCACCACTTCGACGTCCAGCACCCGCAGCCCGAGGTCGTCGGCCTGACGGCGCAGCCGCGCCGCCTCGGTGAGGCTGACGGACGCCGGGTCGAGCCGCAGGCCGGCCGCGTCGTAACCCGCGGCGCCCGCCGCTTCGAGGACCCGCGTGGGACGGGCATCCAGTACGGTTCCTGCCGCGAGTGAGATCACCCTCGTAACGCCCTTCGGTCGGATGGCCGCGAATCCACGACGGCGAACTCTAGTCGTTATATTGATCACTACGATTGATGGCCGGTCGTGGCCGGATTCACCTGACGCCCAGCGCTCCGAGCATGCCCAGCACGAAGCCGTGCGCCGGCGCCGGAACGCCCCGCTCGGCGGCCAGCCGATGGACGGCGCCGGCCATGCTCGACAGCTCGGTCTCGCGGCCGTTCATGACGTCGGCGCACATGGAGGTGTAGTGCTCGCCCGTGCCCTCGAACACCCGGCTCGCGTGGGCCCAGGCGTCGTCGGGGTCCAGGATCACCCGCTGCGCGGACGCGACCGCCACCACCTCGTCGAACATCTGCCGCACCAGCGACCGGCCCTCGGCGGTGGCCCACACCTGGCCCACGGTCAGCCGCAGGACCGAGCTGACCGGGCTCATGACGGCCAGCGCGAGCTTCCGCCAGATCTGCTCGCTCACCTGCGGAGTGTGGGTGGCGGGCAAGCCCGCGGCGTTCAGCGCGCCGACCAGGCCGGCCGCCCGCCGCCCGCCCCGGGCCTCGTCCATCTCGCCCATGCAGGTGAAGGTCTCGCCCGTGGCCGTGGCGCCGGAGATGGAGATCCGGCCGGGGGACAGCAGCGCGGCGCCGACCGTCGTGGCGCCGACCAGCGAGCGCTCCTCGCCGAAGACGGCGGCGAGCCGGGAGGCCAGCCCGAGGCCGTTCTGCAGGCTGACCGCGACCCCTCCCGGAGCGAGGGCGGGCACGACGGACCGCGCGGCCGGCGAGGTGTCGTACGTCTTCGTCAGGATGACGACCGCGTCCAGCGACGCCGGGGGCAGGTCCGCCGCGTGGAGGGCGACGTCGAGGCCGACGGACCAGGACGTCTCGCCGGGGGGCCGCACGACCAGGCCTCGGTCGGCGATCGCCCGCGCATGCTCGCCACCACGGCCGATGAGGACGACGTCGTGGCCGGCCCTGGCGAGGAAGGCCGCGAAGGCGGACCCCATCCCACCGGCTCCGAGGACTCCGATCCGTCCTGCTGTCACCAGTCCTCCAGGTTGACGATGTGGGCGCCGCGGGCCGTCGCCGCCATGGCGGGATGCGCGCGAGCGACAGTCCGGAACTGAGCGTCACTAGAACCCTAGCGCCGTAAAGGGCACACGGCTAGCCTTCGTGGGACAGGTGGTGCCGCCGTCCGGGCGGCAGCCGAAACGGAGGATCCCGTGAGTCTCACCGAGAACATGAGCGCCGCCGCCTCCCGCCGTGTCACCAGCGAGAGCGACCCGCGCTTCCAGATCGCCGCCGCTCGGCGGATCCTGCACAGGGAAGGGCTCGACAGTCAGGTCGGCGGCCACGTGAGCCTTCGCGTGCCGGGCGAGGACGCGTTTCTGGTCACCCCGTTCCAGTACTTCGACGAGACGCTGCCCGAGCACGTGAGCAAGGTCGGGTTCGACCTCGAGGTCATCGAGCCGGCGACGTTGCCGGCGTCGGTCGGGATCAACTTCCACGCGTCCATCTACCAGGCCCGGCCCGACGTGAACTGCGTCATCCACACCCACGCCAAGAACATGTCGGTGCTCAGCACGACGGGCGAGCCCTTCGGCGTCTACTACGACTACGCGGCGCTGCTGCTCGACGAGGTGGTGCCGTGGGTGGACGACCCGAACCTGGTGCCGTCCGAGGAGGGCGAGCTGATGGTGGAGGCGCTGGGCGGGCGCAAGGCCCTGCTCATGGGCCACCACGGCTCGCTGCACGTGGGGGACACCCTTGAGCACGTGACCGTGGAGGCGCTGCTGATGGAGCTCTGCGCCGGTTACCAGCTGGCCGCGATGGCGGTCAACGGCCGGCCGCTCGACCGCACCACCGCCGAGAGCTACCGCTCGGCGTACCTCAAGAGCAGCTTCCGCGAGCAGATGTGGGCGGCCAACTACCGGCGGCTGCTGCGCAGCGACCCCGATCTGTTCGCGGTCCTCGCGGAGGCGGGGCGGTAGGAGTGCGTGGGCGACGGCGCCGGCAGGCGATCACGCTGCGGGACCTGCGGGAGGCGGCCCGGCGCCGGCTGCCGCGGATGGTGTTCGACTTCGTCGACGGCGGCGCCGAGGACGAGTTCACGGTCGGGGAGAACCGGCGCGCCTTCTCGGACGTCGCGTTCCGCCCGCGTGTGCTGGTCGATGTCAGCTCACGTCCGCAGGCGGTCACCGTGCTGGGCCGGCGGCTGGAGATGCCGGTCATCCTCGGCCCGACGGGGCTGGCGCGGATGGTGGGCCGCGCCGGCGAGGCCGCGGCGGCCGTGGCGGCGCAACGGTTCGGCACGGTGTCGGTGGTCAGCTCGGGGTCCAGCGTGTCGTTCGAGGACGTCGCGAGCTCCGTCGCCGCGCCGCAGTGGTTCCAGCTCTATCCCTGGGGCGACCGCGCCACGATCCGGGCGCTCATCGCGCGGGCCAGGGACTGCGGGTTCGGCGCCATGGTGGTGACCGTCGACGTCCCGGTGGTGGGAGCCCGCGAGAAGGACCTGCGCAACGGCCTGACCGTCCCGCCCCGGGTCGACCTGCGCACCGGCTGGGACGTGCTGAGCCATCCCCGGTGGCTGGCCGAGCTGGTCACCGGGCCCAAGGTCACCTTCGCGAACTTCACCGGGCTCATGCCGGAGCAGCGCACGACCAGCGGGCTGGCCGCCGCGACCGCGGGCCTGCTGAACCCCGGCCACACGTGGGCGGACCTGGAGTGGATGATCGCCGCCTGGGACGGTCCCGTGCTGCTCAAGGGCGTGATGACGGCCGCCGACGCCCGGCGGGCGGTGGACGTGGGGTGCCAGGGCGTCGCGGTCTCCAATCACGGCGGGCGCCAGGCCGACTCCCTGCCCGCCGGTCTCGACGCGCTGCCCGAGATCGTGGCGGAGGTGGGCGGCGAGGCCGACGTCCTCCTCGACGGCGGCGTGCGCCGGGGCGGCGACGTCGTCAAGGCGCTGTCCCTCGGGGCGCGGGCGTGCCTCGTCGGCCGTCCCTGGCTCTACGGGCTCGGCGCGGGGGGCACGGCGGGCGTCGGACGGGTCCTCGAGATCCTGCGTGACGAGATCGACCGCACCCTCGCGCTCATCGGGCGGCCGGGTGTGGGGAGCCTGGACGCCTCGGCGATCCGCGTGCGGCCAGGGCGCGGCTGGGTCGATTCCCCCGGTGACTAGCGCGATCACCCGGGCAAACGGTCGTCGTTAGACCCTTGACTACGCTCCAGCTGGCTTCATAGATTAACGGCACGTTACACGCGTAACACCTTTCCTCCCCCCGACGGCCCCTTTCGGAGGTCCGGATGGCTCGCAAGCCACACATGGTCACGGCGGCACTCTTGGTCGCCGTGCTCGCATCAGCCTGCGGAAACGTTTCGAGCGACGCCGGCACTTCCGCCCGCTCGGGTGAGACGCCCCCAGGAATCACCCAGGACGAGATCACACTCGGCGCTACCCTGCCCCTTACGGGTACGGCGGCGGTCGCCGGGCAGGGCCTCGAAGCCGGTTTGAAGATCGCCGCGGACGAGATCAACGCGGCTGGGGGAATCAACGGCCGCAAGATCAAGCTGGTCCTGCTCGACGACGGGTTCACGGCGGACCGCGTCGTCACCAACGTGCGCCGCCTGGTCTCCCAGGAGAAGGTGTACGCGCTGGTCGCGCCGGCCGGATCGCAGGGCCTGCCCGGCACGTGGTCCTTCATCGCCGAGAACGGCACCCCGGTCTGGGGCCCGGTCTCCCCGGCGGACCCCAAGCAGCAGGAGGTCTACCTGCTGAGCGCGACGCGGGCGAGCCAGCAGCAGGTCGCGATCGACTACTTCGCCAAGCAGGGATCCAAGAAGCTGGCGGTCATCAAGCAGGACAACGACCTCGGCGTCTCCATGAAGCAGGCGCTCGACCTCCAGATGCCCAAGCACCCCGACGTGAAGATCGTGGCGAACGAGGACGTCCAGCCCGGCTCGACCGACGTGAGCTCGGCGGTGAACAAGGTCATCGCCGCCGAGCCCGAGGCGCTGCTGCTGGCGACCGACAACAACCAGGTCGCCCTGATCCTGCAGCACCTGCGCCAGCGCAACATCACCATCCCCGTCTTCGCCGACCAGGGCGGCGCCGGCACCGGCGGCACGAGCGCGGTCGGGCCCGCCGGCGCCGCGGCCGAGGGCTTCATCGGCGGCATGCAGGCCGACGTCGTCTCCACCGACAACCCGAGCGTCGAGCACTGGCGCGCCCTCGCCAAGCAGTACCAGGGCCAGCAGGGCGAGAGCGGCTTCTCCCTGCAGACGTACAGCTTCCTGAAGGCCTTCGCCGAGCTGGTCAAGCGGCTGGGCGACGACGTCTCCTACGCCAACTTCAACAAGACGGCCGAGAGCCTGGCCGACAACCCGATCTCGCTGGGCTCCATCCCGGACATCGAGTGCGGCAAGCTGCCGGACGGCCACACGTGCGTGCAGCAGGCGGGTCTGGCGGAGTTCAAGGGCGGCAAGTGGACGGTCCTGCAGGGCTTCACGGCAGCGAAGTGAGCCGCCACCGGCCGGCCGGGCACAGCGCCCGGCCGGCCGGCCCCCCGAAGTCGTACTGGACCGGAGCGGAGAGACATGTTGCAGACAGTGCTCAGCGGACTGGAGTCCGGGAGCTGGTTCGCGCTGCTGGGCCTGGCCATCGTCGTGGTGATGAAGGCGGCCGACGTCCCGAACTTCGCCATGGCGGAGATCGGCCTGGTGGCCACCTACGTGGGCACGGTGCTGAACGCCGCCGGAGGCTCGTTCTGGCCGGCCGTGGCCGTCACCCTCGTCGTCGGCACGCTGCTCGCGATCGTCATCGACCTGGCGCTGATGCGCAAGCTGGCCAAGTACGGCCACTTCCCGCTGCTCCTCATGACCATCGGCCTGTCTCTGGCGTTGAACGCGCTCATCGGGCTGATATGGGGACACGAGCCGCGCAGCTTCACAGCGCCCTGGTCCGGCAACCACATCGACATCGGCGGCCTCGACGTCAGCTGGGCGCAGGTGGTCACCATCGCGGTCGGCGCCCTCGGAGCGATCGGCATCACCGTCTTCTTCCGGTCCTCCGTGGGGGCCCAGATGCGAGCCGTCGCCGAGAACCGGGAGACCGCGCGGCTGATCGGCGTCAACGCCGGCCGGTTGTCCGCGATCGCCTGGGGGCTGGGCGGCCTGATCGCGAGCACGGCCGTCATGCTGCAGGCCCAGTCCACGCTGGTCTCCACCCACTCGGCGGCCTCGCTCATCATCTACGGGTTCGTCGCCGCCACCATGGGCGGCTTCGTCTCATTGTTCGGCACCTTCGTCGGAGGCCTCACGCTGGGCATCATCCAGCAGCTGGTAGGCACCTACATCTCGACGTCGGCGCAGTTCGCCGTCGCGTTGCTGGCCGTGTTCGTGGTGCTCATGCTCCGTCCTGACGGGTTCACCAAGGGGATGAGGTTGAGAGATGTCTGAGGCGGCACGAGCCACAGCGACGACCACGCACACGGAGGATCCGAGTATGGCCATCGCCGGCGCCGAAGCGGCCAGCGACCAGCGGGCACGCAGCGTTCAGCGCACCAAGGGCCTGGTGGCGGTCACGGCGCTGCTGCTGCTGTTCGCGGCGCCCTTCGTCTTCAACACATATTTCCTCTTCGTCCTGAACCTCACCCTGGTCTACGCCGTCGCCGCCCTCGGGTTCAACCTCCTCGTGGGGTGGTCCGGCCAGATCGGGCTGGCGCACGCCGCGCTGTTCGCGATCGGCGCGTACGGCAGCGCGATCGCCATGGAGCAGGGCGTGCCGTTCCTCCTCACCATCCCGCTCGTCGGGATCGTCGCCGGCGCCCTGGCCGTGCTCATCGGGTTCCCGGCCATCCGGCTCACGGGCTTCTTCCTGGCCATCGCCACCCTGGCGCTGGGCATGGCGATCATCGAGCTGCTCAAGGGGGCACGCTCGGTGACCGGCGGCGGAGGCGGCATGAACGTCCAGGTCTTCACGTTGCCCGGCATCACCGGCAGCGCCTCGACGTACTTCGTCACCCTCGCCGTCGCCGCGCTCGGCTTCTTCCTGGTGCGCCGGTCGCTGATCGGGCGGTTCGGCCGCACCCTGCAGGCCGTCCGGCACCTGGGACAGCTGTCCGGCTCGCTCGGCGTCTCGGCGCTGAGGTACCGGCTGATCGCCTTCGGGCTGTCGGGCTTCATCGCCGCCATCGCCGGGTCGCTGTACGGGCAGCTGCAGACGTTCGTCTTCCCGGCCATGTTCGAGATGAACCTGCTCGTGCCGATGCTGGTCATGGTGTTCGTGGGCGGAGCGGGCTCGCACTGGGGGCCGCTCATCGGCGCGGCGTTCGCGGTGGTGCTGATCGAGCTCTTCCAGGACCTGGGAGACCTGCAGGCCATCGCCTATGGAGTGGTTCTCATGGTGGCCATCGCCGTCCTGCCCGGCGGGCTCGTCTCCCTGTTCGCCACGTTCAGAGACTCACGGTCGATCGGGCGGCTTTTCGCGCGACGCACCGCGTCAGAGGGTTCGGAGGTGGGTCGATGATGTCGATCGATACGTCAACGGGCTCGGCGGCGGCGAACTCCGCCGTCGGCGAGCCGGTCGTCGAGCTGGACGGGATCAGGATGTCGTTCGGGGGCAACGTCGTCCTCGACGACGTCAGGCTGCCGGTGCGCCCCGGTTTCACCGGCCTGATCGGCCCGAACGGCGCCGGCAAGACGACCTGCCTCAACGTGATCTCGGGCTACCTGCGTCCCGGCCAGGGGGACGTGCGGTTCGGGGGCCGGAGCATCGTGGGCGGTTCCGCCCATCAGATCGCGAAGCTCGGCGTGTCACGTACCTTCCAGACCCCTCGCCTGATCCCGCACCTGTCGGCCACCGACAACGTGATGGTCGGCGCGGGGCGTCACTACCGCGGCGGGCACCTCGCCGAGCTGTTCGGCCTTCCGTCCGCGCGGCGCGACGAGAGGCGGCTGCGCGGCCAGGCCCGCGACCTGCTGGAGACGTTCGGGCTGGGAGACCATCCCGAACGCGCGGCGAGCCAGTTCCCCATCGGCAGCCAGAAGATCATCGAGGTCGCCCGGGGGCTGCTGAACGAGCCGCGGCTGCTCCTGCTGGACGAGCCGGCGGCCGGTCTCGGCGCGGAGGACGTCGACCGGCTGGTCGCCGGCCTGACCAGCTGGGCGGCGGGCCGCGACGCGGCGGTCCTGATCATCGAGCACGACCTGGAGCTGATCACCCGGCTGTGCCCGGCGGTCGCCGTCCTGCACTTCGGGCGCATCATCCAGTCCGGCGCGCCGGCCGACGTGCTGCGCGACCCCGTCGTTGTCGAGGCCTACCTAGGAGCCGACTTTGCTGCTGGAGATTGAGGACGCCCGCACCGGCTACGGGCGGCTGGAGGTCCTTCACGGCGTCTCGCTGAACGTGGCCGAGGGGGAGATCATCACCGTTCTCGGGCCCAACGGCACCGGCAAGACGACGCTGATGCGGCTGCTGTCGGGAGTGGTGCCGCTGTGGTCGGGCAAGGCCCGCTTCGACGGCGCCGACCTGCTCAAGGCGACACCGGAGAAGCGCGCGTCGCTCGGCCTGTGCCAGCTGCCCGAGGGCAGGGGGATCTTCCAGACCCTGACCGTGGGCGAGAACCTCCACCTCGGAACCGCGGGCCGCAAGGCGTCGGCCGCGCAGGTCCGCGGCGACCGGGACCGCATCCTGGGCATCTTCCCCGAGCTCGCCGGGCGCCTGACGGCCTCGGCGTCCTCGCTGTCGGGAGGGCAGCAGCAGATGCTCGCCCTGGCCCGGGCGATGATGGGCCGGCCGCGGCTCCTGCTGATCGACGAGCTGTCGTTCGGCCTGGCGCCGAGGATCGTGCACGACCTGTTCGAGGTGGTGCGCGAGCTGCGCGACGACGGTGTCACCTTCCTCATCGTCGAGCAGCAGGCCTCCGCGCTGCGGATCTCCGACCGCACGTACGTCATGCGCAACGGCCGCAACGAGCTGGACCGGGCCTCGGACGAGCTGCTGGCCTCGGACGAACTGGTCGCGTCCTACCTGCGCTGACGCGTCCTACCTGCGCTGACGTTGTGTCCGCGCGGGGGAGTGCCCGCGCTGGAAAGTCGCCGCGCCGAAGAGCCGTACCCGCGCCGAAGAGGAGACACCGTGGCTTGCGACCCTCCGCACCTGACACCCCTGCCGGAGCGGTTACGGCTGATGGATCCACCGCCGGCGGACGCAGTCCTCGCGCTGGTCGACGAGGAGCACGCCCGGTGGCGGCAACTGCACGACCGCCTGATCTCCCTCATCGCCGGCCTGCTGGACATCGCGGCCGGCGACCGCGCCCTCGACGACGTCATCTCCAGGCTGATCGGTGAGGCCACCGTCGGGCTGGACGAGCTGGTCGGCACGCGGATCGACGCGGGCGAGGTGGCGGCGCTGCTGCGCGCCCACGGCTCGGTGGGCACGGTCGAGGTCCACGGCGCGACGACGACGTTCCGCCACGCCTGCGGCAGCGGGGGACGGTACTGGCGCGACAACCCCGCGACGGCCACGGTGGCCGAAGGCGAGGTGCCGGGAGTCCCCGCGGGACGCCCGAGATACTGCGCCCGATGCGTCCGCAGCATCGACGCCTACGGCGGGCGAGCCTGGACGGTCGCGCCGCCGGCCGCTCCGGACGTGCCATGCGTATGGACAGTGTCCACAGACGCCACCGCAGATCCGGGCCACCCTCCGAACATCGGCCACGATCCGGGCCACGCTCCAAGCATCGGCCACGGCCCCGGCCACGGTTCGCGTGGTGGCCTGGATGACGGCCTGAGCGACGGGGCGTCCTGATTCGCTCCCGCCCGGCCGGGCCGGAGGGGGCCGCGGCCGAGGCTCGTGCCACGGGCGGGCGCTCACCGCGCGGCCGGGGGATGTGGGCGGTGATCACCGTGTGCAGCCTGGCCATCGGGCTCGGCGCCGGCCCCGGCTTCCTGTTCGGATTCGTCGGCCCGGCGTTGCAGGAGGAGCTGAGGATCAGCCGCGCGGGCCTGGGCCTGCTCATCGGGTTGTTCTTCGGGTTCACGGGCGTGGCCTCGTTGCTCGCGGCCCGCTGGGGGGCGCGGCTGGGCGCCCGCCGCTGCCTGGCCCTGAACATGGTCACCGTGGCCGTGGGCGGCTGCGCCGCGGCGCTGTGGGGGAGCTATCCGATCCTGGCGGTCGTGGCCGTGACGGCAGGCGCCGCCTACGCGTTCGGCAACGTGGGCACCAATCTCGCGGTCATGGCGGTCGTCCGCCCGGGCATCGGCGGCTTCGCGCTGACCCTCAAGACGGCCGGTGTGCCGGCGATCGCCAGCGTGCTGGCGCTGGGCGGTGGATGGGCCGAGACGGCCGGATGGCGCGCGGTGGCCTGGGTGCTGGCGGCCGCGGGCGGCGTCGCGGCGCTCGCCGTGCTGCTCGTCCTGCCCCGGAGTGGCGGCGCCGCGGTCACGGCCCGGCCGGAGCCGCCTCTGCGGCGGGGCTTCTGGACGCTGCCCGTCGCGGCCTTTCTGTTCATCTGCGGTTCTCAGCCGCTGCAGTCGTGGATGGTGACGTACGTGCACGACGAGGCCGGGTTGCCGCTGACGCAGGCCGGGCCGCTCATGGCCGCCGGGACGGCGCTCGGCCTGACTGGGATGCTCGGCGCGGCGCGCTGGGCGGACCGGCTGGGGCCGCGGCGGCGGGCGGTGTTCGTCGCGCTGGTGTGCGTGGTGGCGGCGGTGGGTATCGGCGGGCTGCTCGCCGGGGCCCGCTGGTGGCTGCCCCTCCTCGCGGCCGGGGCGGTGCTGGGAGTGTCGGCGAACCTGGCCGGCGCGGGGCTGACCCACGCGGTCGTCGTCGACCGGGCGCCCGAGTCCGTGGGACGGGCGTCCGGAGTCACCATGACCGGCTACTACGCGGGCGCGCTCGTCGCGCCCTGGGGCTTCGGCGCCCTGGCCGACGCCACCGACGGCTACGAGGCGCCCTGGGCGGCGTGCCTGGTGCTCCTGCTGCTCGCGGCCGTCGCCTACGGGTGGGCCCACCGGGTGATGCCCGTCCAGCCCGGGGCGGGGACGGGCGCCCGCCCTCGCCCCCGGAATGGGGACTGACTCACCCGAGGCGCAGGAGTCTGGCGGCGTTGCCCGACAGCGCCGGCATGAGGTCGCCCACCTCGTCGGCCGCCCGGGCGCCACCGGCGTCCCAACCGGCGAAGTTGGTGCCGAAGACCAGCCTGCCGGTGCCCACCACGTCGACGAGGAGCTCCAGCGAGCGCTCGCTGTGCACGTGCGTGTCGAGCCACAGCCGGCGCAGGTACGGCTCGACGCCGTTCTCCCGCAGGAAGTCGGGGACCCACGGTCGTGGCGCCGCCACCGCCCGGGCGAACCGGCCGGCGACGTAAGCCAACGCGCCGCCTCCGTGGGACAGGCAGACGTCCAGCCGGGGGTGCCGGTCGAGCACCCCGCCGAAGACGAGCGCGGCCACCGCGAGGGTCTCGTCGTAGGCGAACCCGAACAGCAGGTCGAGGTCGAATCTGCGCAGCCGGGCGTCGTCGGGCGGGCCGCCCGCGCCGATGGGCGTCGGGTGCACGAACACCGGCACGTCCAGGTCGACGGCCGCCTCGTACAGGGCGTCCATCGCCGGATCGTCCAGCGGGCGCCCCGGGTCGGTGTCGACGTAGGCGGCCAGCAGCCCCAGCTCGCGCACGGCCCGCTCAAGCTCGGACACCGACGCCCCGACGTCCTGCAGAGGGAGCTGCGCCGCGCCCATCAGCCGGTCGGGGTGGGCGCGTACGAGCTCGGCCAGCGCGTCGTTGTGCGCCCGGCAGTAGGCGACCGCCGCCGCCGCGTCGAGGTCGTTGAAGTAGGTCAGCGGGTTGGGGGACAGCAGCTGGCGGTGGATGCCGGCGGCGTCCATGCCGTCGAGCCGGACGTTCACGTCCATGAACGGGCTCCCCTCGTAGCGCACGCCGTGCAGCACGTAGTCGCCGACGCGGTAGAACGGCCGCCCGTCGGGCGAGGTGCCGAGCTCGGGGCCGGCGGCTCCCGCGGCCCCCTGTGTCATGGGGAGCACCGCGTGGGCGTGAACGTCGATCACGCCGAGGTCTCGCGCGGGGGTGTGCTGGTCGTGATCGGTCACGGTGGCTCCTTCGGCGGCCCGCGAGCGGGAAATCGCGGAGAGCGGTATGGACGGATGCGCCTATGACATACTAGCGTCGTTGGTGTTATAGCGACGCATGTGGATCGGTGTGAGATCACACGCCGCAGGAATCCGTCCCGGCCGGCGAGCAAGCCGGCGGATATGTCTGCTGGGGGACGATGAACTCGAAGGAGAGCGAGATGGGCTTGGCGGTCGTCACGGGGGCGGGCAGCGGCATCGGAGCGGTCATAGCCGGGCACGCCGCCAAAGCGGGCTACCGGGTCGCCCTCTGGGACGTCGACGAGGCGGCGGTGCGGGAGGTCGCGACCGCCATCGGCGAGCCCGCCGTGGCCAGGAAGGTGGACGTCACGTCCGAGCCGTCGGTCGCCGCCGCGTTCGCCGCGCTCGGCGAGGCGCCCGCGCTGGTCGTGAACAACGCCGGGCTGGTGCGGTTCGGCCCGTTGAGGACGCTGAGCCTGGACGACTGGGAAGCCGTGCTCAAGGTCAACCTCACCGGCACCTTCCTGGTGTCCCGCCACGCGGCCACGATGATGGAGCCCGCGCGAGGGGGCGCCATCGTGAACATCGCGTCGATCAACGGCATCGCGGCGGCGCCCAACGCCGGCGCCTACACCGCCACCAAGGCCGCCATCATCCGGCTGACCGAGCAGATGGCGCTGGAATGGGGCTCGGCCGGCATCCGGGTGAACACGGTGGCGCCCGGGCTCATCCTGGCCGGCATGTCGGACGCCATCTACGCCGACGACCGGGTACGCGAGTTGCGCCAGGCGCAGGTGCCGCTCGGCCGCCTCGGCACCGCCGAGCAGGTCGCCGACTGCGTGCTGTTCCTGGGGTCCGCCGGCGCGGCGTACATCACCGGGCAGGTGGTCGCCGTCGACGGCGGGCTCACCAAGGCCGCCCTGCAGGGCCTGGCCCGTCCCAAGACCGTCGACTCCGTGGGGCAACGATGAAGGACATCAGAGGCACGTCGATCCTGGTGACCGGCGGCGGCTCGGGCATCGGCGCGGGAGTGGCGCGGACCCTGGTCGAGCGCGGGGCACGGGTCACCATTTCCGGCCGCCGCGAGCACCGGATCCGGGAGGTGGCCGCCGAGCTGGGGCCGGCGTGCCTGGCGGTGCCGGGAGACGTCACGCTCGCGGCTGACCGCGAGCGGCTGCTGGCTGCCGCGATCGAGCACGGTGACGGCCTCGACACGCTGGTCAACGCCGCGGGCAACATGTACCGCGGCGCCCTGGCCGAGCTCGACGAGGCGCGGATGCTCGACCTGTACCACTCGAACGTCGTCGGCCCGGTGCAGTTGTCCGGCCTCGCCCTGCCCGCCCTGCGGGAGAGCAAGGGGTCGATCATCTTCTTCGGGTCGGTCCACACCCAGCGGGCCTTTCCCGGGGCCTCACCGTACGCGGCGACCAAGGGCGCGCTCGAGTCCCTCACCGGGGTGCTGGCGTCCGAGCTCGGCTCCCAGGGCGTACGCGTCAACTGCGTGCGGCCCGGCGCGGTCTTCACCGAGATCAACGAGCGCGCCGGCCTGGGCACCTCCGAGGAGGCCCACGCCCGCCTGCAGGGACTCGCCGGCGCGCACGCGCTCGGCCGGATCGGCACCACCGAGGAGGTCGCCGAGGCGGTCGTGTACCTCGCCTGCGCCGAGTGGGTGACCGGCAGCATCCTCACCGTCGACGGAGGGCTGGCGCTCGGCGTCACGCACGCCTGAACGCGGCGGCCGCGGAGCACGTCCGCCACGGCTTCGTCGTGGACGACATCGAGCGGCGACCTCACGCCAGGCCCGGCAGCACCCGCTCGCCCAGCCGGTCGACGCGCGCCAGCTGGGTGACGAGGTCGGGCTCGGGGACGAGCGCGCGGATCACGATGTGCACGTTGGCCCAGGCCCGCAGCGGCTCGACGGCCCGGCGGATCTGGTCGACGACCTCGTCGGCGGTGCCCACGGCGTGGAAGTAGCGGTGGGCACCGGCCGGTGTGAGCGGCGTCGCCGGGTCCTGGACGTGCCCGGCGAACACGTCCAGGCCCTGCTGGATGCGCTCATAGACCGCCTGCTGGTGGTGGAAGCCGTCGCGGAGCGCCCGATCCTGCTCCGGGGTCCCGGCCAGCGCCACGAGCAGGTTGACCCCCATGGTGAACGTCGGATCCCCGGGGGCCCGCACCGAGGCCACCTGCGCGGCCGCCGCCTCGACGATGGGCCGGTCTCCCCGCCCGATCAGGTAGCCGTCGGCGAGCGTGCCCGCCCTGCGCACGGCGGCCGGCGCGTAGCCCCCCAGCCACACGGGGACGCCCGTCTCCGCCACGGGCCTCGGCGCCACGCGCAGTCCCCGCGCGCTGATCGCCGGGCCGTCCCAGTCGAAGGCGTCGCCCTGCCACGCCCGGCGCAGGAAGCCGACCAGGTCGGCCAGCCGGGCTCCCCGGCCGCCGTGCCCGACGTCGAAGGCGGCGTACTCGTGCCGCGCGTAGCCGATGCCCAGTCCCAGCGTGAGGCGCCCTCCGGACAGGTCGTCGACGACGGCGGCGTCCTCGGCCAGCCGGATCGGGTGGTACAGGGGCGCGATGGCGAGGCCGGTGCCGAGGCCGATGCGGCGGGTCCGCATGGCGACGGCGGCGAGCAGGGTCAGCGGGCTGGGCAGGTAGCCGTCGGCCAGGCCGTGGTGCTCGCTGACCCAGAACATGTCGAAGCCGTTCGCCTCGGCCGCGTGCGCCAGCTCGGGCGCCTGCCGGTAAAGGGGGCGGCCACCGCGCGGGTGCTGGCCGGTGAACAGCCCGAGCCCGACCGTAACGTGGCCGACCTGATCCGCGCGTGCCCTGGCCAAGTCGCTCATGCCTCACCACAATAGACGTTAGCTCTACAACTACGTAGTCCCGCGGAGGTATGCGGATGAGACTCCAGGCGGCGGACGGTCCCGGAACGGACGGTCCTGGAACGGACGGTCCCGGAACGGACGGTCCTGGAACGGACGGTCCCGGAACGGACGGTCCTGGAACGGACGAGGCGGGGCCGGTCGCGGACGTCGTGGTGCTGGGCACGGGGCCGGCGGGCATGGCCGCGGTCGCGGCGGCGGCGGCCGAGGGAGCCGAGGTGGTGGCCGTCGAGGCCCTGGGCGAGATCGGCGGCAACTGCGTCTGGTCCACCGGCTACCTCGCGTTCGTCGGCTCGGACATGCAGGCGGAGCACAGCATCGAGGACGACGTGGAGACGTTCGTCCGCGACGCCGGCCGGATGGTAGAGATCGCGGGGGAGGAGTACGGCCTGACCTGGGACGAGGACCTGGTGCGCCTCTTCGGCGAGGAGAGCGCCGAGACCTATCGCGTCCTGACCGGCCGGGGTGTCCGGTTCAGCCGGTTCATCCCGCGGCCACGGCAGCACTCGATCGACCGGATGGCCGCGGTGGTCGACCCGTGGATGTTCCAGCGGGCGTTCCGGCCCGACTTCGAGTCGCCGAACGTGCGGACGCTGTTCCGGGCCACGGCCCGGCGGCTGGTGACCGACGCCGGCGGCAGGGTGACCGGCGTAGTCGTACGGCAGGAGACGACCGACGCGGACGGAGCGGTGGTGCCCGGTGGGGCGCGGACCGTCACGGTCGCCGCGCGCCGCGGGGTCGTCCTGGCCACCGGCGGCTACCAGGCCAACCCGCTCCTGCGCCGGCGGTTCCAGCCGGCCTTCCTCGCCGACGGGCCCTACCTGGGCGTCGACACCTGCCGCGGCGACGGGCACCTGATGGGGCAGGCGGTCGGCGGCGACCTGATCAACATGACCCACGTGCCGCCGCTGGTGATCGTGTCGTCGTCGCTGGTCGAGGACGCGATCGCGGTCAACGCCGAGGGAAGGAGGTTCGAGGACGAGGCGGGCCCGTACGAGGAGCGGGTGGCCCACCTGCTGCGGCAGCCGGGCCGCCGCGGCTGGTACGTCTTCGACTCCGTCGTCGCCCGGGAGAAGGCCACGCTCATCGCGCAGATGCCCGAACCCGCGGTCTCGGCTCCCTCCCTGGAGGCCCTCGCGCACGAGATCGGGGTTCCCGCCGACGCCCTCACCCGGACGGTGCGGGAATGGAACGCCTTCCTCGACGGCGGCGAGTCGCGCGACCCGCTGACCGGACGGGTCGTCCTGCCTCCCGGCCGCAGGACCGCCGCCACGCCGCCGTTCACCGCGGTGCCGATGGTGATCGGGGTGAACTTCGTCTCCGGCGGGTTCCGGGTCACCCGGCGGCTGCAGGTGCTGGACGTCTTCGGCGCGCCCATCCCCGGCCTGTTCGCGGCGGGCGACTGCCTCGGAGGCCTGAGCGCGACGGCCGACCTGGGCGGCACCCGCATCTCCGGCGGGTTCACCCTGGGCCGCCTCGCCGGCCGGGCGGCGGCCTCCGGTGAGGAGGACACGGGAAACCGCGGCAGCGTCCAGGGCGCCTACCTGCCCAGCCGCCTCGGCGCCCGGATCGCCCTGATGCACCTCGGCGAGCACCCGTCCTGACCTCAGGGCGCCCGCCTGCGCCTCGCCGCACGCGCCTGGGTCTCGGGGCACGCGCCTGATCTTCAGGGCGTCGCGCCTGACTCTCGGGGCACGCGCGTGGCCTTCAGGACGGCGCGTCTGACCTTCAGGACGGGGCGCGTGACCTTCAGAGGGTCGCGCGTGGCTCTCAGGACGGGGCGCGTGAGGCCCAGGCGGCGGAGCGCTGGACGATGAGGCGGTGCTCGGGCGCGTCGTAGGAGCGCCCGTCGTGTCCCAGCGCGTCGTAGACCACGCGTCCGGCGCCGACCTCGCGGGCCCAGAGCAGTGGATGGTCGGCGCCGCCGTGCGGCGAGCTCATGAGGCCGCGGACGTCCGGCGTGCGGTCGAGGAAGCCGTACACCTCGTCGACGACGTCGAAGTCGCCGATCCCGTCGACGATCGGATGGCTCCCCGTGGCGACGGTGACGCGCACGGGGCCGCCGAGCGGCGGGTGCGAGGACCGGTCCCAGCGCCAGACGCCGCCCAGGAGGTCGCGCCAGCCGGGCCAGTCGTCGAAGCAGATGCTGGCGCCGTGCATCGCGAGCAGCCCGCCACCGCGCCGGACGTGGCCGGACAGCGCCTGACGCGCGGGTTGGCCCAGCGAGATCGACCACTCGTCGCGCAGGTGGGCGTAGCGCTCGACCCGCATCGTCCATCTGAGCATGTTGAGCACCAGCAACGCCGGCGGCCGGGCGTCGCCGGCCAGGCCGAGGCACGCCCCTTCGACGTCCGTGGTCACGGTGACCTCGAATCCGGCCTCTCCCAGAACATCGGCCAGGGTCGCGGTGCTCGCCGGGAAGTCGTGCGCCACACCTCCCGAGAGGATGAGCGCCGATCGCGGGGTTATCTCGGGCATGGTCTCGACCCTTCTTGACGTGAGGCGTCTAACGACTACATTCTGACGCAGCGGGGCAGGCGCCGGAAAGGCTCCTCGCCCGCCGCGCGCCGGCGCCGTCCGGGGCGACCGGGGCCCGCACGCAGAAGGGAGTGCACGTGTTCCGTCACGTGGTGCTGTTCAAATGGTCCGAGGAGGCCGGTGAGCCGGTGCGCGCCGCCGCGGTGAGCGCGCTGCGGCACTGGGCCGTGGTGGCCGCCGAGTTCGGCAGCGTGACGGTCGGCACCGACGCCGCGCTGCGCGAGGGCAACCACGACGTGGCCGTCGTGGCCGACTTCCCCGACCGGGAGGCGTACCTGCGTTACACAGCCGACGAGCGTCACCTCGCCATGGTCGCCGAGCACATCACCCCGAACGCGAGCAGTCGCGCCGCGGTGCAGCACGAGCTGTGACGGTGCGCGGCCCGGCGATCGTCGTCGGCGCGAGCCTGGCCGGGGCCACGGCCGCCCTCGCGCTGCGGCGGCACGGCTGGAGCGAGCCCGTCCTGCTGGTCGGTGAGGAGGACTGCCTCCCGTACGAGCGCCCCCAGCTGTCCAAGGCCTATCTGGAAGGGCGGCGCGAGGCGGGCAACCTGCTGGTCGCGCCGGAGCGGCGGTTCGCCGACGCCGGCATCGAGCTGGTGCTGGGGCGGCGGGTGACGGAGCTGCACCCGCGCGACCACCACGTCACGATCGGCGGGCGCCGCGTGCCGTACGGCGTCCTCGTGCTGTGCACCGGCGCGGCGGCCCGGCGGCCTGCCTTCCCCGGCGCCGACAAGCGCGGCGTGCACCTCCTGCGGTCCCTCGCCGACGCCGACCGGCTGCGGGCCGAGGTCTCGCCGGGCACCCCGGTGGTGGTCGTGGGGATGGGGCTGGTCGGCTCGGAGGTCGCCGCCACGCTGAACCGGCTCGGCGCCGACGTCGTCGCGGTCGACCCGCTGCCCGCTCCGCTCCACCGCCTGGTGCCGGTCCCGGTCGGCGAGATGCTGGCGGACCTGCACCGCGCCCGCGGCGTGCGACTCCGGCTCGGCAGGGCGGTGCGCGAGATCGCGGGCCGCGAACGGGTGGAGGTCGTCGTCCTCGACGACGGCGAGCGGCTGCCCGCGCGGGTGGTGGTCGCCGGTCTCGGCGCTGTGCCCGACACCGGCCTGGCCGTCGCGGCGGGGCTCGACGTGGGCGCGGGCATCCGCACCGACGAGTTCGGCCGCACCAGCGCCCCCGACGTGTACGCCGCGGGCGACGTGGTGCAGCAGTTCGTCCCCCACCGCGGCCGCCACGAGCGCGTCGAGCACTGGAAACACGCGATCCAGCAGGCCGGAGCCGTCGCCGCGGCCATCGCGGGGGCGCCGGCCCCGCTGGACGAGTCGCCGTGGTTCTGGACCGACCAGTACGACGTCCATCTCGAGGTCGCGGGATGGCCGGACCCCGGCGCGCCGGTGGTCGTCGACGGCGTGATCGGAGACGGCGGAGAAGCGGGCGAGTTCCTCGCCAAGACGGTGGTGGCCGGGCGGGTTCAGGCAGTGACGGGAGTCGGGAGAGGCCGGGAGCTGCGCGCCCTCGGCCGCCGGCTTCCCTTGGGCGTGTCCCATGAGGACACCGACGAGATGAGGCAGCGGACATGGATTTCGGACTGAGTGGACGCCGGGCGGCGATCGGCGCGTCGAGCAGCGGGCTGGGCTTCGCGACCGCGGCCGCCCTGGCGGCGGAGGGAGCGCGGGTCACGCTCTGCGACGTCGACGCGGACCGGGTCCGCGCCGCGGCCGAGCGCATCGGGCCGAACGCCTCGTGGGCGGTGGCCGACCTGTCCGACCCCGACGGCAGCGAGGGGTTCGTCCGCGAGGCGCAGCGGGTGATGGGCGGCGTCGACATCCTGGTGACGAACGCGCCGGGCCCGCCGCCCGGCGACTTCGCCCAGGCCAAGGCCGAGGACTATCCCCGGGCGCTGGACCTGAACCTGCTGTCCGTCGTGCGGATGTGCCTCGCGGCGGTGCCGGCCATGCGGGACAACGGGTGGGGGAGGGTGGTCGCGATCACGTCCATCTCCGTACGGCAGCCGATCGCCAACCTCATCCTGTCGAACACGGCGCGAGCCGGAGCCACCGGCTTCCTGAAGACCCTCGCCCGTGAGGTCGCCGCCGACGGGGTGACCGTGAACTCGCTGCAGCCGGGCCTGCACGCCACCGAGCGGGTCGCGAACGTCTACGGCGGGGAGCTGGACGCCGAGATCGCCCAGATCCCGGCGCGGGCCATGGGCGAGCCGGCGGACTTCGGCGCGGTCGCCGCGTTCCTGTGCTCCGATCAGGCGCGCTACATCACGGGGGCGGCGATACCCGTGGACGGCGGGATCTACCAGGGTCTCCAGTAGCAGACACCGACCGACAGCAGGAGTGACACATGCACAGCGATTCGACCGTGACCCTGACGCGCTACCAGGAGCTCTGGGACGGTTTCCGGCAACGCGGCCTGCGCCAGGGCCTCTACACGGCGGGTGGCGTGGTCATGCGCGACACCTTGCTCGACCTGCACGGGCCCGAGCACCAGCTGCGCCGCCGCGTCGAGAACCGGCTCTTCCGGCGCGGCACGTTCAAGACCTGGGAGGCCGACCTCGTCCCCGAGATCATCGACGAGGCGTTCGCGCCCGTCATCAAGCAGGGGCACGCCGACCTGGTGCTGCTCGGCACGCGGACCGTCATGAACCTCACCGCCAAGGTCGCCGGCATCGACCGGCTGACCGGCTCGGTCGAGGAGACCGACGCGCTGCAGGGGTTCGCGACCAAGTTCTCCGAGGGCGCGACGCTGATCCACACCACGCGCGACCCCGAGGTCGTACGGGCGGAGGTGACCGAGGCGCTCGACCGGTTCGACGCGATGTTCTTCACGCCGTCGTTCGAACGGCGGGCGGCCCTGCTCGCCGACCCGGCGGTCGCCGAGGACGCCTACCCCAGGGACGTGCTGATGGCCCTGGTCCGCAACCAGGAGGAGCTGGGGATCGACCGGGGAGTCATGCTGCGTGAGGTGGCCTTCTACCTGCAGGCGGGATCGCACAGCACCTCCGACGCCTTCACGCACTCGGTCGACGAGATCCTGCGGTGGGCGCGACGGCACCCGGAGCAGGCACACCGCCTCGACGACGACCTGTTCGTCCAGCGCTGCGTGCACGAGGTCATGCGCCTGCATCCGGCGAGCCCCGAGGCGTTGCGCCGGGCCGTCGAGGACGTGACGCTGCGCGACGGGCGGTCGATCCCGGCGGGGACGTTCGTGCGGATGGACATCAAGGCCGCCAACACCGATCCGGAGGTGTTCGGGCCGGACGCCTCGGAGTTCGATCCCGACCGGGTGGTGCCGTCCGGGGTCCAGCCCTGGGGCCACACCTTCGGAGGCGGCATGCACGCCTGCATCGGCATGGAGCTGGACGGTGGCACGGTGCCCAAGGAGGGCGAGGCGGAGCACGTCCTCGGCACGGTTCCGCTGATGGTGCGCGAGCTGCTGCGCCACGGCGTGCGTCCCGACCCGGCCAGCCCCCCGGTGAAGGAGGCGCACTCCAGCCGGGACCACTTCGGCGGCTACCCGGTCCTGTTCGGCGGCGCCGGAGACCCCGTCACGCCGGGGGAGATTGGTCGTTAAGCTCCTTGACACTAACCAGGATATCGGCGCAGGATCAGCAGAGGTCCGACTGCGGATCGCGGGCGGTCACGGCCATGCCCCGATCGGCCTGCCACGGCTTCTCGTGAGGAGAGTTGAATGTCGCAGATGATCGCCATCGAGGGCGGAACCGTCATCGACGGGACCGGTGCTCCCGCGCGCGCCGGCGAGACCGTCCTGATCCGCGAGGGCAAGATCGCGGCGCTGGGGGCGCCGGCCGACGAGCTGGTGGCGCGCACGCCCGATCTCCCGCGGATCGACGCCTCCGGCAAGACCGTCATGCCGGGCCTGATCGACGCGCACACCCACCTGTCCTTCGGTGAGCCGACCGGCAACGACGAGCTGTTCTTCCACCGCACCGAGGCGTACAGCTCCATGCTGTCCGCCCACAACTCGGGCAAGGTGCTCCGCGCCGGCGTCACCAGCGTCATGGACGCCGACTGCCTGTGGAACATCGGGGTCGAGCTCCGGGACGCGATCGAGGCCGGGATCGTCGAGGGCCCCCGGATGCGCGCCGGCGGCAACGCGCTGATGACCATGCTCGGCGGCACCGCAGGCCGGCTGATCAAGGACGAGGGCACCACGGGCTACGCCACGGTCGTGCACGATCTCGACGGGATCACCCGGGAGGTGCGACGTCAGGTCAAGCACGGCGTCGACTGGATCAAGATCATGGTCACCGGGCTCATCCCCTCGGTGAAGGGCCCCGAGGTCAAGGTCTGGTCGCAGCGCGAGATCAGGGCCGTCGTCGAGGCGGCCCACGAGCTGAACACGCCGGTGGTCGGGCACTGCCGCAACTCGATCAGCACGAAGGAGTCCGCCGAGGCGGGCATCGACATGATCTACCACTCCAGCTACATGGACGACGCCGCGCTGGAGGCGGTGCTGGAGAACGGGACCACGCTGTGCCCGACGCTGACGCTGCTCGGCAACCTCGTCGACTACGGCGAGAAGGTGGGGACCGCCCCGGCGCTGCTCGACATCTTCCGGGCCGAGCTGGAGGTGACCGGCGAGATGATCGGCAAGGCGCACCAGCTCGGCGTCCGGGTCATCACGGGATCGGAGACCGGCTTCGCGGTCACGCCCTGCGGGGAGTGGCACGCGCGCGAGCTCGACATGCTCGTGCGCTACGCGGGCTTCTCGCCCATGGAGGCGATCACGGCCGCCACCTCCAAGGCGGCGTGGGCCATGAAGCTGGAAGGCCAGGTCGGAGCGCTGACCGAGGGCTACATCGCGGACGTGATCGTGGTCGACGGCGACCCGCTGGCGGACATCACCGTGCTGACGCGCGAAGGGGCGATCCACGAGGTGATCAAGGACGGTGTGCGCGTCGACATGTCGCGGCCGATCCCCGAGCGCCGCCCGCGCCCCGGCGAGAAGGTGGCCTTCCTCGCGGCGTGCCCGCTGACGCGGGCGTTCGCGCTCGAGGACACCGCCCTCGCGGGCTCCGACGGCAAGCCTCTGACCGACGACGAGTTGCTGGGCCTGTCGCGCGCATGACCGCGGATCCGCGGGCCTTCACCCGGCCGAATGAACGCCCCCGGGCGGTAATGTGTACGTGCACCCGACGCCGTGACCGGTCGCGCGACCAGGCTCGCGGACCCCAGTCACCACCCAGTCGCCCGGCCCCGAGCAACGGCAGGAAAGGTCAGGCTTGCGATGAGTACCGAGGGCATCATCGAGCGTCTCCAGGTGCTCGGCATGTCAGGCTACGAGGCGAAGGCCTACATCGCGCTGGTGGCGGCCGGTGAGCCACTCAACGGCTACGAGGTGGCCAAGCGGTCGGGCGTGCCGCGCAGCACCGTCTACGAGACCCTCGGCAAGCTGACCGCGTCCGGCGCGATCTACGAGGTGCGGACCCGCGAAGACGCCGTCAGCTACCTGCCGCTGCCTCCCAAGTCGCTGCTCGACCGGCTCAGCCGGCACTACGAGTCGACCCTCGACTCGCTTCGCGAATCGCTCCCGGGCATCGCGGCGCCGCCGCGGCTCCACCTGATCCACAACCTCACCGGGCGCGAGGCCCTGCTGGAGCGCGCGAGCGACATCGTCGCCAGCGCCCAGCGTGACCTGTTCCTGTCGCTGTGGCCCGAGGAGAACAACCCGCTCGACGCGCTGATCCATGACGCGCACGACCGGGGCGTCTCCGTGACGGTCATGTCCTTCGCCGACGACGAGGACCCTTCGGCCATCCCGCGCACCTACATCCACCGGCTCTCGCCGCCGCCCATCGTGCTGGAGAACCTCGGCTGCCGCCTGTTCGTCGCGGTGGGCGACCGGCAGGAGTGCGTCATCGGCGGCTTCGTCGGCGCCGACGCGTGGGGCATCTTCTCCGACAACCCGGCGGTCGTGATGGTCGCGGTGGAGTACGTCCGCCACGACATCGCGCTGCAGCTGATGGCGGCCAACTTCCCGGAGCAGGACGTCATGAGCTTCTGGAGGGACGACCCCGACCTCTCCCGGCTGCGTTCCGACCACGGCTTCGCCGCCGCGGCGCTGCGGGCCGGGCGCAACGGCGCGAAGAACGGCGCGGCGAGCTCCGACGTGCCGCCGGTGCGCAAGCGCGCCTCGGGGCGGCAGGGCACCCGCCGGCGCTGAGTTCGATCGCGGCGTCCCTGGAGCGGGTCTGGTCGCTGGTGGCCTCACCGGGCGCAGGGACAGATGCGGGCGAGCCGGAGCAGGGCCGCGCCGCACAGATAGACCGGGAGCATCCGGACGGGCAGCGCTCCCTGCCCCGCCAGGGCTGCGCCCAGCAGCCCGGCGATGACGGCCGCCGCGCCGGTGATGGTGGCGGCCGTGCGGAGCCCGCCGTTCGCCTGGGGCGCGGTGATCGGCCGTGCGCGCCGTTCGACCCAGCCGAACAGAGCGACGAGCACCGCGAGGAGCACGGCCAGGACCGCGAGCCAGGGCAGGCGGAGCAGCAGCCATTCCGCCGAACCCGTGGCGGGCTGCGGCATCAGGCCGGTGGGATAGAGCGCCAGTGCGGCGATCACGGCGGCCGTCAGGTGCCAGAGGAAGATCGTCATGATCACGGAGTTGACCGTCACGATGATCAGCCACGGCCGCGGCCGCCCGAGCCACCGGATGCCGCGATCGTGCAGGAGGAAGACGACGCCGGTCTGCGTGACGGCCAGGGCGAGCAGCGCGAGCGTCGGCGGCGAGGTGTTCTGCAGCCGCTCGCCCGGAATCGCCACCATGCTGATCGGATAGGGGCCGGCGACGGTGAGCGAGACGAGAGCGGCGAGGCCGCCGGCCGCCATCGGCAGGGCCACGGCGCGGCGGACGGGCAGGGTGCCCTCCCGCCAGGCGATGCCGAGCTGGTGGACGGCCAGCCAGGCGAGCAGGAAGTTGGCCTGACCGAGCGAGGGCCGGCCGAGCAGCCTGGCGACGTCTCCGAGACCGACCAGCGTCACGAGCACGACAGGCACGGCGAGCCCCGCGCGGCGGTCGAGCGCGAGCATCACCGGCGTGAGAAAAACGGCGGCGAGGTACACGATCAGGAACCACAGCGGCACGCAGGCGAGCCACACGGCCGTCCCGACCGACTTCGGCTCGGCGCCGAGGAGCAGGGCCAGGAAGGCCGCGCCGCTCAGGACGAGGACGAGCATGCTGGTGGGGGCCACCAACCGGGCGGTACGGCTCAGCAGCCAGCTCACGGTGGTGCCGCCCCGGCGGCGCTGGGAGTCCAGGGAGGCCGCGTTCGCGAACCCGCCCACCAGAAAGAAGACCGGCATGACCTGGAACAACCAGGTCATGGGGCGGGTCCACGGCAGCACCTCCAGGGCGCTCGCGCCTGCGAATCCGCCTCGGTAGGTCACCGAGACCGACAGCCAGTGGCCGAGCACGACCATCGAGATCGCGACCGCGCGCAGCAGGTCGATGAGGCGGTCCCGCTCGGGCGGAGTGTGCTCGGCGGCCTGCCTGAGCGCGCGAACCGCGCGGTGCGAGCGGCGGAACAGCGCCTGGAACACGCCAGTCGTCCTCTCTTCCGGCGTCAGGGATATGGTCCTGACCTGCCCGTATTCGCCGGTTTCAGAGGTTCCCCGAGCGGTGCCGCTCCTGTGTGACGCCTCGCATCACACTAGCCTTGCCGTCGAGCCAGATGCTCTTGCAACTCGGCGTGGCGGAACTGGTAGAAGGGGCCGGCTGCGCGCAGCAGTCCGCGCCGGTGCAGGTTGTTCAGAAGCCGGGCCAGCCGCAAGGGGCCCCGGCCCAGCAGGGCCAGGTGCCCCTGAAAGATCACCGATCTGAGCCAGGTGTCTCGCCGCCGGGCCATGAAACCGAAGCCGAAGGCGAACACAGCGACGATCAGCCCGTCCTGTCCTGAGTGCAGCCCGCGCTGCTCGTCCACGAAGGCGAACAGCGTGACCGCGAAGGCGAGCACCGTGCCGAGAATCACGCTGTTCACGAGGTGCAGGCCGGTCAGCGCCCGGTTCACCCGCCACGTGGACGCAGGTGTCACGGCGGCGGTGAACACCGGCGGCTGCTCGTCGGGCGCGGCGGGGCGAGCCTGCGTCGCCTGGAGCGTGATCCAGTTGAGCCCGGCGACGCCCACGAGGGTCGCCAGGCCCATCATGGGGCCCTCCGACCACCACATGTATCCGATCACCGGTAGCCCGAGCGGCATTCCGAACATCATGAGCGGGCTGTTCACCCCGATCATGCGGATGAAGTCGAGCAGCCGGCGGCGTGCCTGCAGCGGCGCGAAGTCCGGCCCGTCAGTGGCCGACTGCCTGGGCATGCTCACGCCCAGGCAGAAGCCCACACCGAGCATCAGCCCGAATCCGGCGCCGCGGATCATACCTCCCATAACCGCTGCGGGCAGGCTGAGCACGGCCCCGGCCAGGACCCCGACCCATTCGGAGACCAGATGGCGGCGTCTCCCAGGGAAGACATAGTCGACCATCCGCCACCAGGCCAGGTCCTGTGCCCCGTTCCTGGCCAGCAGGCCGGCCAGCCAGGCGAGCCGTTCGGCGCCTCGGGCAGGAACGGGTCCGCCATGACCCAGCCGGGCCTCGATGAGACCGTCCAGCAGGTGGGCCCGCAGCGCCCCGCTCTCCTCGCCCGGCACGCACAGCAGCGGAGCGGGGTCGGCGTCCCGATCGACGTAGACGACCTTGACCAGCCAGAGCCCCCAGGCGGCGGAGGTGACATACGCCAGGGCGGGGGCCCTGCCTTCCCTCAGCGCGTCCAGCGCCTTCACCCACGACTGGGAGGGCTCCGCCGGTAGGCACGCGTCCAGATACGCCGCGGCGGCCTCCTGGTCCAGGTCCTTCGGCGCGATGACGGTCGCCCCTTTGAGCGCCCGAGTCGTGCCCACGAGGTCCTTGTAAGCCCTGGTGCGCGAGGTGATGATCACATGGTCACGGTCTCCCAGAGTGCGCGAGAGCTCACGCAGCGTACTGGCGCGGGCGTCCTCGGGAAGTTCGTCCAGCCCATCGAGCACGGCCAAGACGTGCCCACGGCCGGCCAGCAAGTCGGTCCCGTCAGCGCCCTTTCCGACCCCGCTTAACGCCGCGTAGTCCGCACGCACGCGGGCGGCCACCCAGTCATGGAAACGCGGGTGCGTCTTGACGTTCCATTCGGCGATCGGCAGCAGCACGGGGACGGGTTCGTCGGCGGTGCGCGTCTCGATCAGGTGCAGCAGCAACTCGATGGCCAGCGTGGTCTTGCCCGTCCCCGGCCCGCCCGTGATCACCAGCCGTCGGCGGGGCAGCCCGCGGAAGAAGGCGGCCAGCCCGGCGACCTCGTCCGAACGCAGGGAGGGGTCTGCCCGGCGCGGCTGCCTGCCGGGCCGGGGACGGTGCGTCACACTCCACGAGACCGGGATCAGCGCATCCCCCTGCCGCCGCGCCGCTGCCTCCTCAGCCCATTGGTGGGCCACCAGCACGGCCAGGCGGGCCTTGGCCTCGGAGAGGGTCGGGGTGGGGGCGGTGGCCAGGGTGAACCGGTAACCCAGCCAGCAGCCGAGTGCCGTCACCCCGCAGGCGATCGCGATCCACTGTGGGCTCCACACCCCGTCGTTGAGCACCTGGTTCAGCGCCACCGCTCCTGCTGCGCTGGTGAACGTGGTGGCCGCGAACAGGAGTCGAGGACTCGATACGCCTCCGCTGCGCATAGCGAAGCATGTTAGCGTGCGACGATCGCATCTCCATCGGCCTGGCTGACACCGAGATGTCAGGGCGTACTCCCGGCGCTGAGTTCGCCCTCAGAGCGCTCCGTCGCCCCTGGTGTCAGGCGAAGCGCTCGATCGTCACGGGGATCAGCCCCGCGTGACGCAGCACCGTCACCAGCTCCCGCAGCAGCGGCCCGACGGCGTCGTCCGACCCGCTCGCCAGACAGGCGGTCAGGTCGAGACACCAGGCCACGCCGGGGCCGATCCGGCGCAGGTCCCAGCTGAAGACGTCGCCGGCCACGCGGCGGTGAGCCGTGCCGGCCACGCGAGCCGGCGGATCGGCGAGCGTCATCCGCCAGGCGGACCGCAGCCGCGGCGGGCCGTCCTCGCGCAGGTCGCCCGCGAACAGGACGCGATAGACCCGCCGGTCGCGAAACCCGTCGGGGGCCTGCGCGGGGCCGAGCCGCAGAGGAGCCGAGCCGGCCAGGAGCTGGTGGTCGTGGAAGCGGCCGCGCAACGTCGCCTCGCCGGGCAGTTCGCCCCCGCCGAGCCGGCGGTAGACGACCTCGGCGTCGCGGCGGCGGGCCGCGACGACCCGGGCGCGCAGGCGCGCGTCCGTGCGCATCCCGCGGCTGAACGCCGCCGAGCTCCACCAGCCGTCCGCCGCGGTCCACCCGGCGCTGTCGAGGCCGATCGCCGTATGGTCGCCGGCCAGCGCGAACTCCTCGACCACGATCCCGTCGGCCGGCGCGGAAGGCGCACCGTCCTCGGGCCGGATCAGGTAGTAGTCGAGCCACGGCTCCCCGGCTTCGGTGGTCATCGGTCCTCCGGACCGGTGGATCCCAGCGGTCATTCGCGTGCCCTTCTCGAGCTCCCGGGTCGGCACGCCGAGACTACTGAGCGAACGGCGTCCGCGCGTCCGCACGGTCGTCGCCGCGGGTCAGCAGCCGGGGTACTTGTCCCGCGGGATACCGCCGCCGGTGAACTGGGTGGTGAAGTCGTCGGCGAGTTCGGTGATGGTGTCTCTGCCCTCCAGCCGGGACAGCCACGGCTGAGGCAGGGCGGTCTCGCCGTATCGGGCGCCGAGGAGGTTGCCGCACACGGCGCCGGTGGAGTCACTGTCGCCGGAATGGTTGACCGCCAGCAGCAGCGCCTGCCGGATGTCATCCCCGCTCACCAGCGCGCAGTAGACCGAGATCGCGAGTGCCTCCTCGGCGACCCATGCGCCGCCGAGCGTCTCCACCGTCTCCGGCGACGGCTGTCCTTCGGCGGCGAGGGCGACCGCGGCCCGGAGCGCGGCGGTGGTCTCCTCGTGTGCGGGCTGTTCCGCGAGCAGGGCGAGAGTGTCCTGTACGGCCTGGGCCAACGTCCGGCTCTGGACGAGGAAGTGGACGAGCGCGGCGAAGGCACCGGCCGCGAGGTAACCGGTGGGATGCCCGTGGGTGATCTGAGCGCAGTCGGCCGCGAGCTTGAAGGCCGCGCGCGGGTCACGTGCGGCCAGGCCGAACGGGGCCGAACGCATGACGGTGCCGCATCCCTTGGAACCGGGATTGACCGGGCCGGGTGATCCGGGGGCGGCGAGCGGGCCGGCCTCGACGCGCAGTCCGGACAGGCAGGTGTTGCCGGGCGCGCGGCGCGAGTACAGCCATGTCTGCCGGCGCAGCCAGCCGGTGCGGACGAGAGCGTCGGCCGGTGGTGGGAAGCGGTGCTTCTGGGTGTCGAGCCACCGCAGGTAGGCGTTGCGCACGACCGTCGTCTCGCCGCCGCCGAAGCCTCTCTCCCGGGTGCGAACATGCGCGCGGATCAGGCCCTCGACCGTGAACAACGTCATCTGGGTGTCGTCGGTGATCAAGCCGATCTGGCCGCGCCAGTCGGGCGCGAGGTTGGTCAGCCCGGCCCGGCCGTGGTCGCGGCGGATGGTGGCGATCGAGTCGAACTCGACGGGCGCGCCCAACGCGTCACCGATCGCCCCGCCGAGCAGGCAACCGCGCACCCTGCTCCGCAACGCCATGTCACCCGTCTCGACATCGCTCACGGCGGTGAGCTCCTCTCGCGTGGCTGGATCGACCGACCGTATCGGCAGAGTGGCTCGCGGACCAGGGGCCTGTTTCCTGGTCGGTCTTCTTGGATCTGTGGCCCCTGCTCGACGCCTCGGGGGTGCCGGAGACGGCCGCCGGGATAGCGGACGCCCTCGGGTCCCCGTGCTGTGCCGGGGACCCGAGGGCGGGTGATCGCAGCGGCCTTCGGGCCGTCAGGCGGTGCGGCCTTCCGGCCGTCAGACGGCGTGGTCGCGTTCGGCGACGAGCTGGAGGGCGACGTCGATGATCATGTCTTCCTGGCCGCCGACATATCCGGCCTGGCCGATCCGCTGCAGGATCTCGTGCGCGGGCACGTCGTACCTCTCGGCGGCGCGTTCGGCGTGCAGCAGGAAGCTGGAGTAGACCCCCGCGTAGCCCTGCGTGATCGCGGCGCGGTCGGCGAACGGCAGCCGGGGCAGGAACGGCTTGACCACGTCCTCGGCGGCGGCGAGCGCGCCCTGCACGTCCACCCCGGTGGGCACGCCGAGCCGCTCGAAGGTGGCCACCAGCACCTCGGTGGGGGCGTTCCCGGCTCCCGCGCCGAGCGCGCAGAGGGCGCCGTCGATCTGGCGGGCGCCGTTCTGCGCGGCCAGCACCGAGTTGGCGACGCCGAGGGAGAGGTTCTGGTGGCCGTGGAAGCCGACCTGGGCCTCGTGGCCGATCTCGGCGACCAGCGCGCTGACGCGGGCCTGCGCCTCGCCGAGCACGAGGGCGCCGGCGGAGTCCACGACGTAGACGCACTGGGCGCCGCCGTCCACCATGATCCGCGCCTGCGCGGCCAGCTCGTCCGGCCCGGCGCGGTGCGACAGCATCAGGAAGCCGACCGTCTCCATGCCCAGGTCGCGGGCGGCGGCGAAGTGCTGCAGCGACACGTCGGCCTCGGTGCAGTGGGTGGCGATCCGGGCCACCGACGCGCCGGCGCCGTGCGCCTTGCGGAGGTCCTCGACGGTGCCGAGGCCGGGCAGCAGCAGCACGGCGATCCGCGCGTTCACGGCCTCGTCCACGGCGGCGGCGACCAGCTTGACGTCGTCCTCGAGGGAGAAGCCGTAGTTGAACGACGAGCCGCCGAGCCCGTCGCCGTGGGTCACCTCGATGACCTCGACCCCGGCGCCGTCCAGGGCGTGGACGACGCCGCGGACCTGCTCCTCGGTGAAGCGGTGGGCCATCGCGTGGCTGCCGTCGCGCAGCGTGGAGTCGGTGATCCTGATCTTCCCGTCGGCGGGTGGCTGCCCGGTCACGCGGTCACCTTCCTCAACGTGAGCTGCTCGCCCACGCGGGCGGCGGCGGCGGTCATGATGTCGAGGTTGCCGGCCCACGGCGGCAGGTAGTCGCCGTTGCCCTGGACCTCCAGGAAGACGGCCACCCGGGCGCTGCCGTTCCAGATGTCGCGCGGCCCGTCGAACTGGGGCTCGGCGCGCAGGCTGTAGCCGGGGACGTAGGCGGCCACCTCGGCGACCATCGCGTGGATGGACTCGGCGATGGCGGCGGTGTCGGCATCCTCGGGAATGGCGCAGAACACGGTGTCCCGCATGATCATCGGAGGGTCCACCGGGTTGAGGATGATGATCGCCTTGCCTCGCTCGGCGCCGCCGACCTGCTCGATGGCGTGGGCGGTGGTCTCGGTGAACTCGTCGATGTTGGCCCGGGTGCCCGGACCGGCCGAGCGGGAGGCGATCGAGGCGACGATCTCGGCGTAGGAGACGGGGACGACGCTGGAGACGGCGTGCACGATCGGGATGGTGGCCTGGCCGCCGCAGGTGATCATGTTGAGATTGGGCGCGTCGGACAGCGAGTCGAGGTTGACCGGCGGGCACACGAACGGTCCCGCCGCGGCCGGGGTCAGGTCGATCGCCTTGATGCCGGCCTCGGCGTAGCGGGGGGCGTTGGCCAGGTGCGCCTTGGCCGAGGTGGCCTCGAAGACCAGGTCCGGCAGCGTGTCCTGGGCCAGCAGCCAGTCCACGCCGCCGGCCGACGCCTCGACGCCGAGCTCGCGGGCCCGGGCCAGGCCGTCGGAGGCGGGGTCCACCCCGACCATCGAGTGCACCTCGATCACGTCGCTGCGCAGCAGCTTGACCAGCAGGTCGGTGCCGATGTTGCCGGGGCCGACGATGGCCGCGGTCAGCGTGCTCACAGGGCCGCTCCCCGGAACCTCGCGGTGACGGAGCCGATGCCGCCGAAGGTGGCGCTGACGATGTCGCCGGCGGCCACCGGGATGGCCGCGGTGATCGAACCGGGCAGCACGACGTGCCCGGCCTCCAGGGCGACGCCCCGCTCGCCGAGGGTGTTGGCCAGCCAGACCAGCGCGTTGATCGGGGAGCCGAGGGCCGCGCCGCCCGCGCCGGTGTCCACCAGCTCGCCGTTGCGGTGCAGCAGGCAGCCGGTCAGGGAGAGGTCGAGGTCGCCCGGCCGGACCGGCCTGTTGCCGAGCACCACGCCGCCGCTGGAGGCGTTGTCGGCGATCGTGTCGGTCAGCGTGATCCGCCAGTCCGCGATGCGCGAGTCGATGATCTCCAGGGCGGGCAGCGCGAACTCCACGGCGCCGACGGCCTCGGCGGCCGTCACGCCGGGGCCGGACAGGCGGCGGCCCAGCACCAGGGCGATCTCCGGCTCGATCCGGGGCTGGAGGAACCGGCCCGTGTCGATGGGATCCGAGTCCAGGTGGAACATCGAGTCCATCAGGTGGCCGAAGTCGGGCTGGTCCACGCCGAGCTGGCGCTGCATGGCGGCCGAGGTCAGGCCGACCTTGTGGCCCTTGACCACGGCGCCGCCGGCGATCCAGTCGCCGACCTGGGCGAGCTGGATGGCGTACGCCTCAGATACCGACAAATCGGTATATGTCGTCGTGAGCGGTTGGATGGGCACACCGGTCGAGTACGCGTTGAGCAATGCGACCGCGGCCCTGTCCACCTTCTCCACGGAACCCGCGTCCATGGCTGTTCCTTTCCTTGTTTCCCCAGCTAGACCATGACGCCCAGGGTCCGTGACAGGCAACCGGAGCGTTCCGCCACGTGGGACGCCCGGTGAAATGGCTCGGTAGGGTGGCGGCCATGCCCCCCGGGACGGCCGACGAATCCTTCCTCCACCGTGTCGTCACGGTGCTCAGCGCCTTCCGCCCCGAAGACGACGGTCTCGGCGCGGCCGAGCTCGCCCGCCGCACCGGCCTGCCCAAGTCGACCGTGCACCGGATGGCCCTCGCCCTGGCCGAGACGGGCGTGCTGGAACGCCGGGGAGCGGAGGTCCGGCTGGGGCTGAAGCTGTTCGAGATCGGCCAGCGGGTGCCCCGGCAGCGCGTCCTGCGTGACGCGGCCCTGCCGTACATGTCGGATCTGCGAGAGGCCACCCGGCAGACCGTCCACCTCGCCGTGCTGGAAGGCCACGAGGTCGTCTACGTCGAGATCCTCCCCACCCCCGGAGGCCCCGACCTCCCCTCCCGGATAGGCGGCCGGTTCCCCGCGCACGCGACCGGTGTGGGCAAGGCCATCCTGGCGTTCTCCCCGCCCCCGGCCGTGCGGTCCATCGTGGACGGGGAGCTGTCCCGGGTGAGCGGTCGCAGCGTCGTGGCGCCGGGCCTGCTGGTCCGGGAGCTGGAGCGGATCCGTAAGGAGGGGGTCGCGTTCGACCGCGAGGAGTCGGGCCCGGGGATCGTCTGCGCCGCCAGCCCGGTGCTCGCCCCCGACGGCTCGGCGCTCGGCGCCCTGTCCGTCTCGGGATGGAGCGGCCGGATGCGGCTGCACCACGTCGCTCCCGCCGTGCACACCGCCGCCCTGGCCCTGTCGCGCGCTCTCGGCGACCGGCCCTCGGGGGCTCTCAGGTGACGCTGCGGCGCAGGTTGGTGCGATAGGAGTAGTGCTCGGGCAGGAAGTGGCTGATCGCCAGCTCGACCGGCCGCCCATCGGTGTCGAGGTAGAGCCGGTCGATCCGCAGCAGAGGATGCCCGGCGGCGCAGCCGAGCTGCCGCGCCGTCGGCTCGTCGGCGAGCGCGACTGTGATGCTCTGGTCGGCCTCGGCGATGGGCGCCTCCAGCCGGGTGTCCAGCAGGCCGATGATGGTCACCTCGCTGGTCGAGCCCTCGGCCGCGAGCTCGGAGATCCCGGCCAGGGTCCGGCCGACGGCCGGCGGGAGGAAGACCGTGGTCAGGCAGAACGGAGTGGCGTCGTGCGATCGGCGGAAGGCCAGGGCGTAGACGACGTCGCTCGACAGCCGCAGCCGGCCGGCCGCGTCGACGTCGACCTCGCGGTGCAGCGGCACGGTGATGTCCATGCGCGTGTCGACGGACAGGCCCATGAGGTCGTCGACGGAACCGAACTGGCGGATGTAGGTGCCGTCCTTGGGCATGGCGAACGTGCCGCGCCCCGGGATGCGGTAGACCATGCCCTCGGCGACCAGATCCTGGAACGCGCGGCGTACCGTCTGCCGGCTCACCCGGTGGCGCTCGGCCAGCTCGGCCTCCGTCGGCAGCCGCCGGCCGTCCGCGTAGCGCCCCTGCAGGATCTCGTTGCGGACCTCCCGGGCGAGCGCGACATAGGTGCTCTCCCGGCGACTGGTGCTCGCAGCCATGCCCACCTCGGTCTCTCGCGCAGCGCGTCACCATGGATCCGCATGCAGCCTATCCGGCCTTCTCCGCGCTCCGCCGCCTCAGGCCAGCACGGCGACGAAGCGCCAGTCGAGGACGTCGGCGGGGGCGCCGCCCGCGCGGCTCGCCCGGACGCGCGAGCGCAGGTGGGCGAGCCCGCCCCGGGGGAGGGGCTCGATGCGCTCCACCTCGATCGTGCTGCGCAGCGTGTCGTTCTCCCGGACCGGGCCGAGGTGGTCGCAGCCGTGCCAGCCGACGACGGTGACGAGGTCCGGCAGGGCGCGGAGCGCCTGGTGCAGCGCGAGCCCGATGGTGTGGCCGCCGTACACCAGCCGGTCGGGCGCGTCGTGGTGGACCCTGGCGACGTTGAGCGTGAGCCGGGCCAGCTCGGGCGCCGAGGAGACGACGTCGCCGCCCGCCACCTCGAAGACCGTGCCCGGCGCGAGGCCCGCGAGGTGGGGGCCGCTCCGCTCCGCGCGGTAGGCGTCCAGGTCCCAGCTCGACGTCACCCGGGCGAGGTCCTCGTGGGCGGGCGCGGTGCCGATGCCCGTCAGGTCGTCGGCGTGCCCGGTCTCCAGGGCCCCGTCGCGCAGCGGCAGCATCGCGCAGCGCCAGAAGTCGAGCACCGGGCGGCCGTCCTGGTCCACGGTGCTGATCCGCAGCGCGGCCAGGCCGGTGGCGGCGCGGCCGGGCCGGCGGGAGTTCTGCCGCAGCCCGACGACCTCGGTGACCGTGCGCAGCGTGTCTCCGAGGACGGGCGCCCGGCGGAACACGACGCCCCGGTAGAAGAGGTTGGCCACCACGGTGTGCGTCACGACCGTGGACTGGCCGATGGCCACGTCCCACACGAGGTGGGGCGCGGCCAGGACGTCGCCGACCACCCGCCGTGACAGGCGGTGGTCGAGCGCCAGGGGCAGTCGGCAGCCGGCGATCGCCTGGTGCGCGGCCGCCAGCCCCTCGGTGAGCGTGGCCGCCGGGGCGCCGAACCGCTGCCCGATCCGCAGATCCTCGAAATACGGGCCGTCCACCGGGACGCGACTCATCGCGCACCTCCCACGTCGCACACCAGGTCGTCAAATGTCCGGCCAAAGTCTCATGTCTCGCATGATGGCGTCAATAGGAGCCGTTGACAGGTGTCGGCGCTGCGCACCAATATGGCCGTACAAATCGTCAGGAAAGGTGCTGGTGATGGGCGAAGGAACCGTTCCGGCCGCTGGCAAGCCGCTGGCCGGCCTGCGGATCGTCGAGATCTCGACGTTCGTCGCGGCGCCGCTCGGCGGCATGACGCTGGCGCAGCTCGGAGCCGACGTCGTGCGGGTCGATCCGCTCGGCGGCGCGCCGGACCACTCCCGGTGGCCACTGGCCCCCTCCGGGACGAGCCTGTACTGGGCGGGCCTGAACAAGGCGAAGCGCTCGCTCTGCCTGGACCTCCGGTCCGCCGAGGGGCAGGAGCTCGTCACGAGGCTGGTCGCCGACCGCGGCATCGTGCTGACCAACTCGGCCGGCCGGCCCTGGCTGACCTACGAGGCGCTCGCCGAGCGCCGGCCCGACCTGATCCATCTGCGGATCGAGGGCCACCACGACGGCACCCCGGCCGTGGACTACACGGTCAACGCGGCCGTCGGCTTCCCCATGGTGACCGGTCCGGAGGGGCACGCCGACCCGGTCAACCACGTCCTGCCCGCCTGGGACATGGCCTGCGGCCTCTACGCGGCGATCGGCATCCTCAGCGCCGAGCGCCGGCGGCAGGTCACCGGGCAGGGCCAGGAGATGAGCGTCGCGTTGTACGACGTGGCCCTCGCGATGGCCGGCAACCTCGGGTTCCTCGCCGAGGCCCAGGTCGGCGGGGTCACCCGTCCGCGGGTCGGCAACCACCTGTACGGCGGCTTCGGCCGCGACTTCACCACCCGCGACGGCGGGCGGGTGATGGTGGTGGCGCTGACCTCCCGGCACTGGCGCGACCTGCTCGCGGTGACCGGGTTCGCCGAGGCCGTCGCCGCGCTCGAACGCGCCCTGGACGCCGACTTCTCGCGCGAGGGCGACCGCTTCACCTACCGCGAGGTGCTGGCCGGGCTGCTCCAGCGCTGGTTCGGCGAGCACGACCTGGCGCACGTCCAGGAACGGCTCCAGGGGACCTCGGTGCTGTGGTCCGCCTACGGGACGTTCGCCGACCTGGTCGGAGAGCGGGCCGGCGAGGTGCGCGCCAACCCGATGATGGCCGTCATCGACCAGCCCGGCGTCGGCGAGCACCTCGCGCCGGGCTCGCCCATCGCCGTGCGCGAGGCCGGCCGCGACGTCGTGCGCGCTCCGCTCCTCGGCGAGCACACCGGCGAGATCCTGCGCGGCCTCGGGCTGCGCGACGACGAGATCCAGGACCTGCGCGAACGCCGGATTGTGTCCGCGCAGGCACCCGCCAAGGAAGGAACCGACCGATGACCCGGCTCGCGCAGACCGCAGGACTCACCGACGTCCAGCAGGAGATCCTCGACACCGTACGGGACTTCGTCGACAAGGAGATCATCCCGCGGGCGCAGCGCCTGGAGCACGCCGACGAGTACCCCCAGGAGATCGTCGACCGGATGCGGGAGATGGGCCTGTTCGGCCTGACCATCCCGGAGGAGTACGGCGGCCTCGGCGAGTCGCTGCTGACCTACGCCCTGGTCGTGGAGGAGATCTCGCGGGGCTGGATGAGCGTGTCGGGCATCGTCAACACGCACTTCATCGTCGCCTACATGCTGATGCGGCACGGGACCGAGGAGCAGAAGCGGCACTATCTGCCGCGGATGGCCACCGGCGAGGTGCGGGGGGCCTTCTCGATGTCCGAGCCGGGCTGCGGGTCGGACGTGTCGGCCATCAAGACCAGGGCGGTGCGCGAGGGCGACGCGTACGTCATCGACGGCCAGAAGATGTGGCTGACGAACGGCGGCTCGGCGACCCTCGTCGCGGTGCTGGTGAAGACCGACGAGGGCGCCGACTCGGTTTACCGGAACATGACCACCTTCCTCGTCGAGAAGCGGCAGGGGTTCGGCGAGGTCGAGCCGGGGCTCACGGTGCCCGGCAAGATCGAGAAGATGGGCTACAAGGGCGTCGACACCACCGAGCTGCTCTTCGACGGCTACCGTGTCCCGGCCGCGCAGGTCCTCGGTGAGGCGCCGGGCCGCGGCTTCTACCAGATGATGGACGGCGTCGAGGTGGGCAGGGTCAACGTGGCCGCCCGCGGCTGCGGCGTCGCGCTGCGCGCCTTCGAACTCGGCATCAGGTACGCCCAGCAGCGCGAGACGTTCGGCAAGCGGATCGCCGAGCACCAGGCGGTGCTGTTCCGGCTGGCCGACATGGCGACCAAGGTCGAGGCGGCGCACCAGATGATGGTCATGGCCGCGCGCAAGAAGGACTCCGGCGAGCGCAACGACCTCGAGGCCGGCATGGCCAAGTACCTCGCGTCCGAATACTGCCGAGACGTCGTCGAGGAGTCGTTCCGCATCCACGGCGCCTACGGCTTCTCCAAGGAGTACGAGATCGAGCGCCTCTACCGCGAGGCCCCGATGCTGCTGATCGGGGAGGGCACCGCGGACATCCAGCGGATGATCATCGGCCGCCGGGTGCTGGAGGACTACAAGCTGCGGGCATGACCCCGGGCGCTTCATGGACATCGTTTGTGATGGCAAGTATCTTTGCTATCCTTACGATGATTGAGAGCGAGGTTGCTCGATGTCCGACGTCCGGTTCGTAGACAGTCACATGCATCTTTGGCATCTGACCGAGCACAAGTGGTATCCCGCGCTGGACCCGCCCGAGGGCGAGGACGACTTCGGCATCGGGGACATGGCCGGGCTCCGGCGGGACTACCTGCCCGCCGAATACCGCGCGGACGTCTCCGGCTCAGGGGTGAGCGTGGACAAGGCGGTCCACATCTCCGCCGTGACCGCCCCCGGCAGCCACCTGGACGAGGCCCGCTGGCTCGACACGCTGGCCCCCGCCGGCGGCCTGGTCGGCGCGGTCGTCGGCGCCGTCGAGCCGGGCTCCGACGCCGCCACCGTCGAGGCCGACCTCGCCGCCCAGGCGAAGAGCCCGCTGTTCCGCGGCATCCGGGTGCTCTACGGGTTCGACCCGGCCGACCCGGTGACCCGGCGGCTGGTCGAACTGCTCGACGAGGGCGGCCACCTGCTCGACGTGGTCATCCACCCCGCCGAGGTCGAAGGCTGGCTGCCGCTGCTGCGCGACGCGCCCGGCCTCTCGGTCGTGCTGGAACACGCCGGCTGGCCCGACAGCGCCGACCCCGGGCACCTGCCCGTCTGGCGTGACGGCCTGACGACGCTGGCCCGGCTGGACAACGTGAGCTGCAAGATCTCCGGCCTGCCGATGGCACTGCACACCCTCGACGCGGCCACCCTGCGCCCCTGGATCGAGACCTGCCTGGAGGTCTTCGGCACCGGCCGCGCGTTCTTCGGCAGCAACTTCCCCGTCGACTCACTCTTCGGGACCTACACCCAGCTCGTCGAGGCCTACCTGACCGCGACCGGCGGGCTCACCGCCGCCGAGCGGGACCAGGTCTTCGCCACCAACGCCGAGCGCTGCTACCGGATCTGAGGGAGATCGCGATGAAGGTCGGATTCACCATGGACATGCGCAACCCCCTCGGGCGGCCATGGCGCGAACACTGGGAGGACTGCCTCAAGCTGATGTGCGAGTCGGAGGCGATGGGCTTCGACTACGTCCTGGTGCAGGAACACTTCTTCCAGCCCGACGGCTACGCCCCGTCGGTGCCGGTCTTCCTGACGCTGCTGGCCGAACGCACCAGCACCATCCGGATCGGCTCCTACATCTACATCCTGCCGCTGCACCACGCCGCCATGCTGGCCCAGGAGACCGCGGTGCTGGACCAGCTCTCCGAGGGTCGCCTCGACGTCACGGTCGGCTCCGGGCACAGCGCGGCCGAGTACCGGGCGCTCGGCTACTCACCGAAGACCCGGCCCTCCCGCATGGAGGAGGGCCTGGAGGTGCTGAAGCTGGCCTGGACCCAGCGGCCGTTCAGCTACACCGGGCGCTACTACGACCTGCGGGACATCACCGTCGCGCCAGCGCCGCTGCAGGACCCCCACCCGCCCCTGTGGGTCGCCGCCACCGCGCCGCCCGCCGCCCGCCGCGCCGGTAGGGTCGGCGCCCACCTGCACGGCGCCGCCGTCGACCCGGAGTTCCACGAGGCGTACTTCGCCGGCCTGGCCGAAGCCGGCATCCCGCGCGAGCAGGCCCGGATCTCCAACCCGTGGTCGATCACCGTCACGGACGAGAAGCCGGATCAGGTGTGGGAGCGGCGCAAGGACCTCATCTTCGAGCGGTGGGACTTCTACCGGCGCATCCGCAACGAGATGGGCGACAAGGACCTGCAGTACGGCCTGCCACCGTCGGCCGACGCCTACCGGGACTTCGAGCTGATCGGCGACGCCGAGACGGTGATCGGGACCCTGGAGGGGTTCGTCAAGTCGCTTCCGCTGACCGACATCATCCACTCGGGGCCTGCCGGTGGGACTCCGCCCGAGGAGGCGTACGCCGACCTCAAGCGGTTCGCCGACCGCGTTCTGCCTACGCTCAAGAGCTGGTAGACGGCCGTTTCCGTTCAGGCCGCGGAGGCGGGGTTCTGGTTGGTGCCGCGGAGGCGGGTGGGCGTTCCGGCCGACCGCGATTGCCTGGGCTCTGGTGCATTTGGCCTTCGGCCTTGTTGCGGGCGCGGGGGTAACTGGCACGGTCTTAAGTCGGCCGGAACGCCCACCCGCCTCCGCTTTTACGCCACCCGGCCGCCCTGTCCTCCCGCCGCAGAACGAGCTGTAGTCCGTCGCCTGCCTCCTCGCCGATGCTGAAGCGCCCGTTTCCGCCCTTTGGCCCTGGTCGCCGTAGCTGAAGCCCGAGCTTTCCGGCGCAGTGCGGGCCGGGCGCCGTGGCCGGCCTTGTCGAGGGGCGTCGGCGTTCTGCGCGGTTGGCCCGTTTCGCCGCCGACACCGACCATCCCATCGCCAAGCGCATCGTGACCGAGGCAGAACGCACCGGACGTGGTATCGCCCTGGAAGATCTCCAGGGCATCCGCGAGCGGGTACGGCTCCGCAAGCCCCAGCGGGTCACGTCGCATTCGTGGAGTTTCCACCAGCTCGGCAGGTTCATCGCCTACAAGGCGCGCCGGGCCGGGGCCGCCGTGATCCATGTGGATGCGGCCTACACCTCCCAGACCTGCTCGGCGTGCGGGCATGTCGACAAGAGGAACCGGCCGAGCCAGGAAACCTTCGCCTGTACGTCGTGCGGCTTCGCTGAGCACGCCGATGTCAACGCGGCGCGTAACATCGCCTCGCGCGGTGTTACGGGCTGGGCAGTGAGTCACGCTGCCGACGACGCGGCCTGAACCATCGAAACCATCGACGGCGAGGAGCTGCAAGCTCGGTCCCTTCAGGCCCGAGAAGCTGACTGACTGACCTAGGGATCACGGATCTCCGCCTGAGCGGCCACTGTAGAGCGGGGTGTGAAGGACAGTAGGTCGCCGGGCTGGCAGCCGAGGACCTCGCAGATCTTGCTCAGCGTTGAGAATCGGATCGCCTTGGCGCGGTTGTTTTTGAGGATCGACAGGTTCACGTTGGTGATCCCCACCTTATCGGCCAGTTCGACCACTGTCATGCCGCGCTCTTCGAGCAACCGATCCAGATGCACCTCGATGGCGTGCTCGGGGTTTTCGGCGGGCGGCATCAGACAACTCCTTCGAGTTCCTCGCGCATGTGCGCGCCGACGCGGACGACCTTCGACATCACCACGAGCCCGAGCCCGGCGAGCAGGAACGCCCACGGGAAGTCCCAGCTGGACAGGGCCATCTCCCACACTTCCCTGACGGAGCCGGCCACCATCGATACGGCCAGCCCGGTCTCAACGATAGCCGCGTAGAGCGACGCCACGACTGTGCTGACAATGAGGAACGCGCCGAGGAACCACAGCCTGCGGACGACCACCTCATCGAAACCGTTCTCCCGTCGCGCGTCTCTGATCAGCCGGTCGAGGAGGAAGAGCGCGATGAGCAGCACGAGCGGGGTGGCGAACCGCGACGTCTGATAGAGCAGCTGCGTGCCGAGGCTGGAGTCGTCCTTGCAGATCTGAGGTAGCGGGTAGGCGAACTCGACTCCCTTCTCCACAGGGTAGGGGTTGTCGTCGACGGTGCTACTCGCGTCCACGGCCTTCCGGCGCTGGGGGTCCTCGGCGAAGTTGCCCTTCACGTCAAGGATGCCGGGTGATGGGACGCACACCAGGCTTTGGGTGCCGAGGGAACCGAAGGCGTTCTCTCCGCCGGTCAAGGCCGCACGCCCGACCTCGTAGACCATCGTTGCGGCGAACAGCACCAGGAGAAGGCGGACGGCGATCGCCGTCCACTTCAGTGGGGTGGATCTGTCGAGGGGCACAGCACGGCTCCACATCGTTGATCGATATTATCGTTTGTCGATGGTATCGATCAACGATAAAGAGTCAAGCGATGCCCCGAGCTGGGGCCAACCTGTGCAGCACGGTCTGCCGGGGTGTTCGCAGGCCCACCGGGTAACGCGAACCTACCGACGTACCCGCGCCGGCAGGTCCGCGTGCACGTCTGGCCTGGCGCGACCAAACAGACCGGTCGCGGTGAAGCCTCCAGCGGGTTGGTCTTCGACCGGATCGCGGACCAGCCATGACGTACGCGGTGGACAGCAGTGGGAGCGAATCACCGAGAGCCTCGTCAGACGTCCAGCCACGACTACGGCGCCTGGCCCGCACTGTGCCGGCAAGTGAAGGCTTCAGCTACGGCGACCAGGACAAAGGAACGCAAGCGGGTGCTTCAGCATCGGCGAGGAGGAGGGCGACGGACTCCAGCCTGTTCTGCGGCGGTCAAGCCAGGACGGCCGGGTGGCGTAAAAGCGGAGGCGGGTGGGCGTTCCGGCCGACTTAAGACCGTGCCAGTTACCCCCGCGCCCGCAACAAGGCCGAAGGCCAAAAGCACCAGACCCCGGGCAATCGCGGTCGGCCGGAACGCCCAC
>NZ_JBEZFS010000032.1:0-84453 GCF_040649575.1 Nonomuraea sp. NPDC048916
GGTGCGTGACGCTTTGACGCTGGCGCCGCATATTCCGCTGATCCGGTTGGATGCCCGGTCCAAGGATTCGGTGAAGAGCGCGTTGATCAATCTGGTCGAGCACGCGCTGACCGTCCGGATGGCCGTACCAGGCTGGAGCGGCTAGCGAAGCGGATAGGCTGAGCGCAGACCTACTTTCGCTTCGAGGACTGGCCAACCACGTGTTCGAGACGCTATCCGACCGGCTGACATCGGTCTTCTCCTCCCTCCGATCCAAGGGTCGGCTGTCCGACGCCGACATCGACGCAACCACCCGCGAGATCCGCATCGCGCTCCTCGAGGCCGATGTCGCGCTGCCGGTGGTCAAGGCATTCGTCGCCCAGGTCAAGGAACGCGCCCGCGGCGCCGAGGTCTCCCAGGCGCTCAACCCGGCGCAGCAGGTCGTCAAGATCGTCAATGACGAGCTGATCCAGATCCTCGGTGGCGAGACACGCAGGCTCCGCTACGCCAAGACGCCCCCGACGGTCATCATGCTCGCGGGCCTGCAAGGCGCCGGCAAGACCACGCTGGCGGGCAAGCTGGCCAAGTGGCTGCGCGAGCAGGGCCACACGCCGATGCTCGTCGCCGCCGACCTCCAGCGGCCCAACGCCGTGCAGCAGCTCCAGGTCGTGGGCGAGCGCGCCCAGGTCGCCGTCTACGCCCCCCAGCCGGGCAACGGCGTCGGCGACCCGGTCGAGGTCGCCCGCCGCTCGATCGACGAGGCCAAGCGCCAGCAGTACGACATCGTCGTCATCGACACCGCCGGCCGCCTGGGCATTGACCAGGAGATGATGCGCCAGGCCGCCGACATCCGCGACGCGGTCTCGCCCGACGAGGTCCTGTTCGTGGTCGACGCCATGATCGGCCAGGACGCCGTGACCACGGCCCAGGCCTTCATGGAGGGCGTCGGCTTCGACGGCGTCGTGCTCACCAAGCTCGACGGCGACGCCCGGGGTGGCGCCGCCCTGTCGGTCAGGCACATCACCGGCCGGCCGATCATGTTCGCGTCGACCGGCGAGAAGCTGGAAGACTTCGACGCCTTCCACCCCGACCGGATGGCCTCCCGCATCCTCGACATGGGTGACATCCTCACCCTGATCGAGCAGGCCCAGAAGACGTTCGACGAGGAGCAGGCCGCCAAGATGGCGGGCAAGCTCACCTCGGGCGAGAGCTTCACGCTCGAGGACTTCCTCGAGCAGATGATGATGGTCCAGAAGATGGGGCCGATCAAAAACCTGCTCGGCATGATGCCCGGCATGGGGCAGATGCGCGACCAGCTCAACTCCATCGACGACCGCGACCTCGACCGCATCGCCGCCATCATCCGGTCGATGACGCCCGCCGAGCGGCAAGACCCCAAGATCATCAACGGCTCGCGGCGGGCGCGCATCGCGGCCGGCTCCGGCGTGACGGTCACTGCGGTCAACAACCTGGTCACCCGCTTCTTCGAGGCCCAGAAGATGATGAAGCGGATGGCCGGCGGGATGGGGATTCCCGGCATGCCGGGCGGGCGCGGCAAGGCGACCAAGGCTCAGAAGAAGGGCAAGAAGGGTCGCCGGGTGAGCGGAGACCCCCGCAAGGCGGCCCTGGGCAAGGCGTCCTCCGCCTCCGAGGAGACCGAGTCCGCGCCCAAGCAGGGCGGGGTGCTCGGCAACCTCGGCGGCAAGCTGCCGCCGGGCATGCAGCTCCCGCCCGGCTTCGACCCCTCCAAGCTCAACCTTCCCGGGCCCAAGTAGCCTCCGGGCCGTCCCCGGCGGGGGTCGCGCGGACGTGCGAGTCGCGTCGCTGACAGTGCCCGGCATCTGGCACAATGACATGTTGGAACATCGTGACCAGGTGGGTGCCCTCTCATCTCCCGCCGGTCACGCCTGTCCCTGGAGCGAGCATCCCGTCGCGCCCCACTCGATGAGGTGCCGCTCACCCGCGCTCGAATGCAGGAGAGACCACACCCGTGGCAGTCAAGATCAAGCTCAAGCGGCTCGGCATGATCCGCAACGCTCAATACCGCATCGTCATCGCCGACAGCCGCACCAAGCGTGACGGCCGGGCGATCGAAGAGATCGGCCTGTACCACCCGAAGGAAACCCCTTCGCGCATCGAGATCAACGCCGAGCGCGCGGCCTACTGGCTGGGTGTCGGCGCGCAGCCGACCGAGCCGGTGCTCAAGCTGCTCAAGCTCACCGGCGACTGGCAGAAGTACAAGGGCGAGCCCGCCCCTGCTCCGATGAAGGTCGCCGAGCCGGCGCCCGACCGTCACGCCGTCTACGAGGCCGCGGCCAAGGAGGCGCTGTCCGGTGGCGACACCGGCACGGCCGCCACCACGCCCAGGAAGCCGGCCAAGAAGAAGGACGAGGCAGAGGCTCCCGCCGAGACCCAGGCCGAGGGCGAGGCCTGACGTGCTCGAGGAGGCTCTCGAGCACCTCGTTAAGGGCATCGTCGAACATCCAGACGATGTCCGGGTCCGCGCTCGCCGCATTCGCAGCGGGCGCGTCCTGGAGGTCCGGGTGCACCCCGAGGACCTGGGCAAGGTCATCGGTCGCGGCGGGCGCACCGCCAAGGCGCTGCGCACTGTCGTGAACGCCCTGGCCGACGGGAAGTACGTGAGGGTCGACCTGCTCGACCTGCACGAAGCAGTCCGTTAGCGTCAGGTAATCGCGCCCTCATCGGTTTCCTCCGATGGGGGCGCTTGCGCTTAGAGAAGGTAGGTTCACGTGCAGCTGGTCGTCGGCCGGATCGGCCGCCCCCACGGGGTCCGCGGAGAAGTGACCGTGGAGGTGCGCACCGACGATCCCGAGCTGCGCTTCGCCGTCGGGGCGTCCATCGAGACCGACCCAACCGACAGGGGGCCGCTCGTCGTCGAGAGCCGCCGCTGGCACAAGAACATGCTGCTGCTCGCCTTCACCGGGATCACCGACCGCGGCGCCGCCGACGAGCTACGCGGCACCATGCTGGTCATCGACTCGGCCCAGGTGACCCCGTCCGACGACCCCGACGAGTTCCACGACCACCAGCTGATCGGGCTCACGGTCGAGACCGCCTCCGGCGAGACCGTCGGCGAGGTCACCGACGTGCTCCACCACGGCCAGGACCTCCTCGTCGTACGACGCGGCGGCCAGGACGACGCGCTCATCCCATTCGTCAAGCCTCTCGTGCCCGAAGTCGACCTGGAGGGCGGCAGGCTCGTGGTCACACCGCCCGAGGGGCTGCTGTGACGGGCGCCTCCGAGGGCGGGATGCGGCTCGACATCATCTCGATCTTCCCCGAATACTTCACCCCGCTCGAGGTCTCGCTGATCGGCAAGGCCCGCGAGCGCGGCATCCTCGACGTCCGGCTGCACCAGTTGCGCGACTGGGCCCATGACGTGCACAAGACCGTCGACGACACCCCCTATGGCGGGGGTCCCGGCATGGTCATGAAGCCCGAGGTGTGGGGCGCGGCCATCGACTCGGTGACCGGGGACGGCGCGCCCCGGATGATCGTGCCCACGCCGAGCGGCAGGCCGTTCACGCAGGAGCTCGCCCAGCAACTCGCGGCCGAGCCCTGGCTGCTGTTCGCGTGCGGCCGCTACGAGGGCATCGACTCGCGCGTCATGCTCGAATACGGCGCGCGGCTGCGGGTCGACGAGGTGAGCATCGGCGACTACGTGCTGGCCGGCGGTGAGGCGGCGGTGCTGGTGATGGTGGAAGCCGTCGGCAGGCTGTTGCCCGGAGTACTGGGCAACGTCCACTCGGCCGTCGACGACTCGTTCGCTCCGGGCGCCATGCGCAACCTGCTCGAAGGCCCCGTCTACACCAAGCCGCCGGTCTGGCGCGGACACGAGGTGCCGGCCGTGCTCCTGTCCGGGCACCACGGCAAGGTCGCCAGGTGGCGCAGGGACGAGGCGCTGCGCCGCACCGTCGCCAACCGGCCCGAGCTGGCGGCGGCGATCGACCCCGAGACGCTCGACAAGCGTGACCGCGAGCTCCTCGACGAGCTCTCGTTTCGCTTCGGGCCGGAAGATATGGCAAACTGAAGCGCTGCCAACCGTCTTGCGGTTGGTCTGTCATGCCTGGGAAACGATCCCGGGTTCATCACATCAGCAGGCGCGTCCGCCACGAGCTCTGGCCGGGTGGACCTCCGCGTGCTCGCGAGACTTTGAGGAACATCTCTCATGCACACGAAGATCCAGGAGCTCGAGAAGGCGACCCTGCGCAGCGATGTGCCGGACTTCCGCCCCGGCGACACGCTCGAGGTTCACGTCCGCGTCGTCGAAGGCAACCGCTCCCGCGTCCAGGTGTTCAAGGGCTTCGTGCTCCGCCGTCAGGGCAGTGGCGCGCGCGAGACCTTCACGGTCCGCAAGGTCAGCTACAGCGTCGGCGTCGAGCGCACCTTCCCGGTGCACAGCCCGATCATCGAGAAGATCGTGCTCGTGACTCGCGGTGACGTGCGCCGCGCCAAGCTCTACTACATGCGTGACCTGCGCGGCAAGGCCGCTCGCATCCGCGAGAAGCGCGAGACGACGCCCGCCAAGTAGCCACTGCGCGGCCGGCGGCCGGGCCGCCGTGATCCGCGGGCCGGGATTACTGGACGGTCCTTTACACAGGTGCAGGGTTCGCCGAATGACCCGCGCGAGGCGCGGGTCATTCGGCTTTGCTGGGGCGTTTCCTTTATGTGGAGCGACTCGGGCGCGGGTGTAACGTCGGTCGAGGCTTGTCGGGCCGGTGCATCATCTAGGCTCGTCAGCGATGACTAGCGAGAGCCAGGAGTACGGCGCGGCGCGCCGCCCTGCCAAGGACGAGGTGGACGTGGTCGCCGAAGAGACTCAGAAGCCAGCCAAGGGCGACAAGAAGGACAAGAAGGGGTCGTTCTGGAAGGAACTTCCCGTCTTGGTAGTCGTGGCGCTGGTGCTGGCGCTGATCATCAAGACCTTCGTGATCCAGGCCTTCTACATCCCGTCCGAGTCGATGGAGAACACTCTCCTCAAGAACGACCGAGTCCTGGTCAACAAGCTGGTCTACCACACGCGTGACATCGAGCGCGGCGACGTGGTGGTCTTCTCCGGCGTCGACTCCTGGGACGGAGAGTTCCAGCTGGAGGAGCCGTCCAACCCGATCGCGGCGTTCTTCCGCTGGGTCGGCACCGCGTTCGGCGTGGTGCCCGGCGAGAAGGACTACATCAAGCGGGTCATCGGCGTCGGCGGCGACCATGTCAAGTGCTGCGACTCCAAAGGGCGCATCACGATCAACGGGGTCCCCATCGACGAGGGAAGCTATCTCTACCCGGGCAACGATCCGTCCGACAGGTTCTTCGACATCAAGGTGCCCGAGGGGCGGCTCTGGGTGATGGGCGACCACCGTCTGGTCTCCCTCGACTCGCGGGCCCACCAGGGTGATCCCGGTGGCGGCTCGATCCCCGAGAGCCAGGTCATCGGCCGGGCGTTCGTGATCGTCTGGCCGTTCTCCCGGGCGGGCACGCTGCCCATCCCCGACACGTTCGCGCAGCCGGCCCTGCAGGCACTCGGCGGTTCGGTCCCGCTGGTCGCCGGGTTCGCGCTGGCCGTACCCTTGGTCCTGGTTCGTCGGCGTCTGCTCGACAAGAGGCGTTGATGGCCGACACCAAGAAGGCGGAGGCAGTGCAGGAGAAGAAGAAAAAGGGCACCTTCCGCGAGACGGTTCTCCTGCTCGTGCTCGGTGTGGGCATCGCCCTGGTGCTGCAGCAGTTCGTGGTCGGGTCGTTCTATATCCCGTCCGAGTCGATGGAGAACACCCTGCAGATCAACGATCGGGTGTTCGTCAACAAGCTCGCGGGCAAGCCGGAGCGCGGTGACATCGTCGTGTTCAAGGGGTGGAACGGCGAAGACACCATCAAGCGGGTCATTGGCATCGGCGGTGACAAGGTCGTCTGCTGCGACTCCAAGCGGCGGATCACGGTCAACGGCACACCGCTGGAGGAGGCGTCCTACCTCTATCCCGATGACTATCCGTCCCGCGACAAGTTCAAGCTGACCGTGCCCGCGGGCAAGCTCTGGCTGATGGGCGACCACCGCAGCGCCTCGGCCGACTCGCGCAGCCACATGCAGGAGCCCGGCGGCGGCTTCATCTCCGAGGACGTGGTGGTGGGCAAGGCGGTCCTGCGCTACTGGCCGCTGTCGCGCGGGTTGATCTTCACCCAGCCCGACACCTTCGACAAGGTCAAGTAGGTGCGCTTTCGGTCGCGGTTTGCGGTGATTGGGGCGTACGCTGCCTCTTGTCATGACAGTTGTGTTCCGCCCTCGACCGAGCGTCGTCCGGCGCGATTCCGGACTCTACGCCTATGAGCGAGCCCTGGCCCGCCGAGGCCTGACCCCGATCGCGGGCGTAGACGAGGCAGGCCGGGGGGCCTGCGCCGGTCCGCTGGTCGTCGCCGCGGTCGTCCTGCGCAGGCGGATCGACGGGCTCGGCGACTCGAAGTTGCTCCCGCCCCCCGTACGAGAGCGGCTCTACGAGCAGATCGTTCAGTCGGCGGACATCGGCATGGTGATCATCCCGCCGGAGGAGATCGACGCCAGAGGCCTGCACAAGAGCAACGTTTCCGGAATGCGACGCGCGGTGGCGCGGTTGTCCTGTGACCCTGGGTACATCCTCACGGATGGCTTCCCGGTGCCGGGGTTGCCGGCTCCGTCGCTGGCGGTGTGGAAGGGGGATCAGGTGGCAGCGTGCATGGCCGCGGCGTCGATCGTGGCTAAGGTGACCAGGGATCGGCTGATGGTTTCGCTGGACGCCGAATTTCCCTCCTACGGGTTCGCCGACCATAAGGGGTATGTCACGCCAAACCACCGCCTGGCGCTGGCGACGTACGGCCCGTGCTCGCACCACCGATACTCGTTCGTCACGGTGGCAAGGGAGATGGGCGAGAATGAAATGGGGGCCGGGGTTGCCTGATCGGGCGAACCGGGGGACCGGTACGACAGGAGGACCGCGATGAGCGCAGAGGATCTCGAAAAGTACGAAACCGAGATGGAGCTGCAGCTTTACCGCGAATACCGCGATGTCGTCGGGCTGTTTACGTATGTCGTGGAGACGGAGCGGCGCTTCTACCTGACCAATTCCGTAGACCTCGATGTCCGCACCGCGGAAAACGGTGACGTGTTCTTCGACGTGAAGATGCAGGACGCCTGGGTGTGGGACATGTACCGACCGGCGCGGTTCGTGAAGAACGTCCGCGTGGTCACATTCAAGGACGTCAACGTGGAAGAGCTGGCCAAGGCCGATCTGGAGATGCCCAAGGAGGGGTTCTCGGGCTCCTGAGGCATGGTTTGCCCGTTCGCCGGTTTTGAGGTGGGTGCGCGAGCTTTCGTCTGGGGCCGTCTGCCGCGTGGACGTAGTCGTGGGCGAAACTTCGCCTCCCGCCTCCGGGCGTTTTCCCGGCTCCCGTTTCGCGATCCGGGGCGCGCGCGAGTCGCGGCGGGCCCGACCCCGACCGGTGACCCCGACGGGTGAGGTCGTGCGCTCTGGTCACACCCGGTCCCTTGCAGTTCCCACGCCCGGTTCCGTGTTGTGTTTGCAGGCCCCGGGTTCTGGGTCGTGTTCGCGACAGGTCGTGGTTCGTACTCGTGCGCCCGGGCTGTGGGTTCTGGTGAGCGGCCGCGAGAAAGCACTTGAACATTAAGCCAGGTGTCGTCATGAGGTCCGGTGTGGTGTGGCATCGGAGTATCCACAGGTTGGCGCCTCGGGTGCCGGTCATCCACAGAATGGCGTTCGGCGCGAAAAGGGTCGCCGCGGGTGCGGGAAGGTCGTGCCCGGAGGTGCTACATGGCCGCGAGGAACGAGCTCGGCAAGCACGGCGAGCAGCTAGCCGTCGACTATCTCAAGTCCGAGGGCATGACGATCATTGAGCGCAACTGGCGCTGTCGTCACGGTGAGATCGACATCATCGCCGAAGACGGTCCCACGCTGGTTGTGGTGGAGGTGAAGACCAGGTCGGGCCGCTCCCACGGCACAGCTCTGGAGTCGGTGCAACCGGTCAAACTGGCCAGGCTGCGGCTGCTGGCCGCCAAATGGCTGACAGGTCAGCCCCGCGCCTTCCCCGCGGTCAGAGTCGACGTGATCGCCCTGGAGCGCTTCGCGGGCGACTACTCCCTGCGCCACGTCCGGGGGGCGTTCTAGATGGCGGTGGCACGCACCCGTAGCGTGGCCCTGGCCGGCGTGACCGGACGCATCGTCGAGGTCGAGGCCGACGTGGGCAACGGCCTGGCCGGCATCCACCTCATCGGCCTGCCCGACACCGCCCTGAGCGAGGCCCGCGAGCGCGTCAGGTCGGCGGTGGTCAACAGTCGCTATCCCTGGCCCGATGCCCGCATCACCGTGAGCCTCTTCCCGGCGAGCCAGCCCAAGCGTGGAAGCCAGTTCGATCTCGCCATCGCGGTCGCCATCTTGGGGGCGGCGGGCATGGTTCCGGCCGACCGCATCGCCGAACCGTTCTTCCTGGGTGAGCTCGGTCTCGACGGACGGCTCAGGCCGGTTCGTGGCGTGCTCCCGTCCGTGCTGAGCGCGGCTGGATACGGCGACATCACCGTGGTGATCCCGTCGGCCAACGCGACGGAGGCGGCCCTGGTGCCCGGCGTGAAGGTGGTGCCCATGGCCGACCTGCGTCAGCTCGTTGAGTGGCTGCGCACCGGAGACGAGCCGCCCGAGCTCGACGCCCACCACCCCAAGGAACCGCCGCCGTCGATCATCCGCCCTGCGGTCGATCTGTCCGACGTGGTCGGTCAGCCGGTGGCGCGTCGCGCGCTGGAGATCTGCGCGGCCGGCGGACACAACCTCTGGATGCTCGGCCCGCCCGGCACGGGCAAGACCCTCCTGGCCGAACGCCTGCCGACCCTCCTGCCCGATCTCGAGCTCGACCACGCGCTCGAGGTGACGGCCATCCACTCCGTCGCGGGGATCCTTCCGCTCGACAGTCCCATGATGAGCAGACCGCCGTTCGTCGCCCCGCACCACACGGCCACGGTGGCGGCCATCACCGGCGGCGGCAGCGGCGTCGTGCGGCCTGGCGCGGTGTCCCTCGCCCACCGGGGCGTCCTCTTCATGGACGAGGCTCCCGAGTTCCCCCGTCACGTGCTCGACTCGCTGCGCCAGCCGCTGGAGTCCGGGCACGTGACGGTGTCGCGGGCGGCTGGCTCGGTCACGTTCCCCGCGCGGTTCGTGCTGGTGCTCGCCGCCAACCCCTGCCCTTGCGCCCAGCCCCAGGACCAGAGTGAGAGCTGCCAGTGCACGCCCACCATCAGGCGCCGCTACCTGGGCAGGCTCTCCGGCCCCCTTCTGGACCGCGTCGACATGAAGGTCACCGTGGCCCGCTCGTCCAGACGCGAGCTGATGGCCGATCGCCAGTTCGTCGAGTCGAGCGAGACCGTGGCCCTGCGTGTCCTCGCCGCCAGGGAGCGAGCCGCAAAACGCCTGTCCGCCACTCCCTGGCGGACGAACGCCGAGATCCCGTCCGCCGCTCTCCACGCCGACTTCCGCCCATCCGGCCAGGCGATGAGACCGCTGACGGCCTGCCTCGATTCGGGCACCCTCAGTGCCCGTGGCCTCGACCGCGTGATCAGAGTCGCCTGGACACTCGCCGACCTGGCCGGCAAGGACCAGCCTCAGCACGACGAGACCGGGATGGCCCTCGCCCTCTGGCTGGGAATGAACACATGATCATCACAACCGCGCGCCCACACCCGCCCCTCTTCGTCCGGGAGCCGCGATGAGCAGCACCGAACTGGAGGCCAGGGCCGCTCTCATGCGAGCCGCCGACGCCGGTGACACGACCATGGGCCGCCTCGTGGCCCGCTGCGGCGCGTCCGGTGCCGTCGAAGCGATCGTCAGCGAGGCCCTCCCGCCCGACTTCGTCGCCGAGGAAGGACGGCAGGAACGTCCCTCCAAACTCGATCAACGGCTCCGCGTCTGGCACGACCGCCTTCTGGCGGCGGATCCCGCGGCCGATCTCGCCGCCGGCGTGAGGGCAGGAGCCAGGCTCGTCGTGCCGGGGAGCCCCGAATGGCCGACCCAGCTCGACCAACTGGGCGCCGGCCGCCCGTTGGGGCTGTGGCTCCATGGTTCGGCCGACCTGCGCTTCTCCTGCCTGCGCTCCGTGGCGGTGGTCGGGGCCAGGTCCGCCACCGCCTACGGCGTACATGTGGCGGCGGAGTTCGGCGTCGGTCTCAGCGAGGCGGGATGGACCGTGGTCTCAGGCGGTGCGTTCGGCATCGACGGCGCGGCCCACCGGGGAGCCCTGGCATCGGATTCTCCTACGGTGGTGGTGCTCGCCTGTGGGGTCGACATCGCCTACCCGAGCGCACACCACTCCCTGTTCGCCGCCGCCCGTGAGCAAGGAGTGGTGATCAGCGAATGCCCGCCGGGAGTCCATCCCACCCGCGCACGCTTCCTCATCCGAAACCGCCTGATCGCCGCCCTGTCACGAGGCACGATCGTCGTGGAGGCGGCACTGCGCAGCGGCGCCCTCAACACGGCCTCCCACGCCCTGGGGCTGAACCGCCACCTGGCCGTGGTGCCGGGACCGATCACGTCCGAGGTGTCCGCCGGGTGCCACCGGCTGCTACGCGAGCGCAAGGCCACCTGTGTCACCAGTCCCGAGGAGATGATCGACCTGGTGGGTGTGATCGGCGATGACCTGGCCCCACATCCTCGTTGCCCAGCCGTCCCACGCGACATGCTGAACGAGTCCACCCGAAAGGTCCTCGACGCCATTCCCAGTCGAGGCGGCGCCGGTCCCGCCTCGATCGCGCTGTCGGCCGGTGTCTCCTTGGACACCGCCCTGAGCTTGCTCGGCGGTCTGGCGGCTGCCGGTTACATCGAACGGGTGGAGAAAGGCTGGCGCCTTCGCAAAACGGTGCCCACCTCCTACCAGAGGGCCGACGCCCTGCCTGATCCCGTCGACTCATCAGGCGCCGACACCTTCGACGAACCGGCCCTCTTCCCGATCAGTTCCCATGACGGGTGATGTGTTCCCGATCAGCTCCCATGAGTGCCATCTCCAATCAGTGCGTGCGGGTCGGCAGTGGCATCTCCGATCAGCACGCATAGGGAGGCGTCTGCCTGCTTCCGATCACCCAGGTGGAGGCATGCGATCAACTGCGGAGTGAGGGCGCCCTGCTGTTCGAACGGTGGCCTACGCGTGCGGAGGATGAGGCGTTCTGCAAGCATTGTGAACCGTGTTAAAATTTGTTCAGCTGTGGTTGACATTGGTGGTGGGTGCGTCGAATCAAGTGACTTGATCCGCTTCATCAGGGTTGACCCAGGCCAAGCGTCACCATCCAGGCGGGCGCAGCCGCGTACAGTCTCGACGTTCGTCTTTAAGGGCGCTGCCCTGAGGGGTTCAGTCCCGTTTCGAGCAACGCTGTGCTGGTTCGACGAAGAGAGCGCGGCTTTGTGCCCTGCGAGACCGGTGGGTTCACCGTGTACCACGCGATCGGGCTCGACAGCGGGCGCAGACGCGCCCTCGTTAGGGCGTCATATGACGGGTCTCGGCACAATTTCCACGATCATTCCGCGTTAGTCGATGCAGGCTCCATCTATGGACATCAACGATTTTCCCCGTCAGATCGCCCGCACTCAGCGGTTCTCCCTGGGCGTTCCGCGCGCCTTCACCTTGTCCCCCGATGGGCGGCGGGCGCTCTTTCTCCGCACGCGCGGAGGCGAGGACCGTACGAGTTGCCTGTGGCTGCTGGACGAAGACCAGGAGCGGCTGCTGGTCGCCCCCGAGACACTCGGTGCGGCGGAATCCGTGCCCGAGGCGGAGAGGATCCGCAGGGAGCGGGCGCGTGAGCGGGCAACGGGCGTGGTCGCCTACGCGGCCGATGCCGACCTGCGCACCGCGTTCTTCGCCGTGGACGGCCGGCTGTGGGCGGTGGACACGGACGGGGGCGATCCCCGGCTCGTGCCCACGGCCGGGCCGGTGATCGACCCCCGTCCCGACCCCACGGGCAGCCGGGTCGCGTACGTGACAGGCGGTGCCCTGCATGTGGTGGAACTCGCCGACGGCCACGACCGGTTGCTCGCCTCGCCGGACAAGCCTGAGGTGGTCTGGGGCCTCGCCGAGCACGTGGCGGCCGAGTCCATGGGCCGGATGCGCGGCTACTGGTGGTCACCGGACGGCGCCCGGCTGCTGGCCGCCAGAGTGGACACGACTCCGGTGCAGCGCTGGTGGATCGCCGATCCGGCCAACCCGTCCCGGCCGCCCAGCGAGATCGCCTACCCGGCCGCCGGCACCGCCAACGCCGACGTTTCGCTGCACGTGCTGGGGCTTGACGGGGGAGCCGTGGAGCTCGGCTGGGATCGGAGCGCGTACGAATACGTGGCTACCGCGGGCTGGGACGCGCACGGTCCGCTGGTCAGCGTTCAGAGCCGCGATCAGCGCACGCTGCTGGTGCTGGCGGCCGATCCGGACACGGGTGAGACGACCCTCCTTCGCGAGCAGCGCGATCCCGCCTGGGTGGAACTGATCGCGGGCACTCCCGTGCGTACGGCGTCGGGCGCGCTCGTGCACACCGGAGACACCGGCGACACGCGGCGGTTGCTGGTGGCCGGCCGGCCGGTCACGCCGGAAGGGCTGCAGATCCGTGAGGTCCTGGACGTGACGGGCGAATCAGTGCTCTTCACCGCCAACGACGAGCCCACCGAGAAACACCTGTGGGTCTACGATCCGGAGCACGGACCGGTCAGGCTGAGTGAGGGGCCCGGCCTGCACACCGGCTACCGCGCGGGCGGCACGCTGTTGATCGCCTCGCACACCGAGGATGGACACACCTTCCGCGTGTCGAGGACCGGGCGGGCCGATGCCGGCATTGCCACTCTCACCGAGACCGGTCACACCATCGGAGTGTCGCCGAGCGGGCGGGTCCAGGCGGAGGTCGCGTCGCTGGACATGAAGCCCCTGCTCGTCCCGCGCATCACCTGGTTGCGGGCGGGGGATCGGGAGATCCGTACGGCATTGCTGTTGCCGTCCTGGCACCGGCCCGGTGGCGATCCGCTGCCGGTGTTGATGGCCCCCTACGCCGGACCGTCCATGCTGCTGGCGATCCGGGCCCGGCACTGGTGGCTGTGCGAGGCGCAGTGGTTCGCCGAGTCAGGATTCGCGGTAGTGGTCGCGGATGGGCGCGGCACTCCGGGACGCGGGCCCGTCTGGGAGAAGGCGGTGCGCGGGGACACGCTCACCGCGCCGCTGGAAGACCAGGTGACGGCACTCCATGCGGCCGCCGAACACTGCCCCGAACTCGACCTGGGCCGGGTGGGCATTCGCGGCTGGAGCTACGGTGGCACGCTCGCCGCGGCCGCGGTGCTTCGGATGCCGGAGGTCTTCCACGCCGGAGTCTCGGGCGCGGCACCGAGTGACCAGCGGCTGTACGACACCCACTGGAAGGAGCGCTTCCTCGGTCACCCGGACGAGGAGCCGGAGAACTACGAGCACTCCTCGCCGATCGGCGACGCGGCCCGGCTGCGCCGCCCGCTGCTGCTGGTGCACGGCCTGGCTGACGACAACGTGGTGGCCGCGCACACACTCCGGATGTCGGCCGCGCTCCTCGCGGCGGGCCGTCCGCATCAGGTGCTTCCGCTGTCCGGGGCCACCCACATGCCGACGGCCGAAGCCGCCGTCGAGGGCCTGCTCCGACACCAGCTGCGGTTCCTGTGCGAGGCGTTGAAGGTCCCCGAGGCCGCTTCGGCCTGACCGAAGCCCCATACCCGACCAAACCCTTGTTCGGCCACGAGCCTGTATCCGACCAAGCCCCGTGGCCGAACACGAACCCGCATCCGACGACCCGCATCCGACAACCCGCATCCGACGATCCGCGGCCGGGCGGCGCTCGCCGCCGTTCGGCCGTGGTCACCGCGGATTTCCACGCGGCTGGATGTGCCTCCACGCTGTGGGTGTTGAGATGAGGCGGGTAGATGGGAACCGTGTGCGTCGTGAAATGAGCGGGCGGGAGGAACTCGTGGACGAGGGGCGGCTGGAGGTGGACGAGGTGGTGGCTGAGTTCGGCCGGTACCTGCGGTTCGAGCGTGATCTGTCGCCGCACACCGTGCGGGCCTACCTGTCCGATGTCGCCGCCCTGGTCGACCATCTGGATGGACGACTCGAAGGCCTGGATATCGGGGCCTTGCGGGAATGGCTGGCGGACCAGCATGCCGAGGGTAAGGCGAGGGCGACGCTGGCGCGGAGAACCGCCTGCGTTCGCACGTTCACGGCCTACTGCCACCGCCGGGGCTGGCTGCCCGATGATCCCGGATTGCTGCTGGGGAGCGCCAAGGCACCTCGGCCGCTGCCCAGCGTGCTGGATCAGGAGCAGGCTCAGGCCGTACTCGACGCGCCGACGACAGGGGAGCCCAAGGAACTGAGGGATCAGGCGATCCTGGAGCTGTTGTACGCGACGGGCGTGCGGGTGAGCGAGCTGTGCGCGCTCGACGTCGACGAGGTGGATCGGGATCGTCATGTCATCCGGGTCCTCGGTAAGGGGCGTAAGGAAAGATCTGTGCCGTTCGGGCTGCCTGCTCTGCGGGCGTTGGACAGGTGGTGCGTGCACGGGCGTCCGCTGTGGATACGGCCGAGGTCGGGAGCGGCGTTGTTCCTCGGAACGCGGGGCGGGCGGATCGACGCGGGCACGGTGCGGCGCGTGGTGCATGCCCGGTTGAGGCAGGTGGAGGGGGCGCCCGATATGGGGCCGCACGGGTTGCGCCACACCGCGGCGACCCATCTGCTGGAAGGGGGCGCCGATCTGCGGACTGTCCAGGAACTGCTCGGGCACGCGTCGCTCAACACCACGCAGATCTACACCCACGTCTCGATCGAACGGCTCCGGGCCGCCTACCGGCAGGCTCATCCCAGGGCCTGAACGTGCGCGGCGACCGTCGACGAGACGGCTGACGTCAGGTGGGCTTGGCGTGGGGCGGGACTCTTGGCGTGGGGCGGGACTGACGTGGCCTGGTGCCGGGCGGGATCTGGCGTCAGCTGGGACCGGCGGCGGACGGAACTGGGAGCCGAGGGAAAGGTCAGGTAGGTCGGCACTGGAATGGGGGAAGGGTCAGGCAGGTCGGCGTGATCGTGGGCGGCCGCGTCTCGCGGGTGACCGTCTGCGTGGGCCCTTGCGGTGCTGGCCTCTTGCTGGGGCGGGCCTGCTTCTTCGGGGGCGCCGGTGCAGGTGAAGCAGTGTGATGAGGAGCAGGCTGCTGAAGAACGCGGCGATTCCGATGGCCGGAGCCGCCGGTGTCGTGGTCGCCGAGATTGGCAGGAAATGCGGGACCGCCTCGGTTGGAGAACCCTGGGGCGAGTGCGATGCGGGTGTGGGCTGTCTGGATGCCGATGTGGCAGTAGGCGTGGAATGTGGCGTGGTGGCTCCGGCTTGGGTCTGCCGTATGACTGATCTCGCGTCGCCGAGTTGCGCCGCTGGTGGGGTGGCGTTCAATGCCGTCGTGGCCGTCGTGGCCGTCGTGGCCGTCGTGGCCGTCGTGGCCGTCGTGGGTGCGGGGGGTGGGGGCGGCAGCCCAGGGACTGTCACGTCCCAGAAGGGCAGGAGGCGGACGTGGGCTTGGCCCAGCAGAAGGAGCGGGTCAAGGTAGCGAGGCGGGCGCAGGAGGCCCCAGTGCAGGCAGGGCTCCTGGCAGTGACCCGGTGAGTCCTCGATGATGCCGAGCGGGTCTCCCGGGGCGACGCGCTGGCCCTGTCGTACGGAGGCCTCGACCGGAAGATAAGTGGTGCGCAGGCCGCTGGGGTGGTCGATCGAGACCACTCCCCGGCCTGCGAGGGGGCCGGCGTAGTGCACGATGCCCGCGCCCGCGGCCAGGACAGGGGTGGAGGGTGGAGCGGCCAGGTCGATGCCGCGGTGCCCGGCAAGCCAGGGAGCGGGTGGTGGGGTGAAGCCGCGCAGGACGCGCGGCTCGCTCTCCAGTGGCCAGCGCCAGGCAGGGCCGTCGGATGTCGCGTCTGTGGTGCGGTTGGGTGTCGCCGGCTGCGCCTGGATGAGCTTGACCGGCTCCGCCGTGCCGGCTGTGGCCGGGCTCGCGCGGACCAGACATGCGCCGGTCACGAGGCCGATCAGGACGAGCGCTCTGGCTACCGAAGCCATGAGACGACGACGCCGTGTCGCTGGAGTGCGCGAATGCGGGGAGGCGGGTGGTTGAGGTGTGGCCATGCCGGGAGTTTGCAGAGGGGCCACGAGGGCTGGATGAGGTGAACGAAATTCTGTTGATAAAGGTGGTGCGAGTCGGTGAGCCTGTGGATAACTGCTCGCATCGTGGCGTTGGCAGGGTTCGGGAGGCGCGAAGATGGAGCTACGCGGGGATCGGCTGGTGCTGCGAGACACGGCGGATGATGATGTGGCGCGGCTGCGGGAGATCGCGGAGGCGCCCGATGTGGCCAAGTGGTGGGGACCTGTCGACGAGTTCGATGACATGCTCGCCATCACGCTCGATGGTGAAGTGATCGGGGCGATCCAGTACGAAGAGATCGACGATCCGATGTATCGCAGCGCGGGGATCGACATCTTTCTCGGGCCGGCGTGGCATGGGCGCGGATACGGGCAGGAGGCGATCCGCGTCCTGGCGCGGTGGTTGATCGGGGAGCGGGGGCATCACCGGTTGACGATCGATCCGGCGGCGCACAACGAGGTGGCGATCAGGGCGTACGAGCGGGTGGGGTTCCGGCGGGTGGGGATCATGCGGGCCTACGAGCGCGATCCGGTGACGAAGCGGTTTCACGACGGGTTGTTGATGGATTTGCTGGCGGACGAGGTGAATTGACACCTTCTTCGCTCCGAAAGGGAGTGCTCCCTGCTAGGCCGTGACGCGGGCGCTCTGGAGCGAGTTCTGGGGCGCACGGTGTTCATGCGGTGCGTCGCGGGTGACCGAGTCAGCTCGCCGGCACTGCAGGTGGCGGGTTCGAGTGGCGAGGGCGTAGGGGAGAGACCCAGATCCAGATCGTGCTGAGGGCGATGCCGACCGCGGAGACGAGGATGACGGGACGGATTCCGACGAGCTCGGCCAGCAGGCCGCCCGCCAGGCTGCCGAGGGCCAGCACTCCCTGCACCGCGAACGTCATGGTGGCATTGACACGGCCGCGGAGTTCGGGAGAGGCCTCGCGCAGGATGATCGCTCCCATGCAGGTGGCGAAGGCGACCACGATGCCGCCCGTGATCGTGCCCGTGATGGCGAGCGCGGTGAGTTTCCACCAGAGCGGGCCGGTGAGCAGCCCCACCGCGAGGATTTCGATCGGGAAGAACAACACGGAGAAGAGGAGCACGCGGTTCTCGCCGTATCTCTTGGCCATGCGGGCTGTGACCCAGGCGCCGAGCAGGCCGCCGACGCCGCTGAGCGCGATGAGGACGCCGATCATGCCCTTGGGGATTTCAAGCGTGTTGATCATGTAAAGCATGTAGACGGCCGTGTAGGACATGGCGAAGAAGTTGATCGTGACGCCTGCACCCAGGAGTGCGCGTAACACGGGATGGGTGGTGCTGGCCCGGAGCCCTTCGACCACGTCGCGCCACATGCCGCGAGAGGGTTCCGGCTCGTTGCGCTCCGGGGTGCGGATGGAGCGCAGCAGCAGTGCCGACGCCAGGAACGACAGTGCCTCGGCCAGCACGGCGATCGGGGCTGTGAGGAGCTGCACCAGAAGGCCGGCCAGACCCGGGCCTCCGACGGATGCGACGGAGTACGACGCCTGGAATCCGGCCATGGCCTCGGTTCGCTGACTGGGGGCGACGACCGAGGCTATGTGAGGGAAGTTCGCGGCTCGGAACAGCACGCCGGCCGTGCCGATGACCAGGGCGACGATGATCAGCCAGATGACGTTCAGCGCGCCGAACAACCAACCCAGCGGCACAGTCAGGGCCGCGGCGCACGAGACCAACTCGCAGGCGATCATGGTCGGGCGATGCCGGGTGAGCCGGTCCGCGATCGCGCCCGACTGCAGGCCGAACAGCAGGGCCGGTGCGAAGGCCGCCGCGGTGAGCAGGCCCATCTCGGACGGGGAGGCGGTCAGCAAGGTAACGGCGGTGAGGGGGACTGCCAGCTTGGACACTTCCGACCCGGTGATCGAAATGGTCCGCGCGGTCCAGAGCAGGCGGTAATCGTGCTGCTTCCGAAGGGGCAACGGGGACGTCTCCTGAGTCCCGGCTTCGCCGGGACTTGATTTTGCTCTGGTTGGAGGCGTCTCGGATTCGTCCAGGATCCGATCGGTTCGATCGGTTCGATCAAGCCCGTCAGTCCGATCGGGTCCGTTGGCTCCGGCGGCGGCAGTGAGGGCGGTGGTTCCGGGAGGAGACGAGGTGCTCCGGTTGGAGGTCCGGCGCCAATCGTGAAATGTTCGCTTCATAAGCATGAAAGTAATCCTTCAGAGTTGTGAAGGCAATACTTCATATCGAATACGAGTACCTTGGGCACATGACGCAGGAGAGGGAGAGCCTCAACGACCCCAAGGCGATGCGGGCCTTGGCGCACCCTGCGCGGTTGGCGATCCTGAACAGGCTCAGCGTGGGAGGAAGTGCCACGGCCACCGAGGTCGCCGAAATCGCCGGCATCACCCCCAGCGCCGCCAGCTATCACCTGCGCATGCTCGCCAAATACGGCTTTGTGGAGGACGCCCCGGCTCGTGGGGACGGCAGAGAGCGCCTGTGGAAGGCCACGGACAAGCCCCTCATGATCGGGGTGCTGCCCGACGACCGGCCGGAAGTGCGTGAGGCCAAGGACCTGCTGATCCAGGCGTTCCGAAGGGAGGCGGAAGAAGAGGCGCAGCGTGCCTTGACCGGCTACGACCAGGAGTCGCAGGAATGGCGTGACGTGATCCGCTTCAACCGCACCCTCCTCAGGGTCGACGCCGCCGAGATGGCGCGGCTCAACGAGGAGATCGAGAAGCTGCTTCAGCCGTACATCGCCCGTTATCGCAGTGCGGAAGCCGCGCCGAGCGGCGCCCGGATCGCCGAGGCGCAGGTCAATCTCTTCCCGCACGTGGAGAGGATCGTGCCGGGTCTGCCCACCGAGGACCACGACGCCGGTTGAACCGTGCCTCCCGGGACACGCGGCTTGACGGCCCCAGTCCGAGGCGTTCGGGTCCGCGGCCTTCCGGTCCGGCACTTCCGGAATGGTGTGTCAGGAACGGTGTGTCCGGGGTGGTCGTCCGGGACAACGCGTCCGGGACAACGCGTCCGGAACAGTGTGTAGGACCGGCGAGTCCGGGTGGCCCGTCCAGGCGGTGTGCCTGGAGGGCGCGCCCGAGTGGTGCGTCCGGAACGGTGTGGCCGGGACAGCGTGTCCGGAACGGTGGGTCTGGGTGGATGGGCGTGGGTTGGGTGTGGATCGTCTGGACGAGTTGTGGCCCGCCTGGACAAAGCGTGGAAGGCGGGTCGGACCGAGGCGGTCAGGCCGGGGCGGCGTGGGAGGTAGACTTTTCGATGGCCTGTCACCACAGGCCGACTTCGCATGCCCCGTCGCGGACCGCCCCTTCGGTCCGGGTCAATGGCCCGGCTGGAGCGGTTCGGGGCATCAGGGCGGCAGCAACGGCTGCCGCGACACAACCGAGAATCGCGCCCGCAGGGCGCCCAGACCTGGAGGACCAGCACATGGCCCCCGTCGTCACCATGCGACAGCTGCTCGAGAGCGGCGTTCACTTCGGTCACCAGACTCGGCGCTGGAACCCGAAGATGAAGCGCTTCATCTTCACCGAGCGCAACGGCATCTACATCATCGACCTGCAGAAGTCGCTGTCCTACATCGACCGCGCCTACGACTTCGTCAAGGAGACCGTCGCCCACGGCGGCACGATCCTGTTCATCGGCACGAAGAAGCAGGCTCAGGAAGCGATCTCCGAGCAGGCGGCCCGCGTCGGCATGCCGTACGTCAACCAGCGCTGGCTGGGCGGCATGCTCACCAACTTCTCCACCGTGCACAAGAGGCTCCAGCGCCTGAAGGAGCTCGAGGAGCTCGACTTCGACAACGTCGCCGCCTCGGGGCTCACCAAGAAGGAGCTCCTCATGCGCCGGCGTGAGAAGGACAAGCTGGAGCGCACGCTCGGCGGCATCCGCGACATGGGCCGCGTGCCCAGCGCCGTGTGGATCGTCGACACCAAGAAGGAGCACATCGCGATCAGTGAGGCCAAGAAGCTTGGCATCCCGGTCGTCGCGATCCTCGACACCAACTGCGACCCCGACGAGGTCGACTACCCGATCCCCGGCAACGACGACGCCATCCGCGCCGTCGGCCTGCTGACCAGGGTCGTCGCCGACGGTGTCGCCGCCGGCCTGATGGCCCGCTCGGGCGCCGCCCGCGGTGACGAGAAGCCCGCTGCCGCCGAGCCGCTGGCCGAGTGGGAGCGCGAGCTCATCGAGCAGGGCACGGGCGAGCGCGCGCCTGAGGCCGCCGCGCCTGAGGCCGCCGCGCCTGAGGCGGCTCCCGTGGTCGAGGTCGTGGCCGAGGAGGCCGTGGCCGAGGCTCCCGCCGAAGCCGTCGCAGAGGCGTCGGCTGCCGAGGCACCCGCCGAGGGTGAGTCCGAGCAGCAGGCCTGACGGCCCGGGCCGGTCGAAAACCGCCAAGCCCGAACCGCTGAGCCCGAACCCCGCGCCCGAACCACCGTGCCACGGTCTGGTGAGGGCCGCTCGCGAGGGTTCGGGCCGGCGGCCACAGGCTCGGGGCAGTCGGACCGAGCAGGCCGAAGCTCCCGTACGGTAAGCGTCGGCCGTTTGACCCGAGGGTGGGCGCCGGATCCCGGTGCCCACCCGATCCACGACGAAATCCCACAAGGAAAAAGCATGGCTTCCGTGAACATGGCCGACGTCAAGCGGCTTCGCGAGATCACCGCTGCCGGCATGATGGACTGCAAGAAGGCACTCGAGGAGTCCAGCGGCGACTTCGACCGCGCCATCGAGCTGCTGCGCCTCAAGGGCGCCAAGGACGTGGGCAAGCGCGAGGCGCGCACGGCCTCCAACGGCCTGGTCGCGCTCAAGCAGGACGGCGACTCCGCCGCCGCGCTGCTCGAGCTCAACTGCGAGACCGACTTCGTGGCCAAGGGCGAGCGCTTCCAGGAGCTGGCCGGGCAGGTCGTCGCCCACGTGCTGGCGACCAAGCCGGCCGACGTGTCGACGCTGCTCGACTCCTCCTTCGACGGTAAGACCGTCAAGGAGCACCTCGACATCGCCAACGCCGCGCTGGGCGAGAAGATCGAGATCCGCCGTTTCGCGGTGATCGAGGGCGGTTACATCGGCGCCTACATGCACCGCACCGACCCGGCGCTGCCGCCGGCCGTCGGCGTGCTCGTGCAGCTCGACAAGCCCAACGCCGACGTGGCCAAGGACGTCGCGCAGCACGCCGCGGCGATGGCCCCGCAGTACCTCAACCCCGCGGCCGTCCCCGGCGACGTGGTCGAGAAGGAGCGCAAGCTCTTCGAGGAGATGACCCGCGAAGAGGGTAAGCCCGAGGCCGCCATCGGCAAGATCGTCGAAGGCCGGGTCAAGGGCTGGTACAAGGACTTCACCCTTCTCGAGCAGGCTTTCGTCAAGGACAACAAGAAGAGCGTGGGCAAGTACGCCGCGGAGAACGGTGTCGAGGTCCTTGCCTTTGTTCGTTACAAGGTGGGTCAGGCTTAGGCTTGAGCAAGCTTCCAGCCCAACACACCGTCTAGAAGGAGGCCGCCGCCGTGCAGGAGAACCAGGAGCCAGCTGCGTCGGCGGCTTCTTCACATCCGGATCCGCCGCAGAGTCCTCTGCGGTGGAAAAGGGTGATGCTGAAGCTGTCGGGCGAGGCGTTCGCGGGTAGCGAGCCGCTGGGGATCGACCCTCTGGTGGTCGATCACCTGGCCGACTCCATCGCCGAGGCGGTGCGTGAGGGCGTGCAGGTCGCCGTCGTGGTCGGCGGGGGCAACATGTTCCGTGGCGCCGCGCTGTCCGAGCAGGGCATCGACCGGGCGCGTGCCGACTACATGGGCATGCTCGGCACGGTCATCAACTGCCTGGCGCTGCAGGACTTCCTGGAGAGACGTGGCGTCGAGACCAGGGTCCAGACCGCCATCACGATGCAGCAGGTCGCCGAGCCGTTCCTGCCCCGCCGGGCGATCAGGCACCTGGAGAAGGGGCGCGTGGTCATCTTCGGTGCGGGGCTCGGCTCGCCGTTCTTCTCCACCGACACGGCCGCGTCCCAGCGCGCGCTGGAGATCGGTGCCGAGGCGCTGCTCAAGGGCACCCAGGTGGACGGCGTGTACGACTCCGATCCGCGCAAGAACCCCGACGCGGTGCGGTTCGACCACCTCGACTACGGCGAGGTGCTGATCCGCGACCTGCAGGTCATGGACGCCACCGCGATCAGCCTGTGCAAGGACAACGACCTGCCGATCGTCGTCTTCGACCTGATGGGTGAGGGCAACATCTTGCGCGCGGTGCGCGGTGAGAAAATCGGCACGCTGGTGAGCCCCGCAGGCAAATAGGGAGCGAGCCCGATCGCCAGCCAGTAGACAGGGAGCCGCTGTGATCGACGAAACCCTCCTCGAAGCCGAGGACAAGATGGACAAGGCCGTGTCGGTCGCGAAGGAGGACTTCGCGGCCATCCGTACGGGCCGAGTCACCCCCTCGATGTTCAACAAGATCAACGCCGAATACTACGGTTCGCCGACTCCGATCCAGCAGTTGGCCTCGTTCCACGTGCCCGAGGCCCGCATGGTCATCATCCAGCCCTATGACAAGAGCTCGATGGCCGCGATCGAGAAGGCGATCCGCGACTCGGATCTGGGCGTCAACCCCGGCAACGACGGCGCGGTGATCCGGGTGGCGTTCCCCGAGCTGTCGGAGGAACGCCGCAGGGAGTACATCAAGGTCGCCAGGAACAAGGGCGAGCACGCGAAGGTGTCCGTGCGCAACATTCGCCGCACCGCCAAGGAGATCCTCGACAAGATGATCAAGGATGGCGACGCGGGCGAGGACGAGGTCCGGCGCGCCGAGAAGGAGCTCGACGACATCACCCAGAAGCACGTCGCCAAGATCGACGAGCTGCTCAAGCACAAGGAAGCCGAGCTGCTCGAGGTCTGAGCGGCCCGCCGCACGGCCCTCGCCTGATGGCGGGGGCCGTGGCATATGGAGAAACGCTGTGGAAGAACGTACGGCCGGCACCGGCCCGGGTGGCGGCGGCCGTTCCGGACGCAACCTGCCCGCCGCGATCGCGGTGGGCGTGGGGCTGGGCGCACTGGTCATCGGCCCGCTCTACACGATCAAGGAGTTGTTCCTCCTTGTGGTCGTGGTGGCTGTGGGCATCGGCGCGCTGGAGCTGATCCGGGCGTTCGCGACCCGTGGCATCCGGGTGCCGGCTCTGCCCGTGCTGGGCGGGCTGGCGGTCATGCAGGCCGGAGCCTACTGGGGTGGTCCGGTCTGGCTGCTCGGCACGTTCGTGGCGTTCGTGTTCGTGTCGCTGATCTGGCGGATGTTCGGCGAGGGCACGAGCGGCTATGTTCGCGACGCGTCGGCCTCGGTCTTCATCCTGGTGTATCCGGCGTTGCTGGCGGGGTTCGTGGGGCTGCTGCTGGCGCCCGAAGACGGCCGTGACCGCGTCGTCATCTTCATCGCGGTCACCGTGGCCAGCGACATCGGCGGCTACGTGGCGGGCGTACTGTTCGGCAGGCACAAAATGACGGTGATCAGCCCGAAGAAGACCTGGGAAGGGCTCGCCGGGTCGGTCATCGGCAGCACGGCCGTCGGCGCCTGGCTGGTCGTGTGGCTGATGGGCGGTGAGATCTGGCAGGGTGCGCTGATCGGCGCGCTCGCCGCGCTGCTGGCGACCGTGGGAGACCTGATCGAGTCGATGATCAAACGCGATCTCGACATCAAGGACCTGGGCTCGATCCTGCCCGGCCACGGTGGTTTGATGGACCGGCTCGACTCGCTGGTGACCACGCTGGTGCCGGTCTGGGTGCTAATGGCGTTGTTCTTCTAGCTCCTCGGCCGTGATGGGCGTCAGCCACAGCCACCGTACGGCCTCACCCCCGAACCCGAATCCCGACATTTCAGGCATGTCGTGGGGGGCGGCCAGCATGAGAACCCCCGAATACCCTGGCCCCAACGGGAACGTGGACGGGTCGTGATACCACTTCGCGGTGTGCCCGTGGCCGAGCCAGGTGACTGAGTGCCAGGGATACTGCGACAGCCACACCAGCAGCAGCGCCGCGTCGCGAGGGTCGGCGCGGGTGGCCACGGCCAGCTCGATCCGGGCGTAGGCGCCGGGTTTGTCGAGCCACTGCTCGACCGTGGGCATCCGCTGGCAGCTCATGCCGACCGTGGACAGCACGGTGAAGTCGCGGCCCTGGCGCGGCGGGCGTTCGGTGATGCCGACGGTCGGCAGCCGCTCGCCGCTCGCGTCCCAGTATCTGGCCGCCGGTCCGAGCACCCGGTCGAGGTGTCCCATGACGAACTGCTGGAACGACGGCCACGCGCCCTCGCCCTGGCGCCAGCGCCAGTAGGACCGGGCGTTGGAGATGCGCGGCGCGAGCCCTTCGAGCGCCTCGGACAGCGCCCAGGCGAACGGCGACTCGCCCACGGCGTCGCGCGCGTAGCCGGGCATGCCCCTGCTCATGTCGGCCCAGCCCGGGATCACGGCCAGCAGGTCGTCGTCCTCGTAGACGGCGACTCCGTCGCCTTCCTCGAACCAGAGCGCCGTCAGCCCGCCGAGCGGCCGGCGCCCATCGGGGTGTGTCGTGTTGGGCCTGGGCATGAGCGGCGGGCGGCCCGAGTTGACCCGGACCAGATCGACCGCCGGGGGAGCGGGACGGTGGTTGGCCAGCCACACCGCGCCGTGCACGGTGCCGTCGGGCGCGCACAGGTAGGCCACCGAGGCGTCCTCGTCACGCTCGATCACGAGCGTCCGGCTACCGTAGGGGTTGCCGACGGTGAGGACGACCTCGGTCTGCCCCTCGCCAGACGCGGACCGGAAAATCGCCATACGTGATGACTGTAGAGCCGTGGACGACCCCCGTGCGAGCCGGATCGCCACCGGGAGCTCCGTGATGGAATGACACTTCCGGGCCGGGCGTTCATTACCCTGGTCGGTAACCCCTAGCAGAAGGCAGTCCCGTGTCCCAGCAGCCAGGCCAGCTCACATTCGTCGCGCCGCGCAGGGCCAAGCCGGCCCGGCACCTGGCCGACCTGTCCATGGCCGACCGCCGGGTCGCGGTCACCGAGCTGGGCGAGAAGGCGTTCCGCGCCGACCAGCTCTCGCGCCACTACTTCGAGCGCCTGACCACCGACGTGGGGGCGATGACCGACCTGCCCGCCTCCTCCCGCGACAAGCTCTCCGCGCTGCTTCCGGCGCTGCTCACCCCGGTCAAGGAGCTCACCACCGACGGCGGCACCACGCGGAAGACGCTGTGGCGGCTGTTCGACGGCGCGCTGGTCGAGTCGGTCCTCATGCGCTACCCCGACCGGGTCACGATGTGCGTGTCGTCGCAGGCGGGCTGCGGCATGAACTGCCCCTTCTGCGCCACCGGCCAGGCCGGGCTGACCCGCAACATGTCCACCGCCGAGATCGTCGAGCAGGTGGTCTCGGGCGCCCGTGCCCTGGCGGCCGGAGAGGTGCCCGGCGGGCCCGGCCGCGTGAACAACGTGGTCTTCATGGGCATGGGCGAGCCGCTGGCCAACTACAAGCAGGTGATCGGTGCCGTGCGCCGCCTGGTGGAGCCGGCTCCCGACGGGCTCGGCATCTCGGCCCGCGGTGTCACGGTCTCCACCGTCGGCCTGGTGCCCGCGATCGGCAAGCTCGCCGACGAGGGCCTGCCGGTGACGCTCGCCCTCTCCCTGCACGCGCCCGACGACGAGCTGCGCGACACGCTGGTGCCCATCAACACGCGCTGGAAGGTGTCCGAGGTCCTCGGCGCGGCGTGGGCCTACGCGGCCAAGACCAAGCGGCGGGTCTCGATCGAGTACGCCCTGATCAAGGACATCAACGACCAGGAGTGGCGGGCCGACCTGCTCGGCAAGCTGGTCAAGAACAAACTGGTGCACGTCAACCTGATCCCGCTCAACCCCACTCCCGGCTCCAAGTGGACGGCCTCCCGGCCGGAGGACGAGCGCGCGTTCGTGCGCCGGCTCCAGTTCCACGGCGTCCCGGTCACCGTCCGCGACACGCGCGGCCGCGAGATCGACGGCGCCTGCGGCCAGCTCGCCGCGACCGAGTGACCCCCACCGCCCGAAGATCGGTCCGGGCGCGTACCGCCCCCTTCAAGACCATCCTGTACGGCACGCACGGGAGGGCCCACCCGCCGCACGTGGCCGGGCGCCTCCAGGGAGACGCCCGCTGACCCGCACGTGGCCGGCCGCCGTCACGGCGCACGTCCAGGCGTTCACCCCGAGGCGCACAGGTCAGGGACGGCTACGGCGCAGGAGGCCGTACCCGATGAGGGCGAGCAGGCACCAGCCCAGCGAGACGGCCGCGAGGTGAGGCAACTCGGCGGCCAGCCGGCCGGTGCCCGCGGCCTTCATCCAGGCGGTGACCGGCACCGTCAGCCAGTACACCGGTGAGGCGCCGACCAGCAGCATGGTCAGAAAGCCCGACACCAGCGCCATGAACGACAGCGCGGGCGACGGCAGGATCGGGCGGCTGGTGAGGGCGCCCAGCGCGAGGCCGGCCAGCACGGCGAGGCCGTGCATGACCGCGCCCATGGCCAGGACGGCGGGTGACGGGGTGGCCGACAGGCCCAGGAGCAGGCCCCATCCCATGGCGAACGCCGCGAAGCCGAGAGACGTCACCAGGGCGGCCAGCAGCCCCGCGGCCTGTTCGCGAAGGGCGCCGCCGGCGGCGGTGGCCGAGATGACGCGCTGCTGGTCGGGCTCGGTGTCGAGCAGGCTTCTGGCCGACCAGGCCAGGAAGGGGATGATCAGCACCGCGGAGTCCGTCAGCACCGCCGCCTCCTCACCCTTCGGCGCGCGGGTGGCGTAGACGATCGCGAGCATCGCCAGGATGGGCAGCAGGGCCTGGTAGACGCGGTGCGACCGTACGTAGGCGGCGATGCGGAAGCTCGTCAGGGCGATCATGTGGCCTCCTCGTGGGCCACGGCGCGGGCCTGGTAACCCTCGTCGCGCATCCGGCCCAGGAACGCCGCCATCTCGCCGGCCGGCACCGTGACCTCCACGGTCGCCGTGGGGCCGGCGAACGCCTCCGGCACGGGGGAGAGGAGGGCGGGGCGGTCGGTCAGGTGTCCGTCGGACAAGGACCAGTGGCGGATGGCGGGGAAATCGCGCAGGCCGCCCTGGTGGTCGCTGACGACGGCGATGCCGCCCCGGGCCGTGACCTCGGTGAGGATCTCGGGGAGGACGGCGCGGGTGTCCTCGTCCAGGCCCGCGAAGGGCTCGTCGAGGATCAGCAGGCCGGGGCCGGCCATCAGGGCCTGGGCGAGTCCGACCTTGTGGGCGCTGCCCTTGGACAGCTCTCCCAGCCGGACGTCGAGCAGGTGGGTCATGCGCAGGCGTTCGGCCCAGGGCTCCCAGCGGGCGCCGCCGCGGACGCGGGACATCCGCCGCAGGTAGCCGGCCACCGTGAACGGCTGCTCGACGGGAAAGCGGTCGGGGGCGAACGCCACCACGGGCGGCCGGTCCGTGATGGTCCCCGAGGTGGGCTTGGTGACCCCGGCCAGCAGGCGCAGCAGGGTGGACTTGCCCGCGCCGTTGACCCCGGTCAGCTCGATCGCCTCACCCGGCGAGAGACGGGTGTGGAGGTCTTCGATGACGTAACGTTCACGTCTTCGGTAGCGAAATGACACCTTGGATAGCCGCATGGTGCTGTAACGGTATAAGGCGTCTCGCTTTGCCGTGATAAAGAGCCCCACAATATAGACGAACCCCCCAGAACAAACTCAGGAGGAATGGGCTTGAACCGCTTTCCGCGCGTCATGGGTATGCGTTCAGGCTATGACCCGGTCGACGTCGACGCTCTCATCGGACGGATCGAGTCGACCTTGGGCAGGGGGGCGCGCGATGTCGAGCCGGTGACCGCCGACGACGTACGCCGCGCGACGTTCCGGGCCAAGCGCGGCGGCTACCAGGAGACGGCGGTCGACTTCGCGCTGGAGGCGTTCGTGGTGGCGCTGGAGACGAAGGCCAAAAGCCCCGTACGGCTGGCCATGACCGAACCCACCGGCGAGATGCTGCGCGAGGAGTGGTTCGAGACGCAGGCGGCCCGGGTGGAACGGGTGGCGTTCCGGCCCGGGCGGATGGGCACCGGCTACAACGAGGACGAGATCGACGCCTTCCTGGACCGGATCGTCGCCACGTTGCGCGGCACCACCGACTACCCGGTGACGGCCAAGGAGGTGCGCGAGGCGAAGTTCTCGACCGTGCTGCTTCGGTCCGGCTACCTGATCGCCGACGTCGACGCCTTCCTGGCCGGCATCGCCGACGTCCTGGAGCAACGCGCCTGACCCGCGGCGCGCGGGCGGCTCACGGTGACGTGGTGATCAGGTCGGCGAGGCCGTGCAGGTCGGGGCGGGTCTCCTGGAGGATCGACGGGTCGGGCGGGTGCTCACCGAGGCGGTTGATCCAGACGCGTCGGATGCCCAGCCGGTGGGCGGGCACCATGTCGTGCACGTAGCTCTGGGCCACGTGCACCCACCGCTCGGGCTCGTAGGAGCGCCTGAAGGTGTCGAAATGGGCGTGGGTCGGCTTGTAGGCGCCCGCGTCCTCGGCGGTCACCACCGCGTCGAACCGCACCGGCAGCCGCCTCTGCGTCTCGCCGATCAGGTCGCGGTCGCAGTTGGTGAGCAGGGCCAGGCGCCAGCCGGCCTCCCGCAGTGCCGGGAGCTCGTCGCCGACCTCCGGGAACACCGGCCAGTAGGGGAGCGTGGCGGCCAGCACCGAGGCGTCGTCGGGGGCGAGCGGCACCTTCTGCTCGGCGCAGGCCCGGCGCAGCGACTCGGCCAGCACCTCGCGGTAGCGCAGCCCCGGGGTCTCGGCCTGCACCTCGCGCTCGTGCCTGCCGTAGGCGTCGAGCAGCCTGGGCCCGTGGCCGGGCGCGACCAGGCCGGCGCCGGCCGAGATGCCGTGCCGCCAGTCGACGAGCGTGCCGAAACAGTCGAACGTCACCCATCGCATGAGTTCCATACTGGACCCCTGGCGATCTCCGTGCGACCCGTCGAGCCCGCTGATCTTCTCGCCCGGCGGCTCGCGGCGGCGTTCCGGCGGAGCCGGAGGGTGCCCGAATCAGGCACGAGCCAGGGCCGGAGCCACGCCTCCCAGGGTGTCGCGGTTCCTGAGCAGGGCGACGATCACCGAGGTGACGGGCGCGGCCAGGAACGCCCCGGTGATCCCGGCGATGAGGCTGCCCACGGCGATGGCGACGAGGATCACCGCGCCGGGCAGGTCAAGTGCCCGGCCGTAGATCTGGGGCGCCAGCACGTGCCCCTCGATCTGCTGCACCAGCACGGTCACCGCGACGACGATCAGCGCGATCAGCCAGCCCTTGGCCACGAACGCCACCACGGCGGCCAGCAGCCCCGCCATGAACGCCCCCACCACCGGCAGGAACGCGCCCACGAACGTCAGCACCGCGAGCGGCAACGCGATCGGCACGCCCAGGATCCACAGCGCCATCCCGATGAAGAACCCGTCGACCAGGCCCACGAGGGCCACGCCGCGGATGTAGCGGCCGATCACGTCGAAGATCAGCTCACCGGTGTTGCGGACCCGGCCCCTGGCCGTGACCGGGATCAGGTCGAGCAGCCAGTGGAACAGCCGGTCGCCGCCGTGCACGAAGTAGATCGCCAGGATGGCGGCCAGCACGGCGCCGATGACGATCTCGCCCACGGTCCGCGCTCCGGTCAGCGCGCTGGTGGTGATCTGCTGCCCCCGCTGGGACAGGTAGTCTCTGACCTGCGCGGCCAGGTGCTCGGTGTCGATGCCGAGCCGGGCGCCGAGGCCCTGAAGGTCCTGCACCGCCTTGCCGAGGCTGTCGCTCATCTGGCTGATGCCGCTGGCGGTGGGCGGGACGAGCAGCGCGATCAGCGCCGCGGCGAGCAGCACCCCGCCGACGAAGACCACCAAGGTGGCCAGCCCCCTGCCCAGGCCGCGGCGACGCAGCCACCGGGCGGGCGGCAGCAGCAGCGCGGTGAAGAACACGCCGATGATGATCGAGATGATCACGGTGTGCAGGAGGACCACGCAGTAGAGCCCCACCGCGATGATCGCGATCCAGCCGAGCGCGCGCCACGCCTTCATCTCCGCCTCCCCCCTTGAGCCCGGAGGGAGGCGTTCCCCCCGGCGATCTCCGGCAACCACCCGGGCCGCCGGGAAGCCGGAGGTCAGGCGGGCGGCGCGAGGCGGTGGTGCTGCTCCCGCTTGGCCGACTCGTAGGCCGTCCGGGACTCCTGGCCGGCCGGCGTGGTGGAGATCTCCGCCACCGGGACGTCCCACCACGCCTCCGACGACGGGGTGTCGAGGGCGGGGTCGGTGCGGACGTAGACGACCGTGGTCTCCTTGGCCGAGCGGGCCGTGTCGAGGGCCTTGCGGAGCTCGGCGAGCGAGTCGGGGCGCAGGACGGTCGCGCCGAGGCTCGCGGCGTTGGCCGCCAGGTCCACCGGCAGCGGGCCGCCGTCGTAGCGGCCGGTGCCGCGGAAGCCGTAGGAGGTGCCCAGACGCTCGGCGCCGACGCTCTCGGACAGGCGGCCGATCGAGGCGAATCCCGAGTTGTCGACCAGGACCACGACCAGCTTGACGCCCTCGGCGACGGCGGTGACGAGCTCTTGGGCCATCATCAGGTAGGAGCCGTCGCCCACCATGACGAACACCTCGCGCTCGGGCGCCGCCAGCTTCACGCCGAGCCCGCCGGCGATCTCGTAGCCCATGCACGAGTAGCCGTACTCGACGTGGTAGGAGCCCGGGCCGCTCGGCCGCCAGAGCTTGTGCAGGTCGCCCGGCATGGAGCCGGCGGCGCAGACCACCACGCCGTCGTCGCCGGCCGCCGCGTTGACCGCGCCGATCACGGCCGACTGCGGCAGGGGCGAGCCGTCCAGGGCGTAGGCCGCGTCCACCGTGGTGTCCCAGGCGCGGATCAGCTCGGCGGCCCTGGACCGGTAGGCGTCGGAGGTGGACCAGCCCGCGCAGGCCGCGGTCAGCTCGGCCAGGCCCTCCCTGGCGTCGGCCACCAGTTGCAGGCCCGACAGCTTGGCCGCGTCGAAGCCCGTGATGTTGACGTTGACGAAGCGGGCGCCGGGGGCGAACAGCGAATGGGAGGCCGTGGTGAAGTCGCTGTAGCGGGTGCCGATCCCGATGATCACGTCGGCCTCGCGGGCGAGCGCGTTGGCGGCGGTGGTGCCGGTGGCGCCCACGGCTCCCATCGCGAGCGGGTGCCCGTGGGGGAGCGCGCCCTTGCCCGCCTGGGTCTCGGCCACCGGGACACCGTGGGTCTCGGCGAAGATCCGCAGCTGCTCGGCGGCCTCGCTGTAGATCACGCCGCCGCCGGCGACGACGAGCGGCCGGGCGGCCGATCTGACCAGCTCGGCCGCCCGCACCAGCGCGGCCCGCTCGGGGCGCGGCCGCGGGATGTGCCACACGCGCCGCGCGAACAGCTCCTCCGGCCAGTCGTACGCCTCGGCCTGGACGTCCTGCGGCAGCGCCAGCGTCACCGCGCCCGTCTCGGCCGGGTCGGTGAGCACCCGCATGGCGGCGAGCAGCGCCGGCGGCAGCTGCTCGGGACGGTTGATCCGGTCCCAGTAGCGGGAGACCGGCCTGAGGCAGTCGTTGACCGAGACGTCGTAGGAGCGGGGGTCCTCCAGCTCCTGGAGCACCGGGTTGGCCACCCGGGTGGCGAACACGTCGCCGGGCAGCAGCAGCACCGGCAGCCGGTTGATCGTCGCGCCGGCCGCGCCGGTGACCATGTTGGTCGCGCCGGGGCCGATCGAGGTGGTGCAGGCCAGGGTGGACAGCCGGTTGGCGGCCCGCGCGTAGCCGGCGGCGGTGTGCACCATCGCCTGCTCGTTGCGGCTCAGGTGGTAGGGCAGGTCGACGGTCGAGGTGGCGAGCGCCTGGCCGAGCCCGGCCACGTTGCCGTGGCCGAAGATGCCGAAACAGCCGCCGAAGAAACGGTGCTCGGCGCCGTCGCGCTCGGTCCACTGCTCGGCCAGGAAGCGCACCACGGCCTGGGCGACGGTCATCCGGGTCATCGGGTCCTCCCGAACGGCACTCTGGGGTCGATCTCCTGGCCTTCCCATGAGGAGCGGATCCAGGCGTGGCGGGGGTCGTCGCAGAACGCCATCGACCGCTCCTCGGCGGGACCGGCCAGGACGTTGAGGTAGTAGAGGTCGTAGCCGGGCGCGGCCATCGAGGGGCCGTGGTAGCCGTAGGGGACGAGCACCACGTCGCCGGAGGAGACCTCGGCGAGGGTGTCGATGTGGCCCCGCTCGGAGGTGTAGACGCGCTGGTAGCCCTGGCCCTGGCCGGCGACCTCGAAGTAGTAGATCTCCTCCAGCACCGCCTCGCCCTCGTGCGGGGTGTCGTGCTTGTGCGGGGGATAGGAGGACCAGTTGCCGCCGGGGGTGAGCACCTCGACGGCCATGAGCTTGTCACACTCGAAGACGCCGGGGGCGCAGAAGTTGTTGACCTGGCGGCTGGCCTGGCCGGCGCCCCGGATCTCCACGGGCACCTCGGAGGCGGGCACGTGGCGGGGCTCCAACCGGCGGGTGGCCCGGGCCGACGGGAACGCGATCCGCCCCACGCCTGTCACCGTCACCTGCGTAGAAATCGGGATGTAGGCGAAATCGGAGGGGCCGTCGAAGACCGAGGCCCGCCCGGCCAGCTCCCAGCTCGCGGCCGGTTCGCCCGAGGCGGAGCAGGTGACGGCGCACGAGCCGGAGAGAGGGAGGACCAGCATCTCCTCCTCGCCCGTGTCGAACGACACCGCGCCGCCGTCGAGGTCGGCGACCCGGAGCCCCGCATAGGTCCAGCCCGCCACGGACGGGGTGATCTCCACCGACCACGGCCCGCTGGCGGCCTTGCCGTACTGAAGGTAGGTCATCGCATCTCCCTGAAGGGACCGGCGGTCATGAGCGTGCCTCCCGCACCAGGGCGGCTGCGCCGTCCACGACCGCCGCGACGTCGTCGCCCGGAGGATAGAGCAGGGCGCGGCCGACCACGAGCCCGCGCACTCCCGGCAGGCGCAGCGCCCGCCCCCAGTCGGCGTAGGCGACGTCGATGTCCGGCGGATCGCCGCCGAGCAGCAGCGCGGGCAGCGTGGTGGCCGCCATGACGCGCTCCATCTCCGCCACCGCGGGGATCTTGAGCCACGTGTAGGCCGAGGTGACGCCGAGAGCCTGCGCGACACTGATCGACTTGATGACCGCCTCGGGAGACAGGTCGTTGCGCACGGCGCCGGTGTCGGAACGCAGCGACCAGAACGGCTCGACCATGGCTATGAGCTGCCTGCGGGCCAGGTCGGTCACCGCGTGGGCGCACGATTCGAGCGTCGCGACCGTCGCGGGGTCGCCCGGGTCGATGCGGCAGAGCATCTTGCCGCCGTCGAGCCGCATCGTGTCGATCGAGGCCGCGTCGAAGCCGGTGAACCGGTCGTCCAGCTCGAAGACGGACCCGTACAGGCCGCCGCGGTTCATCGAGCCGAAGGCCAGCTTGCCCTCGAGCGCGCCGAGCAGCAGCAGGTCCTCCAGCACGTCGGGCGAGGCCAGGATGCCGTGGACGCCCGGCCGGGACAGCGCCAGTTGCAGCCGGTCGAGCAGGTCGGTGCGGCTGGCCATGGCGAGCGGCCGGTCGCGCACGGCGAGCGCGCCCCGCGCGGGGTGGTCGGCCGCGATGATCAGCATCCGCTCGCCCGCGCCCGGCAGGCCGCGCCGCCGCCTTCTGGTCGCGGCCAGCGCGATCTCCTCCGGGTTGGCCGTGCGGATGTCGGTGAGCCGGTCGTAGCGAGAGGTCCGGGGCAGCGTGATGTCGCTCATAGCAGCGCCAGCACCTCGTCCGTCGTCGGCATCGCGTCCGCGCAGGCCAGGCGGGCGGCGACGTGCGCGCCCGCCGCGTTGGCGAAGCGCACGGCGCGCTCCAGCGGCCAGCCGCTGAGCAGCCCGTGGCAGAGCGCGCCGCCGAACGCGTCGCCCGCGCCCAGCCCGTTGACCACCTCGACCGCGACCGGCTGCACCACGACCTGCTCGTCCTTGTCCCGCGCCAGCACGCCGTCGGGGCCCATCTTGACGATCGCCACCTCCATGCCGGCGTCGAGCAGTGCCTGGGCGGCCGCCTCCGGCTCGCGGACGCCCACGGCGATCTCCACCTCGTCGAGGTTGCCGACGGCCACATTGGCGTAGGGCAGCGCCTGCCGCACGGCGCGGCGGGCGTCGTCGGGCGACTCCCAGAGCATCGGCCGGTAGTCGAGGTCGAACACCGTCCAGCCCGACGCGCGGGCCTCCAGGGCGGCGGTGTGGGCCGAGCGGCTGGGCTCCTGGCTCAGACCGGTGCCGGTGAACCAGAACACACCGGCCTGGCCGATCGCGTCGAGGTCGAGGGACCCGGCGGTGATCCGCAGGTCAGGTGGATGTTCGCCGCGGTAGAAGTAGATCGGGAAGTGGTCGGGCGGGAAGATCTCACAGAAGGTCACCGGGGTCGGTGGTCCCTCGATCGTGGCCACGAAGGCGTCGTCCACGCCGAATCCCCGGATCGCCTGCCGTACCCACTCCCCGAAGGGGTCCGCTCCCACGGCGGTGATCACCGCCGCGCGCACCCCGTGGCGCGCGGCAGCCACCGCGACGTTCGTCGGGCTGCCGCCGAGGAACTTGCCGAAGGTCTCGACGTGGGCCAGGCCGACGCCGGTCTGCAACGGATAGATGTCGACGCCGCAGCGGCCGATCGTGATCAGGTCGAACAACGCACCTCCAGGGACGGAGCCTTCGTGGACCACTATGGCATATTGTCATGACATACGGATGTCCGCTATGTTACGCACCGTCCCAAGGTCGAACGCCGCCAACAGGGCAGGTCGGGTCCGTGCATGTCACATGATGTCGGACCGTTCCCGGTCTGTTGCCGGTGATGGGGCGGCATGTGGGTGCACTCCAGAAATTTAGCCAAAGCTTTACGTCATCCGCATGTCATGACATATTGGCCTGAACTTCCTCCCTTTTCGGACGTCTCGGAGGGTATGAATGGGATTGCGTAAAAGGCCGGTGGCGGTGGTCGCCGTCCTGGCCGTGTCGGGGCTCGGACTCGTCGCATGTGGCGGCGAGTCGTCGTCCGGCGGCGGTGACACGATCGAGCTGACGATCGCCCAGAACGCCATCGCGGGCGGCAAGAACGCCGTGGCGGCCGGCCACATCGCCGACTGGGTCATCCCCAGGTTCGAGGCGGCCCAGAAGGCCAAGGGGAAGGACGTCAAGGTCAAGTTCGTTCCCAGCGGCGTCGACGACGAACAGTACAAGACCAAGCTCTCCCTGGACCTGAAGTCAGGCAAGGGCGCGGACGTGATCGACATCGACGGCATCTGGGCCGGTGAGTTCGCCGAGGCGGGCTACATCAAGCCGCTGGCCGACGTGGTCGGCCCCGAGGCCGAGAGCTGGGACGGCTGGGCGCAGATCCCCGACGCGGTCCAGGGGCTCGCCACCTACAACGGCAAGAAGTACGCCATGCCGATCGGCACCGACGGCCGGGTCCTCTACTTCAACAAGACCCTGTTCGGCAAGGCCGGCCTGCCGGCCGACTGGCAGCCGAAGAGCTGGCAGGAGGTGCTCGACGCGGGCGCCAAGCTGAAGTCGTCCGGCGTGCCGGTGCCGATCCAGATCAACGCGGGCACCGCGATGGGCGAGGCCACCTCGATGCAGGGCGTGCTGCCGCTGCTCGCGGGCGCGGGCGGCGAGGTCCAGCGCGACGGCAAGTGGACCGGCGCCTCGCAGCCGCTCAAGGACGCGCTCGGCCTCTACCAGAAGATCTACGGCGGCAGCGGCCTCGGCGACCCCAAGCTCCAGCAGGAGGCCAAGGGCCGCGACAAGTCGTTCCAGCAGTTCGCCGAGGGCAAGATCGGCATCCTGATGGAGGGCGACTACTTCTGGCGCGGCGTCGTCAACCCCAAGGACGGCGTCGCCAAGATGGCCGACCGCGACCAGGTCGTCGGCTACGCCAAGATCCCGGCCATGGAGCCCGGCAAGGGGCTGCGCGGCCAGGACTTCGTCAGCATGTCGGGCGGCGCGCTGCGCACGGTCAACCCCAACAGCGAGCACCCCAAGGAAGCCTTCGAACTGCTCGCCTTCACCCTCTCTCCGGAGGCGCTGAAGGAGGAGACGAAGGACGGCAACGTGCGCATCACCCCGCGCGCCGACGTCAACAAGGAGATCCTGGCCGGCCAGGCGCTGCTGACGTACATCTCCGAGGAGGTGCTCCCGCTGACGGCCTACCGTCCGCCGGTGGCCGTCTACCCGCAGGTGTCGGCGGCCCTCCAGGAGGCGACCGCCGCCGTGGTCAGCGGTAAGACCCCTGACGAGGCCGCCGCCGGCTACCAGGCGAAGCTCGAAGGAATCGTCGGTGGCGCAGGCAACATCGCCTCCTGAGGTTCGCGAAGACGCCCCTGCCCGCCGCTACAGCGTGGACGCGGCGGGCCTGGGCCACCTGAGGGCGGGCGCCTTCGTGGCGCCCGCGCTGGCGCTCATCACGGTGTTCCTCGTGTTCCCCGCCCTGTGGGTCATCTACCTGGGGCTGATGAACTACCGGCTCACCGGCGTCGAGGCGGCCGACCCGAGGTTCGCCGGGACGGACAACTTCGTCAAGGCGATCACCGACCCCGCCTTCTGGGACTCCACCTGGCTGACCTTCCAGTTCGTGCTGGGCTCGGCGGTCATCGGGCAGGTCGTGCTCGGCTTCTCGATCGCCTGGATGCTGCGCGACCGGCGCGGCACGCTGAAGAGCGTCGTCGAGGGCCTGGTCATCCTGGCCTGGATCCTGCCCAGCGCCGTCGTGTCGTTCCTGTGGGTGGCCCTGCTCGACCGCGACAGCGGCACGCTCAACGCGCTGCTCGGCATCCCGGGCTTCCCCTGGCTGCTCGACCACCCGATGCTGTCGATCATCATCTTCAACACCTGGCGCGGCACCGCGTTCTCGATGATGTTGTACGGCGCCGCGCTCGGGAACGTGCCACCCTCGCACCTGGAGAGCGCCCGCCTGGCCGGGGCCTCCGGCTGGCAGCAGCTCCGCGACGTGGTGTTCCCGCACATCAGAGGGCACATCCTGACCAACCTGCTGCTGATCAGCTTGTGGACGTTCAACGACTTCAGCCCCTTCCTGCTGACCGCGGGCGGCCCCGACGGCAGGTCCGAGGTGCTGGCCGTGCACGTCTACAAGGTCGCGCTCCAGGGCGGCGACCTGGGCTACGGCGCCGCGATCTCCACGGTCATCCTGCTGATCAACCTGGTCGTGGCGGTGTTCTACCTGCGGCTGCTCAGGAGCAAGAAATGACGCGGTTCGTCGCGGGCCGGATCGGCTTCTACACCCTGATCGCGGTGCTGCTGGCCTTCTTCACGATCCCGCTCCTCTGGCTGGCCACGGCGCCCTTCACCTCGGACCCGACGTACGAGGTCCGGATGCCCGACTTCACCTTCGAGAACCTCCAGATGATCATCGATCATCCCTACGCGCTCTGGTCGCTGGTGAACTCGCTGGTGCTGTCGATCGGCACCGCCGTGCTCGTGGTGGTCCTGTCGGCGCTGGCCGCGTACGCGCTCAGCCGCGTGCGGCTGCCGGGTCGCGACGCCCTGCTCTACGCGCTGCTGCTGCTCTCGTCGATCATCACGGGCACGGCCGCGATGGTGCCGCTCTTCCAGCTCGCCATCGAGCTCAACCTGATCGACTCGCAGACCGGGCTGATCCTGATCCTGAGCGGCGGCCTGCTGCCGGCGGCCATCTTCATGATCAAGGACTTCATGGATTCCACGCCGAAGTCGTACGAGGAGTCGGCGCGGGTCTTCGGCGCCTCGCCGCTGCAGATCGTCCGCCACGTGGTCGTCCCCGTGGTGCGCCCCGGCCTGGCGACGATCGCGGTCTGGACCATCGCCAACGTGTGGGGCAACTTCCTGATGCCCTTCCTGCTGCTCAGCGACGTCGAGAAGCAGCCCGCCGCGGTGATCATGTACACCCTCTACACCGAGGGCGGCCAGGCCAACCTCAAGGTGCTGTCCACGTTCGGCCTGCTCTACTCGGTCCCCGTGGTGCTCATGTACCTGTTCGTCAGCAAGAAGTACGGCTTCCGGTTCCACGGAGGGATCAAGCGGTAATGGCGGCAATCGAACTGCGAGGCCTGACCAAGGTCTACCCCGGTGGCGTGAAAGCGCTCGACTCGCTCGACCTGGTCATCCCCGACGGGGAGTTCTTCGCCCTGCTCGGCCCCTCCGGGTGCGGCAAGACGACCCTGCTGCGCACGCTCGCCGGGCTGGAGACCGCCACCGGCGGCTCGGTGGTCATCGGCGAGCGCGACGTCACCGGAGTCCAGCCGGGCGGAAGGGACGTCGCGATGGTCTTCCAGGACTACGCGCTGTTCCCGCACATGAACGTCACCGACAACATCGCCTACCCGCTGCGCATCAAGAAGGTCGCCAAGGCCGCGAGGGAGCGGAAGGCCGCCGAGGTCGGCGCCCGGCTCGGTCTCGACCAGCTGATGGACCGGCGCCCCGGCCAGCTCTCCGGCGGACAGCAGCAACGGGTCGCGCTCGCCCGCGTCATGGCGACGCAGGCGCAGGCGTTCCTGTTCGACGAGCCGCTGTCGAATCTGGACGCGCGGCTCCGGCTGGAGGCCCGTACGTTCCTGAAGAAGCTCCAGCGCGAGCTCGGCGTCACCACCGTCTTCGTCACCCACGACCAGGCCGAGGCGCTGGCCATGGCCGACCGGATGGCCGTCATGGAGGCCGGGCACATCCGGCAGATCGGCACGCCGGCCGAGGTGTTCCAGCGGCCCGCGAACACGTTCGTCGCCGGTTTCATCGGATCCACCCCCATGAACCTGCTGGACGGCGTCGTCCGCGGTGACACTCTGGAGGTGGCCGGGTGCAAGGTGGCGGTCCCGGCGTCGGCCGAAGGGCTGCTGTCCGACGGTGAGCAGGTCGTGTACGGCGTGCGGCCGGAGTACAACACCTACTCGGCCGAGCCCGCCGAGGGCGGCCTGGGAGGAAAGGTGTCGATCGTGGAGAACCTCGGCGCGTCCCATCTGGTGACGCTGGAGGTCAACGACGTGGCCGTGCAGGCCGTCGTGCCCGAGGGCAGCGAGCCCGAGCTCGGAGACGAGGGCTTCGCCGTGCCGAGGAGAGACCGGGCCCTGGTCTACCGCGACGGTGAGCTGGTGTCGGCATGACCGTGATCCGGGGGCACTGGAGCCTCGACGACCGGCTGGAGCTGATCCTGCGGGAGGTGCCCTTCGAGGTGCCCGCCGGCGCCGAGGCCGTGACCGTACGCCTCGGCTACGACCGGTCGCGAGGCGTGCTCGACCTCGGGTGCGGCGATCCCGACGGGTTCCGCGGCTGGTCGGGCGGCGCGCGCGACGAATACACGATCACCGCCGACTGGGCGACCCCCGGCTACCTGCCGGGTCCGGTGCGGCCGGGCACCTGGCAGGTCTGGCTGCGGCTGCACCGGGTGCCGCCGGAGGGGCTCGACTACACGCTGGAGATCCTCGCCGAGACCGCGCCTCCCCCGCGGCCCGTCACCGAGGAGCCGCCCGCCGGGGAGCGCCCGCCGCGCCGCGACATCCCCGACGTCGACGGTCTGCGCTGGTACGCCGGCGACTTCCACGCGCACACCCTGCACAGCGACGGTTCGCTGACCATCCCCGAGCTGGCCGAGCTGGCCAGGGGGCGCGGCCTGGACTTCCTGGCCGTCACCGACCACAACACCGTCAGCCACCACCCCGAGCTGGCCAAGACCGACCGCGGCATCACCCTGCTGCCCGGCCAGGAGGTCACCACCGACCGCGGCCACGCCAACGTGTTCGGCGACGTCGGCTGGGTCGACTTCCGGCAGCCCGCCGACTCCTGGGTGCGGCACGCCGCGGGCGAGGGCGGCCTGATCTCGATCAACCACCCGCTGGGCGGCGACTGCGCCTGGCTGCAGCCGGTGACCGAACGCCCCCGCGTCGCCGAGGTCTGGCACTCCGGCTGGTGGGACCGGCGCTGGGGCGCGCCCCTGGCCTGGGCCGACGCCTGGCACGACGACCTGGTCGCGATCGGCGCCAGCGACTTCCACCGGCACGGCTCCGACGGCCTGCCCGGCTCGCCCACCACCTGGGTGCTGGCCGCGGACACCGGCACGGTCTTCGACGCCGTCGCCGCCGGACGCACCGCGATCTCGGCCGGCCCCGGCGAGCCGCTGCTGCTCCGGCTGGGCGACGAACTGCTCGCCCTGGACGCCGACGGCCTGGTCCTGGTGCGCCCCGGCGGCGCCCGGCAGGTGATCCGCGGCGATCGGGTGCTGGTGCCGGCCGGCGAGGGCCGGCACCGTCTGGAAACCTACGAGAACGAGGTGATGGCGCTGTGCGCATGACGAGTGTCGCCAACGCTCCGGTGAGTTTCGGCGTGTTCGAGCTGAGCGACGCGCCGCCGCCGCTGACCGCCGACGAGATGGTGCGCGCCATCGCCGACGCCGGCTACGCGGGCATCGACCTTGGTCCCATCGGCTACCTGGGCACCGGTGACGCGCTGGCCGAGCGGCTCGGCGGGCTGCTGCTCGCCGGAGGCTGGGCCGACCTGCCCTACGGCGACCCCGAGGCGTTCCGGAAGCGGCTGCCCGAACTCGACGCGACGCTGGACGTGTTCGCCGCGGCGCCCCCCGCGCCCGCGCATCTGGCGCCGCGGCCGACGCTCGGCTGCTCGGGCTCGCCCGAGCGGTTCGCCCGTCCCGGCGGGAACGCTCCGGGGCTGGAGCCCGCCGCGTGGGCCGGCTACGCCGCCCGCGTCCAGGAGGCGGCCGACCGCTGCCGCGAACGCGGCTTCGAGCCCGCCTTCCACCACCACCTCGGCACCTACGTCGAGACGCCCGACGAGGTCGAGCGGCTGCTGGAGCTGACCGACGTGCGGCTCTGCCTCGACACCGGTCACCTGCTGCTCGCCGGCGGCGACCCGGTGACCGCGCTGCGCGACTGGGCGAGCCGGATCGGCCACGTGCACATCAAGGACGGCGACCGGAACATCCTCGCCCGGTCGATCGCCGACGGCGTGGACCTGCGCGAGCTGATGGGCCGCGGCGGCTTCGCCTCCCTCGGCGAGGGCGAGCTGGACCTGCCGGGCGTGGTCCGCGCGCTGGACGAGATCGGCTACCAGGGCTGGGTCGTCGTCGAGCAGGACACGCTGCCCGGCCGCCGCTCGGTCGAACAGAACATCGCCGACCAGGCCGCGAACCGCGAGAAGCTGAGAGAACTGGGACTTTGACACCACGCTGGAGGAGTGGGCTGTGAAGATCGCGCTGGTCGGATGCGGCGCCGTCACGCAGGCGGTCTACGTGCCGCTGCTGTCGAGGCGACGCGACCTGTTCGAGGTGACCGCCGTCTGCGACCTGTCGCGGACACTCGCCGACGCCGTCGGCGATCGGCTGGGCGCTCCCGGCCGCTACACCGCGCTCGACCGGATGCTGGCCGACGGCGGGTTCGAGGCCGTGGTCATGCTCGCGTCCGGCTCCCATGGTGAGGCGGTGCGTCAGGCGCTGGCGGCCGGCTACTCCGTGCTGTGCGAGAAGCCGCTCGCGCTGACCCGGGCGGAGGTGGCGGCGCTGCCCGAGGGCCGGCTGATGGTCGGCTACATGAAGCAGTACGACCCGGCCGTGCGCCGGGCCGAGGAAGTGCTGGCCGAGCTGGGCGGCGCGGCCGTGGTCAGGTCGGTCGAGGTGAGCGTGCTGCACCCGAGCGGCGAGTCGCAGCTGGCGTTCGCCAACCTGACCCAGGCCCGCGACGTGGACCCGGACCTGCTGGCGTCGCTGCGCGCGGCCGAGGACGGCCTGGTGTCGCGGGCCCTCGGCGAGGCGGCTCCGGCCTCCGTGCGGGCGTTGTACGGGGTGGCGCTCGGATCGATCTGCCACGACCTGTCGCTGCTGAGGCGCTTCACCGGGTCGCCGGCCGAGATCTCCCACGTCGAGACGTGGGGTCCCGCGCCCGGCTCCATCGAGATCTCCGGCCCCCTGCCCGTCGCCGGTCGGTTCGCGATCCGGTGGCACTACCTGGAGGACTACCCCGCCTACCGCGAGACCGTGACCATCCACCACGACAGCGGCTCGCTGGAGCTCGTCTTTCCCGCGCCCTACCTGATGAACGCGCCCACCACGCTGACCGTGGTGTCCCCGGGCGAGAGCCGCACGGAGTGGCGCGACGTGACCGAGGCGTTCGAGGTGCAGCTGGCCGCCTTCCACGCCTACGTCAACGACGGCAAGCCGCCGCTCACCGACGCGGCCGGCGGGCTCGAGGACATCGTCACGGCCCAGCGCGTCGCCGCCCGTTACGCCGTACAGCATGGCCTGCCGATCGGAGGGGAGGCAGCGTGACCACGGATCCCGCCGCCGAGATCGTCGTCGTCCCGCACACCCACTGGGACCGCGAGTGGTACGAGCCGTTCCAGCGCTTCAGGCTGCGGCTGGTCGCGCTGCTGGACGAGGTGCTCGACACGATGGAACACGAGCCCGGCTACCACTTCACCCTCGACGGCCAGCTCGCCTGCGTCGACGACTACCTGGAGGTGCGGCCGGAGAACCGCGACCGCGTCGCCGCGCTGGTCGAGTCGGGGCGGCTCGCGGTCGGCCCGTGGCAGATCCTGCTCGACGAGTTCCTCTGCTCCGGCGAGAACATCGTCCGCAACCTGGAGCTCGGCATGGACCGGGCCGACAAGCTCGGCGGGGCCATGCCGGTGGGCTACCTGCCGGACATGTTCGGCCACACCGCGCAGATGCCGCAGATCCTGCGACGGGCCGGGCTGCTCCACGCGTGTGTCTACCGCGGCGTGCCGGCCTCCGTGGTGACCGACGTCTTCGCCTGGGTCGCGCCCGACGGCACGGCCCTGCGGACCCAGTACCTACCGGCCGGCGGCTACGGCAACGGCGCCCACCTGTTCGAGGATCCCGAGCTCCTGGCCGAGCGGGCCGCGGAGTTCACCCGCCAGATGCGCGAGTGGCACGGGCCGGACGGGTCCCTGCTGGCGATGTACGGCACCGACCACTCGGCGCCCGTGCGCGGGCTGCCCGGCATGGTGGCCGGGATCGGGGCCCGGATGGACACCTTGTCCGGATATATAGGTGCTTATTCGGGTGAAGTGGATGGGCTGCCGCGCGTGTCCGGCGAGCTGCGCTCCCACGCCCGGGCCAACATCCTGCCCGGCGTCATCTCCGTGCGCGCCCACGTCAAGCAGGCCATGGGCCGCGCCGAACGGATGGTCGAACGCTACGCCGAGCCGCTGGCCACGCTCTGGGGCGACGACTGGCCGGGACGCTTCCTCGACATGGCCTGGTGGCGCCTGGTCGACGCCAGCGGCCACGACTCCGTCACCGGCTGCGGCGTGGACGAGACCGCCCAGCAGGTGGCCGCCCGCATCGCCGAGGCCGAGCACCTCGGACAGGCCGTGCGCGACATGGTCACCGCCAGGCTGGCCGCCGCCGTGCCGTCCGACGGCGTGCTGGTCGTCAACCCCACGCCCGCCACCCGGCGCGGCGTCGTCCGCGTGGACGTGGCGGGCGACGACCCGCTGGTGGACCCGTCGGGCGCGCCCGTGCCCGTCCAGCCGCTCGAGTACGCGCCGACGCTGCTGCTCGACGAGGAACTGGACCCGGAGACCGCGCTCACCTTCGTCCACGGCACCGAGCTGTACGGCCAGCACATCACGGGCTGGTCGGTCGAGGACGGGGCGCTGACCTTCACGGTCGCGCGCGAGCCGGCGGCCCCGTTCAACGTGGCCCAGCTCAGAGGGGCGCTCGACGGGGTCACCCGCGTGCGCATCCTCGCCGAGCCACGCCGCACGGTGGCGGCCCTCGTCGAGGTGCCACCCCTCGGCCACACCAGCGTCCGCCCCGTACCGTACGCGACCGTGCGCGGAGGGGCCGCGTCCGACGGCGTCGAGATGGCCGGTGCCCCCGTCGGGGTCACGGGCGCTCCGGCCCCCATGCCCGCCGGCGTGCGGGCCGAGGGCCGGGTGCTGGACAACGGGTTGCTCCGCGTCGAGGTAGCCCCCGACGGCACGCTCACGCTGATCGGGGCCGGCGGCGTGACCCTCACCGGCGCGGGCCGGATCGTCGACGGCGGCGACGTCGGCGACAGCTACAACTACGCGCCTCCGGCCGACGACCTGATCGTCTCGGAACCCGAGTCGGTCGAGGTCACCACGGTCTGCTCCGGCCCGCTGCTGGCCGCGCTGGACGTCCGGCGCGTCTACCACTGGCCGGCCGCCGGCGCGGGGATCGAGGGCACCCCGGAGATCCCCGCCCCGTCACGCACGGAGGCGACCGAGCGGACCGTCGTCGACACCCGGGTCGAGCTGCGGGCCGGCGAGCCGTACGTGCGGCTGCGCGTCGAGTTCGACAACCGCTGCTCCGACCACCGGGTCCGGCTGCACGTGCCGCTGCCCTCGCCGGCGACCGCCTCCCACGCCGAGGGCCAGTTCGCCGTCGTCACCCGCGGCCTGACCGCCGAGGGCGGGTGCGGCGAGGAGCCGCTGCCCACCTTCCCGGCCTCCTCGTGGGTGGCCGCCGGGGGAGTCGCGGCGCTGCTGGAGCACGTCACCGAGTACGAGCTGGTGGACGAGGGCGGCGAGCTGGCCCTCACCCTGCTGCGCTCGATCGGCTACCTGTCGCGCAACCGCCACGCCCTGCGCCCCGAACCGGCCGGCCCCCAGCTGCCGACCCCGGCCGCGCAGTCCCGCGGCCTGCGTTCGGTCGGCCTGGCGCTCATGCCGTACGACGGGACGTGGGAGGTCGTGCCGCCGGCGGCGGAGACCTTCAGGCACGACCTGCTGCCGGTCCCCGGCATGGGCGCGCCGTCACTCGACCTGCCCCCGGCCGCGGCGGGCCTGTCGGTGACGGGCGACGGAGTCGTCATGACCTCCCTCCGGATGCGCGACGGCCGGCAGGAGCTCCGCGTCGTGGCCCTCACCCCGGCCGGCACCGAAGCGGTCATCGAAGGCTCGTTCGCCCAGGCCCGTCACGCCGACCTCCGCGGCCGCCCCGGCGCCCCGCTGACCGTCGTGGACGGCGTCCTCCGCCTGCCCCTGCGCCCCTGGGAGATCGCCACCGTCCAACTCTCAAACTGAGCGTAATATTATGATCGCCTAGAGTAATATCCCGGCCATGGTCACCCCCCTTCACGAGGGCCTGGTCGGGATCACCACTCTCGACCCCGAACACACCGCACGCATGCTGCGGGAGCTGTTCGGCCTCCCCATCCCTCTCACGTCCGAGGCCAAGCTCGTCTCGTGCGACCTGTCCGAATGCGTGCCCGCCGTCTACCGGGCGGACGCGGCACTCCTGTACGGCGATGACGCCCGGCACAAGCTGGGTGTCATCGCCGAGGTGCAGTTGCGCGAGGACAGGCGCAAACGCGAGTCGTGGCTCGCCTACATCGCCAACCTGCGCGCCCGCGACCACTGTCCTGTCTGCCTGGTCGTCATCTGTCCAGACCGCGCCACGGCCCGCTGGGCGGCGCTCCCCATCGAAACCGGTCACCCCGGCCTGACACTGACCCCTCTGGTGATCGGGCCGGACAACACGCCGGTCATCACCGACGTAGCCGAAGCCATCGGCAACATCGGCCTCGCGGCCGTCTCCGCGATCACCCACAGCGGGGATCCGCAGGTGGACGCCATCCTCGCCACGCTGACGGCCGCCCTGGACACCATCGATCCGACGATGGCCCAACGCTACGCTGAATATGTCACCGTGGCGCTGACGGGCAACGCCCAGAAAGAAATGGAGCGACTCATGGCCACCGAGACATACCTCTACCAGGGCGAGTACGCCCAGAGTCTGAAGGCCGCGGGAAAGATCGAGGGGAAGGCAGAAGGGAAGGCCGAGGGGAAGGCAGAAGGGAAGGCCGAGGGGAAGGCAGAAGGAGAGGCGGAGGCGGTGCTGGTGTTGCTCGACTTCCGCGGCATCGTCCTGTCCGAGCCTGATCGGGCACGGATCATGGCCACCACGGATACGACCGTGCTCAAGAGGTGGATCCAGCGCGCCTCGTTCGTCGACTCCGTCGAGGAGCTTTTCGCCTGAGCCGCTGATCACGTGCGCGGGGGTGGCGTCGTCTGATCCGTGTCACTGGTCGTGGAGGCCGAGTTGGCGGGCGGCCTGGATGGCCAGCCATACCTCGGCGAAGGCGGCGCTGGAGGCCAGGTCGCGGCCCGTCAGGATGGTGAAGCGGCGCAGGCGGTAGGCCAGCGTGTTGGGGTGGATGTGGAGGGCGGCCGCGGCCTCGTCGGTGCGGCGGTTGCGCTCCATCCAGGTGCGTGCCGAGGTGAGCAGCTGGGAGTCGTGGGCCTCGTCGTAGGCCAGCACCTCGCCGAGGACGTGTTCGACCAGGGCGGTGAGCGTCGCGGGGTCGTCGGGCAGCCACCTGCCCGTGGTGTCGTCGCCGTAGTGGACCACGGTCCGGCCCGACTCGGCGGCCCGGGCGGCGGCCCAGACCGCCTCGCGCTGGGCGACCCGGGTCGGCTCGCCCGAGGGGAAGGGCCGGCTCATCCCGGCGTGGACGTCCGGCAGCGCGGCGATGGCGGCGCCGAGGGTGGGCGGGCCGAGGACGTAGTGGTCGTCGCCGCGCCGGAGCATCAGGTGGGGATGGTCGTCCAGCGCCCTGCGCAGGGTGGCGCCCTCGGCGTCGCGCACCACGACCAGCACGGCTTCGGTGTCGAGGGGCAGGCCCAGCCGGGCCAGGCGGCGACGGGCCGTGGACGGGGCGAGCACGTCCTGGAGCAGCTCGGCCAGCGTCTCCGCGCCCTCGCGGCGCAGGGTCTCGCGCTCGTTGCGGGCCATGGCGACCTGCAGGGCGGCCACGGTGGCGATGTGCTGGACCACCGCCAGCCCGGCGGGGCGGGCGCCCTCCCGTTCGAACGCCACCAGGAAGCCCGCCGCGCCTCCCGGGGCGGGCACGGGCAGCACGAATCCGCCGGGGATGGTCGGCGGCGCGTCGGGCTCGGAGGGCAGCGCGTCGACCGACGGCACCGGGACACCGGGCAGCAGCGGGCGGCCCTGCGGGGTGCACAGGTAGACGTCGTAGCCGGACAGCCGCTCCAGCCGCCTGAACAGCGTCGCCGTGTCGAGGTCCTCCGCCGCCAGCCACCGCAGCGCGCCGAACACCTGGAGCTGCGCGCCCAGCCGGTGCCGGGCGTCCTCCTGCACGGCCGCCGCGACCTCCTGGGCGATCGCGATGAACGGCACGGCGAGCGGCACCTCCAGCAGCGGCATCCCCCGCTCCTCGGCGGTGTCGAACAGCGCCTGGTGCAGCGGCGGCATGTGGAGCTGGGCGGACAGGGCCAGCGCCGACACCCCGGCGTCGTCCAGCCGTTCGAGGTAGGCCCGCTGCGCGGCGGCGCCGCGGGGCACGCCGATGCCCGTCGTCATGATCACTTCGGCGCCCAGCAGCCAGGGAGTCGGATCGTCGAGCTCGCTCACGTGTGCCCAGGACACGGACCGCCCGAGCCCGGCCTCGCCCGCGAGCAGGCGTAGCTGGAGGGCGGGGGAGCGGAGCAGGTCCTCGACCGTCAGTTTGTGGTCAGCCACAACACACACCGTAGTACTTTGTTTACCGGCCAATTGTCGCAGGTCAGAGGCTTGACGAAACTGCCAGCATGAGAAAAGGTCCCATCGACTCAGCCCGGATCCCGCGTTTCGCCGGGCCCGCCACGTTCGCCCGGCTGCCCCGGCTGGACGAGGTGGAGCGGGCGGACGTGGCCGTGGTGGGCGTGCCGTTCGACGCCGGCGTCTCCTACCGGCCGGGGGCCCGGTTCGGCCCCGCGGCGGTGCGGGAGGCCTCCCGGTTGCTCCGCCCCTACCACCCGGGCCTGGACGTCTCCCCCTTCGAGCGCGCGCAGGTCGCCGACGCGGGCGACATCGTGGCCAACCCGTTCGACATCCGCGAGGCCATCGAGATGGTCGAGGCCGCGGCCGACTCGATGGAGGCGCGGCTGGTCACCATCGGCGGCGACCACACGATCGCGCTGCCGATGCTGCGGTCGGTGGCCAGGCGGCACGGCCCGGTGGCGTTGCTGCACTTCGACGCCCACCTGGACACCTGGGACACCTACTTCGGCGCCGAATACACCCATGGCACCCCGTTCCGAAGGGCGGTCGAGGAGGGGATCCTCGACACCGAGGCGCTCAGTCACGTGGGCATCCGCGGCCCGCTCTACGGCAAGAAGGACCTGGAGGAGGACCGCAGGCTGGGGTTCGGCATCCTGACCGCCGCCGACGTGCTCCACCGCGGCGTGCGCGAGGTGATCGACGTGCTGCGGCAGCGCATCGGCGACCGCCCGTTGTACGTGTCGGTCGACATCGACGTCCTCGACCCGGCCCACGCCCCGGGCACCGGCACTCCCGAGGCGGGCGGTCTGACCAGCCGCGAACTGCTGGAGATCCTGCGCGGACTGGCCGGCTGCGACCTCGTCGGCGCCGACGTGGTCGAGGTGGCCCCGGCCTACGACCACGCCGAGATCACCGCCGTCGCCGCCTCCCACGTGGCCTACGACCTTGTCAGCTTGCTGGCGTTGCAGGAGAGACGATGAGCAACAACATCACCGAGATCGAGACCTACGGCATCGATCGCATCCCCGACGCCGACCGCGCCGCCCGGCCGTTCGACCTGTTCAGGGTGGCCTTCGGTGGCGCGAACACCTTCGCCACCTGTGTCCTCGGCGCCTTCCCCATCCTGTTCGGGCTGTCGTTCTGGCAGGGCCTGGCCGCGACCGTGCTCGGACTCGTGGTCGGCGCTCTCATCCTGGCTCCGCTGGCGTTGTTCGGGCCGCTCAACGGCACCAACAACGCCGTCTCCTCCTCCGCGCACCTGGGCGTGCACGGCAGGATCGTCGGCTCGTTCCTGTCGATGCTGACCGCGATCGCGTTCTTCTCGATCTCCGTGTGGTCCTCCGGCGACGCGCTCGTCGGCGGCGCGCACCGGACGGTCGGCCTGCCCGCCACCGACTTCTCCTACGGCGTGGCCTACGCGTTGTTCGCCGGGCTCGTCCTCGTCGTGTGCGTGTACGGGTTCCGGTTCATGCTGTTCGTCAACAAGATCGCGGTGGTCGCGGCGTCGCTGATGTTCGTGCTGGGCGCGTTCGCGTTCGCCGGCGACTTCGACCCGGCCTACCCGGGCATGCTGGCGGACGGTGACCCGTTGTTCTGGCCGTCGTTCATCGGGGCGGCGCTGATCGTGCTGTCCAACCCGGTGTCGTTCGGCGCCTTCCTCGGAGACTGGTCGCGCTACATCCCCGCGTCGACCCCGCGTTCCAAGGTGATGGCGGCGGCGTTCATGTCGCAGATCGCCACCATCCTGCCGTTCTTCTTCGGCCTGGCCACCGCGTCGATCATCGCCGTCAAGGCGGCCGAGCACATGGACCCGGCCGCTCCCAACTACGTCGGCGGCCTGCTGACCATCGCCCCGACCTGGTACTTCGTGCCCGTCTGCCTGATCGCGCTGATCGGCGGCATGTCCACCGGCACCACCTCGCTGTACGGCACCGGCCTGGACTTCTCCAGCCTCTTCCCGGGCTTCACCCGGGTGCGGGCCACGGTGTTCGTCGGCACGCTGTCGATCGTGTTCATCTTCATCGGCCGTTTCGCCGCGAACCTCACGCAGAGCATCTCGACGTTCGCGACGCTGATCATCACCTGTACCGCCCCCTGGATGGTGATCATGATGCTCGGCTACGTGACCCGCAGGGGCTGGTACGACCCCGACGCGCTGCAGGTGTTCAACCGCCGCCAGCGGGGCGGGCGCTACTGGTTCACCCACGGCTGGAACGGGCGCGGCCTGACGGCCTGGATCGTCTCGGCCGGGATGGCGCTGATGTTCGTGAACCTGCCGGGCCAGTTCGTCGGCCCGCTGGGCGATCTGGCCGGCGGTGTGGACATCTCGCTGCCCGTCGGGCTGGGCGTGGCCGCGGTGCTCTACCTGACGCTCCTCGCGGTGTTCCCCGAACCGCGCGAGGTGCACGGCCCGGCCGGGCCGCGCCTGGTGCGCGCGGCCGACACGCCGGTGCCGCCGATCGTCGCCGTCGCCACCGAGCCGGCCGTGTGACGATGCCCGGCATGGAGCTGGTCGATCTGTCGGTGCCGATCGTGACCGGGATGCCCGTCTACCCCGGGGATCCCGAGGTCGCGATCGGGCCCGCGCTCACCGTGGCGCGGGACGGCGTCAACGTGCTGGGCCTGCACCTGGGATCCCAGTCGGGCACGCACGTCGACGCGCCGTTCCACATCGACGACGCGCTGCCCACGCTCGACGAGCTGCCGCTGGAGCGGTTCGTGGGCCCGGCCGTGGTCGTGGACGCCCGTGGGCTGGAGCCGCGTTCGGCCATCGGGCCGTCGGTGTTCGGGGAGGTGAGGGCCGCCTCGATCGTGCTGGTGGCCACCGGCTGGTCGGCGCACTGGGGCACCGGCTCCTACCTGGCGCACCCGTACCTGACCGAGGAGGCGGCCGTGTTCCTGGTCGGGAGGGGCGTGCGGACCGTGGGGATCGACGCGCTGAGTGTCGATCCCACTCCGGCGCGGGACTTCCCGGCGCACCGCGTGCTGTGCGGCGCCCATGCCGTCATCGCCGAGAACCTGACCGGGCTCGACCGCCTGCTCAGGGCACAGGCGGAAGGCCGGTCGGTGGAGGTGTCGATGCTGCCGATCCGGCTCGGCGGCGCAGACGGGGCGCCCGTGCGCGCGGTGGCCCGGTTGTCGGGCCAGGCTCAGCGGGTGCCCCAGGAGTAGGTCTGCTTGCGCAGTTTCAGGTAGACGAACGACTCGGTCGCCCGTACCGCGGGGATGTCGCGGATCTTGCTGAGGATCTCCAGCAGGTGCCGGTCGCCCTCGCAGACCACCTCGACGATCAGGTCGAAGGAGCCGGCGGTGAGCACGACGTAGTCGATCTCATCGATGGCGGCCAGCTCGTCGGCCACCGTCTCCAGGTTGCCCTCGCAGGTGACGCCGATCATCGCCTGCCTGGGGAAGCCCAGCGTGAGCGGGTCGGTGACCGCGACGATCTGCATGACGCCGGCCTCCTGTAACCGCTGGACACGCTGCCGCACCGCCGCTTCGGAGAGGCCGACGGCCTTCCCTATCGCCGCGTAGGGCATGCGCCCGTCGCCCTGGAGTTGCTCGATGATCTGCTTGGACAGCTCGTCGAGCACGACCGCCGGCGCGGTGGTCGCATCGCTGCTTCGGCGTACGCGCGGCGGCGTCGTCATCGTGGGGGCTCCTCCTAGGGGTCGGCGTTACGGGAGTTTCCCGCCGGATTGCCGTCCTGGTGCGACATGCTGTCAGTTCTCAACCGTCTGTCAAGCGAATTCGTAGCAATTTGGTATCTTCACCACGAAATCCCTTGTCCAGATGCAACTACTCTGTCAGAGTCGCGACATCTCAGCTACCTCACGAGGAGGTCATACCTTGACCACCCGTCTGCAGAACTTCATCAACGGTGAGTTCGTGGACGCCAAGAGCGGCCAATTCTCTGACATTGTCGACCCCTGCACCGGAGAGGCCTATCTGCAGGCCCCGATCTCCGGCGCCGAGGACATCGACGCCGCCTACGCGGCCGCTGCCGCCGCGTTCGAGTCATGGGGACGGACCACCCCGGGGGAGCGGGCCAACCTGCTGCTCAAGGTCGCCGACGCGATCGACGCGCGGGCCGACGAGATCAACGAGGCCGAGTGCCTCAACACCGGCAAGCCGCGCGCCCGGATGGCCGAGGACGAGACGCCGGTCGCCTCCGACCACTTCCGCTTCTTCGCGGGCGCCGCCCGCACGCTGGAGGGGCCGACGGCCGGTGAGTTCCTCGCCGAGCACACCAGCGTCATCAGGCACGAGCCGATCGGCGTGGTCGGCCAGGTCACGCCGTGGAACTACCCGATGATGATGGCGGTCTGGAAGATCGCGCCGGCCCTGGCCGCGGGCAACACGATCGTGCTCAAGCCGTCCGACACCACCCCGGCCTCCACGCTCAAGCTCGCCGAGATCATCGGCAGCGTGCTGCCCGCCGGCGTCTTCAACGTCGTCACCGGCGACCGCGAGACCGGCGCCCTGGTCGTGAGCCACCCGACCGCCGCCATGGTGGCGATCACCGGCTCGGTCGGCGCGGGCATGTCGGTCGCCAAGAGCGCCGCCGACGACCTCAAGCGGGTCCACCTGGAGCTCGGCGGCAAGGCGCCCGTCGTGGTCTTCGAGGACGTCAAGGACCTGCGCAAGGCCGCCGGGGACATCGCCGTGGCCGGCCTCTACAACGCCGGCCAGGACTGCACCGCCGCCTGCCGCGTGCTCGTGCACGAGAGCGTGCACGACGAGTTCGTGGCCGCCCTCACCGAGGTCGCCGCGGGCACCGTCACCGGCGACCTGTCCAACGAGGACGCCCTGTACGGCCCGCTCAACAACGAGAACCAGCTGGCCAAGGTCCAGGGCTTCATCGACCGGGTCCCGGCGCACGCCAAGGTGCTCACCGGCGGTCACCGCGTCGGCGACAAGGGCTACTTCTTCGCCCCCACCGTCGTCGACGGCCTCAGGCAGGACGACGAGATGGTGCAGAACGAGGTCTTCGGCCCCGTCATCACCGTCCAGACGTTCACCGACGAGGCCGACGCGCTGGCCAAGGCCAACGACGTCAACTACGGCCTGAGCGGCTCGGTCTGGACCTCCGACCACGGTCGCGCCATGCGGATGTCCAACAGGCTCGACTTCGGCGTGGTGTGGGTCAACACCCACATCCCGTTCGTCTCGGAGATGCCGCACGGTGGCTTCAAGCACTCCGGCTACGGCAAGGACCTCTCGGTGTTCGGTCTGCATGACTACACCCGGGTCAAGCACGTCATGCACTACATCGGCGAATAACGCGCGAAGGACTGTTCCTGGAAATGACCGAACTGAATGCGATCGCGCTCGAGGGCGTCGTCAAGGAGTACCTCTCGCACGGTGAGGTCGTCCAGGCGGTGAAGGGCGTCACGCTGGACATCGCCGAGGGGGAGTTCTTCTCCCTCCTCGGCCCGTCCGGGTGCGGCAAGACCACGACCATGCGGATGATCGCCGGGTTCGAGGAACCCTCGCAGGGCGTGGTCAGGCTGCACGGCCAGGACGTCACGAACGTGCCGCCGAACAAGCGGGACGTCAACATGGTCTTCCAGTCCTACGCGCTGTTCCCGCACATGAGCGTGTGGGACAACGTGGCGTTCGGCCTCAAGCAGAGGAAGACGCCGCAGGCGGAGATCAAGCGGCGGGTCGGCGAGATGCTGGAGATCGTCGACCTCACCGGCAGGGAGAAGCGCCGGCCCCGCGAGATGTCGGGTGGCCAGCAGCAGCGGGTCGCGCTGGCCCGTGCCCTGGTCAACCGGCCGCGGGCGCTCCTGCTCGACGAGCCGCTCGGCGCGCTCGACCTCAAGCTCCGCCAGGCGATGCAGATCGAGCTGAAGCGGATCCAGCGCGAGGTCGGCATCACGTTCGTGTACGTCACGCACGACCAGGGTGAGGCGCTCACGATGAGCGACCGGATCGCCGTCATGAACGACGGCCTGGTCGAGCAGCTCGCCGGCCCGCGCGAGATCTACGAGCGCCCCGCCACGGCGTTCGTCGCGGGCTTCATCGGCACCTCTAATCTGCTGGCCGGCACCGCGACCGGCGGCATGCTGGAGATCGGCGGCGGCCGGGTCCTGGTGCCCGGCCACGACGGCCCGGTCACGGTGACCGTCCGCCCGGAGAAGATCACGATCTCCACCGACAAGCCCGGCGGCGACGTGAGCGCCGTGCCGGGGACCGTGGCCGAGGTGGTCTACCTGGGGACCTACAACAGCTATGCCGTAAGCCTCGCCGACGGGGCCGAGGTCACGGTGTTCCAGCAGAACGCGCACGACTCGACGACCACCGCGGAGCGGGGCGACTCCGTCTGGCTGTCGTGGCAGGCGCGGCACTCATACGCGATTGGAAGTTGACAGCACCTCATGGACCATCTGCGCAACCCCGCCCTGCTCAGGGGCGTCACCCAGCCCCGTACCCGTCGTGAGGCGTTCCGGATCGCCGGCCTGTCGGCCGCGGCCCTCGCCCTGGCCGCCTGTGGTGTGCAGGGCCAGAAGGCGGCGCCGCCGAAGGCCGACTCGGTCAAGGAGTTCTGGTCCAAGCAGACCAAGCACGGCAAGGTGGTGTTCGCCAACTGGCCGGAGTACATGCCCGAGGACAAGGGCCCGCTGGAGGCGTTCACCAAGGCGACCGGGATCTCCTACGAGTACAAGGAGGTCATCAACGAGAACGCGGAGTTCTTCGGCAAGGCCGACCCGGTGCTCCGGGCCGGGCAGCCGCTGGGCTACGACATCGTCGTGATGACCAACGGCGTCCAGCTCCAGCACATGTTCGAGCTGGGCTACGCGATCCCGCTCGACCACTCGCAGCTGCCGAACTTCGCGGCCAACGCCGGGGCCAAGTACAAGGAGCGCTCGTACGACCCGGGCAACACCTACACGATTCCCTACATGTCAGGCATGACCGGGATCGCGTACAACACCAAGCACGTCAAGGACGACATCACCAGCATCGAGGCACTCTTCGATCCGAAGTACAAGGGCCGGGTCGGGATGATGGCCGACGCCCAGGAGATCGCCAACTTCGGCATGATCGCCCTCGGCATCGACCCGGAGAACTCGACCGAGGCCGACTGGCGGAAGGCCGGGGAGAAGCTCAAGGCCCAGCGCGACGCCGGAATCGTCCGGAAATATTACGATCAGTCGTACATTGACGCCGTATCCAAGGGCGACATCTGGCTGAGCATGGCCTGGTCGGGCGACGTCTTCCAGCGCCAGCTCGCCGGCGAGCCGGTCGAGTTCGTGGTGCCCCAGGAGGGCGGCACGATCTGGACCGACAACCTGCTCATCCCCAAGGGCGCCGCCAACCCCGTCGACGCGCTCATGCTCATGGACTTCCTCTACCGGCCGGACATCGCCGCCGAGCTCGACGAGTACGTCCAGTTCGTCACGCCGGTCCCGGCGGTCCAGGACCTGTTCAAGGAGCAGGCCGCGACGGCCAAGGGCGAGGAGAAGAAGGCCCTCGAGGCCCTGGTCTCCAGCCCGCTGATGTTCCCGTCGGAGGCCGACTACGCCAAGCTGCGCAGCTACACCAAGCTCACCACGGCGCAGGAGCAGGTCTTCAACCCGATCTTCCAGTCGATCACGCAGGCCTAGGCGATGCGGCGCCTCACTCCCTACCTCCTGGCACTTCCGAGCTGGATGTGGCTGGCGATCTTCCTGGTGGTGCCGATGGCCGCGATGGCCTCGGTGTCGCTGCAGACCGGCAACGCCATCGACGGCTTCGCCATGACGTTCAGCTTCTCCAACTACGCCGACGCGCTGAGCACGTACAGCACGCAACTGGTCCGTTCCATCGTGTACGGCGGGCTCGCGACGGTGGCGATGCTGCTGATCGGCTACCCGGTGGCCTACTGGATCGCCTTCAAGGGCGGCCGGCGCAAGTCGGTGTACCTGTTCCTGCTGCTGCTGCCGTTCTTCGTGTCGTTCGTGCTGCGCACCATCTCGTGGGGCTTCCTGCTGGCCGACAACGGGATCCTGTTCGGCACGCTGAAGAGCTGGGGTGCGCTGCCCGCCGACTTCCACGTGCTGGCCACGACGTTCGCCGTGGTCGCCGGGCTGACCTACAACTGGCTGCCGTTCATGATCCTGCCGATCTACGTGTCGCTGGAGCGGGTCGACCCGCGGACCGTGGAGGCGGCCCAGGACCTGTACGCCTCGCGGACGGCGGCCTTCCGCCGGGTGGTGCTCCCGCTGTCGTTGCCGGGGGTGTTCGCCGGAGTGCTGATGACGTTCGTGCCCGCCACGGCCGACCCGGTCAACGCTCAGGTGCTCGGCGGCACCGGCAACACCATGATCGGCAACATCATCCAGATCGAGTATCTGACGAACCTCGACTACCCGACGGCCTCGGCGCTGTCGTTCACTCTCATGGCGCTGCTGCTGGTGGGGATCTTCATCTACGCCAAGGCTCTCGGCACCGAGAACGTCCTCGAGGCGGCTGCCCGATGAGGAGCAGGGGCGGCAGGGTCGGCGACCGGTTGCTGCACGCCTACACCTGGCTGGTCATCCTCTGGCTGTCGTCGCCGATCGCCGTCATGATCATGTTCGGCTTCAACGACACGCCGAGCAAGTCCAACACCAGCTGGCACGGCTTCACCCTCAAGTGGTATCGCGAGCTCTTCGAGATCTCCGACCTGACCACGGCGCTGCGCAACTCGATCTACATCGCGGTGATCAGCACGATCATCACGGTCGTGATCGGCACCATGCTGGGGCTGGCGCTCGGCAGATACCGCTTCCGCGGCAAGGGGGCGACCAACTTCCTGGTCTTCGCCGCCATCTCCACGCCCGAACTGGTCATGGGGGCCTCGCTGCTGTCGCTGTTCGTCTCGGCCAACCTGCCGCGTGACGCCATCACCATCACGATCGCGCACGTGCTGTTCTCGCTCTCTTTCGTCACGGTCACCGTACGGGCGCGGGTCGTCACGCTCGACCCGTCGATGGAGGAGGCGGCCAGGGACCTCGGCGCGACCACGTGGGGAACGTTCAGGCAGGTCACACTGCCGGCCATCCTGCCGGGCGTGCTGGCGGGCGCGATGCTGGCGTTCGCGCTGTCGATCGACGACTACGTGGTCACCAGCTTCGTCAACGGCTCGACCCTCACCTTCCCGCTGTGGATCATCGGGTCGGTCAAGACGGGAATCCCGCCGCAGGTCAACGTCATGGGTACGCTGATCTTCGGCCTGGGCGTGCTCATCGCGATCGCCAACGCGGTCGCGGCGCGACGCCGCGCCTGAGAGCATGCGTCGTGATCCCCCCGCGATGGCCGGGGGGATCGGTGTTCTCCGGCAAAAGAACAAATTCTCCGGCAAGGAACAGGTTCTCCGGCAGAAGGACAGGTTCTCCGGCAAAGAAACAGGTTTTCGGCAAAGAACAGGGAGGCGAGATCGGAGCTCGGCGGGGGGAACCCGCGCGTGATCACCATTCTGAGAAGATCCCGCAATTTAAGATCATATATTTCGTAGGGAAGTGGGATTTGTGGATCCGCTGAAGGCTCTTGCTGACGCGGAGCGCAAGCCGTACTGGCTGGACAGTCCGGCCAGACCGGAGCCGCGACCGCGGCTCGACGGCGAGACCGACGCCGACCTGGTCGTCGTCGGCGGAGGCTTCTCGGGGCTGTGGACCGCCCTGATGGCCAAGGAACGTGACCCCTCGCAGGACGTCGTCCTGCTCGAAGGCCGCCGGATCGGCTGGGCGGCCTCCGGCCGCAACGGCGGGTTCTGCATGGCGACCCTCACTCATGGACTGCCCAACGGGCTGGAACGCTGGCCGGACGAGCTCGACCGGCTCGAGCGCATGGGCGTGCAGAATCTGGACGAGATCGAGCGCACCCTGGAGCGCTACGGCGTCGACTGCTCGTTCGAGCGCACCGGCGAGCTCAACGTCGCCACCGAGCCCTGGCAACTGGAGGCGCTGCACGAGCACCTCGACGTCATCGCCGAGCTGGGCCTCGACTACGTGCCGCTGGACCGCGAGCAGATCCGGGCCGAGATCGACTCGCCGACCTACCTCGGCGGCTTCTGGGATCGCCGCGGCTGCGCCATGGTCGACCCGGCCCGCCTGGCGTGGGGGCTGCGCGAGGTGTGCCTGCGGCTCGGCGTGCGGGTCTACGAGCGCAGCCCGGTCCGCTCGATGGCCGACGACGGCTCCACCATCAGGCTGCGCACCCCGCACGGCGTGGCCACCGGCCGCCGGGTGGCGCTGGCCACCGGGGTGTTCCCGCCGCTGCTGCGCCGGCTCAAGCACTTCCTGGTGCCGGTGTACGACTACGCGCTGATGACCGAGCCGCTGTCGCGGGAGCAGCTCGCCGAGGTGGGCTGGCGCAACCGCCAGGGCGTCGGCGACTCCGCCAACCAGTTCCACTACTACCGGCTGACCGACGACGACCGCATCCTGTGGGGCGGCTACGACGCCGTCTACTACAACGGCGGCCTGGTCAAGCCCGAGTACGACCAGCGCGACGAGACCTTCGTCAAGCTGGCCGAGCACTTCGCCACCACGTTCCCGCAGCTGGCGGAGGTGCGTTTCACGCATCGGTGGGGCGGCGTGATCGACACCTGCAGCCGGTTCAGCGCCTTCTACGGCCAGGCGCACGGCGGGCGGCTCGCCTACGCGGTCGGCTACACCGGCATGGGCGTGGGCGCCACCCGCTTCGGCGCCAACGTCATGCTCGACCTGCTCTCGGGCGAGCGCACGGAGCGCACCGAGCTGCGCATGGTGAAGGAGAAGCCGGTCCCGTTCCCGCCGGAGCCGGTGCGGTCCGGGGTGATCCAGCTCACCCGCTGGTCGATCGCCCAGGCCGACCGGCACCAGGGCAGGCGCAACCTCTGGCTGCGCACGCTCGACCGGATGGGGCTGGGTTTCGACTCCTGACGGCCCCGGCGGCCGGGCCACGCCCGGCCGTCGCGGGCTTCAGACTGGTGGCATGAGAATCGAGTTCGAAGCCGGCGGGATCACCCTGGCCGGGGACCTCCGGGTGCCCGAGGAGCCGGGGCCACGTCCGGGTCTGGTGTTCACCGGGCCGTTCACGGGCGTGCGTGATCAGGTCTGCGGGCTGTACGCCGATCGGCTGGCCCGGAAGGGTTACGTCACGCTGGCCTTCGACCATCGCAACTGGGGCGAGTCGGGCGGCGAGCCGCGGTGGCACGAGGATCCGCAGGGCAAGCTGCACGACCTGCGGGCCGCGGTGTCGTTCCTGAGGTCGAGGCCGGAGGTCGACGGGGAGCGGATCGGGGTCGTCGGGATCTGCCTGGGCGGCGGATATGCCCTGAAATTTGCGGCTTTCGAGCCTCGGGTGAAGGTCTTCGCCGGCATCGCCGGGGCCTACAACAACCCCTACACGATGCGGTCCGGCATGGACTACCAGGCCGCGCTGACCGGTCTGGGCGAGGTGCTGGAGCGCCAGGACCGAGGCGGCCCGGTCGAATACCTTCCCGCCGTGGCGCGGGAGGGGGAGGCCGCCATGCCGGGCGACGAGCCGTACGCCTACTACGGCACCGGGCGCGGCGCCTCCGCGCACTGGGCGAACGAGGTCACCCGCGCCAGCCTGCGCGAGCTGATCACCGTGGACAACATGATGGGCGCCGACTTCCTGTCGCCCAAGCCGGCCCTGATCGTGCACGGGGTGATCGACCGGTTCTGCTCGCCGGAGGGCGCCGAGGAGGCGTACAGACGACTGGAGGAGCCGAAGCGGATCGTGTGGATCGACGCCAAGCGCCACATCGACCTCTACGACGCCGAGCCCTATGTCACCCAGGCGGTCGAGGCGACCGCCGGCTTCCTGCGCGAGCACCTCTAGACCGCACACGCCCCAGAAGTGCGCTGGTCGTTTTCTGCAATAAGATCGGTGTTTGTCGCGTTTGGTACATCGAACGCTCTGCTAGACCGCTCGGCGGCCGGCCTCTGTCGGTATCACCCCGGTCGAAGCCCACCTGACGGTGCGCTCCTCCGGGACGGCTCCGTCTTGACCTGGACGGAGACCCCCTTGAAGTCCTACCTGAACGTGCTGGCCACACCCGGCGCGTGGCGCTTCCTGCTGCCCGCGCTCGTGGCGCGCCTGCCGTTCGCGATGCTGCAGCTGGGCATCCTGCTCCTGGTGGAGTGGGCCACCGGGTCCTACGGCGCGGCCGGGGTCGCCGCCGCCGCGGCCGCGGTGTCGCAGGCGATCGCCGGCCCGCAGACCGGACGGCTGGCCGACAGGCACGGCCAGGCCAGGGTGCTGCTGCCGCAGGTCGCCCTGCACGGCCTCGCGCTCGGCACGCTGCTCGCCCTGGCCACCGCGCAGGCGCCGACCTCGCTGCTCGTGCTCACCGCCGCGCTGGCCGGAGCCTCGATGCCGCAGGTGGGAGCCATGGTCAGGGCCCGCTGGGCGTACCGGCTGGGCGGCTCGGCCCGGCTGAACACCGCGTTCGCGGTGGAGTCCATCACCGACGAGCTGACGTTCACGGTGGCGCCCGTGCTGCTCGTGCTGCTGTCCACCGGTTACTCCCCGGTCGTCGCGCTGCTCGTGGCGCTGGTGCTGGTCGTCGTGGGCACCACCGTGTTCGCCGGGGTCCGGACCGGCATGCCCGAGCCGGCGCCGGTCCGCGCCCGCTCGGCCGGTGGGGTGCTGCGGCTGCGCGGCGTGGTGCCGCTGGCGGTGGCGTTCCTGGCGATGGGCTCGGTCTTCGGCACCCTCCAGGTGGGCATCATCTCGCTGACCGCCGCACTCGGCACGCCCGCCTCGGCGGGCGCGATCTACGGCACGTTCTCGGCCGCCAGCGTGCTCGGCGGCCTGCTGTACGGCGCCGTCCGCTGGCGGGTCTCCGCCACCGCCCGCCTCGTCGTGGGCCTCGCCCTGCTCGCCGCCGCCACCAGCACCTTCACGGTCGCCGGGACCATCCCCCTCCTGTACGGCACGGCGGCCCTGGCCGGCCTGGTCATCGCCCCCGTGGTGATCACCGGCTACACCATCATCGACGGCCTCGTCCCCGCGGAGGTCCGCACCGAGTCGTTCACCCTGCTGGGCGGCGCCATCGGGCTGGGCATCGCCACCGGCGCCTCGGCCGCCGGGCAACTCGTCGACCAGTTCGGGCCGTCCCTGGCCTTCGTGGTGCCGCCGGTGACCACCGTGCTCGCGGCGCTGCTGGTGCTCGCGCGCCGGCGCGGCCTGCGGGCCCGGCCGCCGGCCGTCACGAGTGCGCCCGAGCCAGCACCTCTTCCGGGATGACCTTGGGCACGCCACGCAGCCCGGCGAACGCGAGCGCCGCCACCACGACCAGCATCACCGCCGCGCTGAGCCCGGTGACGTGCACTCCCTCGACGAACGCGACGCGGGCCGCGTGGATGAGCCGCGCGCCCTGCTCGGGAGGCAGGCTCGCGGCCGTGTGCATCGCCCCGGCGATGGACTCCCGCGCGGCCTCACCGGGGATGTCGGCCGGCACCCGCAGGCTGCCGCTGTAGGTGCTGTTCAGCACCGTGCCGAGGATCGCGATGCCGAGCGAGCCGCCCAGCTCGAACGAGGTCTCCGACACCGCCGCGGCGGCGCCGGCGCGTTCCTTCGGCACCGTCGCGAGGATGTTGTCGTTGTTGACGGTGAAGGCGAAGCCGATCCCCATCCCGCCGATGATCATGGGGATCAGCATGACGAGATAGTTGACCTCCAGCCCGAGGGTGCTGTACCAGAGGAACGAACCGGCGTTCATGGCCAGGCCGAGCGCCACGACGCCGTTCCGGCCGATGAAGCGGATCAGCTTGGCCGCCACGATCCCGCCGACCGCCCCGCTGAGGCCGCCCGGCAGGCCCGCGAGCCCGGCCTGCAACGGCGACCAGCCGAGCACGAGCTGGAAATACCAGGCGAAGATCAGCGACATGGCCATCATCGTGAAGATCGCCAGCAGGTTCGTGCCGATCGACGCGCTGAACGCCCGGCGCCGGAAGAGCCGCACGTCGATGAGCGGATCGGCGAGCCGGGTCTGCCGCCACACGAAGTACGCCAGGCAGGCCACGCCCAGCACGGCCGCCACCTGCACGTCGCCCTGCCCCAGCCCGTCGTGCGCCGCCTCCTTGATCGCGTAGATGACCGCCACGATGCCGATGAAGGAGAGCGCCACACTCGGCAGGTCGATGCGGCCCGCGTCGGGGTTGCGCGACTCCGGCAGCACCAGGATGCCGCCGACCAGGACCAGAGCCATGATCGGCAGGTTGATCAGGAAGACCGAGCCCCACCAGAAGTGATCGAGCAGCAGTCCGCCGACGACCGGGCCCACGGCGAACCCGGCGGCGTTCATCCCGCTCCAGACGCCGATGGCCGCGGTCCGCTCACCGGGATCGGTGAAGACGTTGCGAAGGATCGACAGGGTCGACGGCATGATCGTCGCGCCGGCGACGCCGAGCAGCGTGCGGGCCGCGATGAGGAGCTCGGGGGTGGGGGCGTACGCGGTCACCACCGAGGCGACGCTGAACGCGACCGCGCCGATGAGCAGCAGGCGCTTGCGGCCGATCCGGTCGCCGAGGTTGCCCATCGTGATGAGCAGGCCCGCGACCGCGAAGCCGTACACGTCGCCGATCCAGAGCAGTTGCGTGGCGCTGGCGCCGAGGTCGCCGACCAGCATCGGGAGCGCCAGATGCAGGACGGTGAGGTCAACGGAGAGCAGCAGCGTGGCCAGGCAGACGATGACCAGACTGGCCCATTTGTTCTTCATGCCGCCACCATCGGCGGTGGCGCTGACCGATCACCTACCGTTCGCTGACGAGCCGGGCGAGCTCCTCCTGCCCGTCCTGGATGCGCTCGCGGGTGCTGATCACGCTGTACCAGCCCTCGGGGCAGTCGGCCGCCGCCTGCGCCAGGTGGGCGCGGGCCTGCTCGAACTCACGCCGGAGCATCGCCACCTCGCCCAGCCCCACCTGCGCCCACGCCATCGTGTCGCCCGAGCCCGCCCTGCGCGACAACTCGGCGGCCCGCAGGTAGCCCGCCTTCCCGGCCGCCAAGTCACCCATGCGGCTCACCGCGTCGGCGCCGCGGCACAGGCTCTCCGCCATGTCCGGCAGCGAGCCGAGCTCCTGCGACACCTCCAGCGCCTGACCGGCCAGGGCGTGCGCGGTCGCGTATTCGCCCAGCTCGAAGGCCAGGTCGCCGAGCCCCGCCAGCACCAGCGTGATGCCCCACCGCTCGCCGAGCTCCCTGAAGATGGCCAGCGCCCGCTCGAACTCGGGTCTGGCCTTCCCGGGCTCGCCGGCTTCCTGCAGCATGAAGGCGATCCCGCACGCGGACAGCGCCCGCGGCCACGGCGCTGGAGGCTCATCCGAGCTCTTGATCAGCTCCAGCACGAAACCGACGTCACCGGGCGGCCCGGTGAACATCGCCAGCATCATCGTCAGGAACTCCAGCCCCGCGGGCATGTAGTCCGGGACACCGGAGTGCCGCAGGCCGTCCAGCCGCGCGCGCAGCGCATCGTCCGGATCACCGCTCCAGGCGGCGACCAGCACCGACAGCGTGTACTCCTCCTCCAGGCCCTCGGGGGCGCCGAAGGGCATCCCGGCCAGCAGCTCGCCGGCGAGTCGGGCACTGGTGAGCCGGTGCCCGCGCATCCACCAGTAGCAGGCGGCATTGGCCAGCAGCCGCAGCCCGAGCTCGGTCCGGCCCGCGTACGTCGCCCACCGCACGGCCGCGATCAGCTCGTCGCTCTCGTGGTCGAGCATGGCCAGCCACTCCAACTGCTCGGCCCGGCGCAGGTGCCCGTCGGCCTCGGTCACCAGCTCCAGGTAGTAGGCGGCGTGGGCCTCGCACATCGCCTCCGTCTCGCCCGCCTCGGCCAGCCGCTCGGCGCAGAACGCGCGGATCGTCTCCAGCATCCGGTAGCGACCGTCGACCACCTCGACCAGGGACTTCTCCACCAGCGCGAACAGCGTCTCCTCCGGCAGCCCGCAGACCCGTTCCGCCGCGGCGGGCGTCGCGCCGTCGGCGAACACGGTCAGCCTGGCCGCCAGCCGCTGCTCGTTCTCGTCGAGCAGGTCCCAGCTCCACGCCACGACCGCGCGGAGCGTCTGGTGCCGGGGGAGCGCGGTGCGGCTGCCGCGGGTCAGCAGCCGGAACCTGTCGTCCAGCCGGGCCGCCACGTCGGCCACCATCAGCGTGCGCAGCCGGGCCGCGGCCAGCTCGATGGCCAGCGGCAGCCCGTCGAGCGCCCGGCAGATGCTCACCACCCGCGCCGCGTTGTCCTCGCCGACCGCGAACCCCGGGCGCACCGCGGCGGCCCGGTCGGCGAACAGCCGTACGGCGGGGTAGTCGAGCGGGTTCGGGACGCCCGCCGGCGGCAGGCGCAGCGGTGCGATCGGCAGGATCGACTCACCGGTGATGCCGAGCGCCTCGCGGCTCGTCGCCAGCACCCGTAGCTCCGGGCAGGTGGCCAGCAACTGGTCGGCCAGCTCGGCGACGGCGGTCACGAGGTGCTCGCAGTTGTCCAGGACCAGCAGCAGCCTCCGGTCGGAGAGTGCCGCCGCCAGGCGGGCGACCGGATCGACGGACGGCCGTTCGGGGCCCGAGAGCAGCGGGTCGCGCAGGTCGAGCGCGGCCAGCGCGGCCTTCGGCACGTCCGCCCCGTCGGCGACGGGCGCCAGCTGGACGACGCAGACGTCGCCGTCGGCCCGCTCGGCGGCCTCCATGGCCAGCCGGGTCTTGCCCGCCCCGCCCGCGCCGATCAGCGTGACCAGCCTGGCCCGCCGCAGGTGGGAGTCGACCTGGCCGAGCTCCTCGGAGCGGCCCACGAAGCTGGTGAGCTGGGCGCGCAGGCCCTGCCTGGACACGCGGGCGGGCCCGCCCGGCTGCGGATCGCCTCTGAGCAGGGCACAGTCCACGCCCAGCGCCGGATCGGCCCTGAGCACGGCCAGGTGAGCGGCCGACAACTCCACGCCCGGCGCGACGCCCAGCTCGTCGTCCAGGATCCGCCGGGCCTCCTCGTAGACGGTCAGCGCCTCGGCCTGCCGGCCGCTCCCGTACAGGGCGCGCATCAGCTGCGCCCGCAACCGCTCGCGCAGCGGATGGGCGGCGGTCAGCTGCCGCAGCTCGGCCACCAACTCGCGATGGCGGCCCAGCTCCAGGTCGGCCTGGACGCGGTCCTCCGCCGCGGCCAGGCGCAGCTCCGCCAGCCTGGCCGCGGCCGCCTCGGCGCGCGGGGCGTCGGCCAGCGGGTGGCCGCGCCACAGCTCCAGCGCTTCGCGCAGCAGCGTGGCCGCGTGGTGGGCGTCGCCCGCGGCCAGCGCCTTCCGGCCCTCGCCGGCCAGTCGCTCGAACCGCCGCGCGTCGACGTCCTCCGGGTCGGCCGCCAGCCGGTAACCCGTCGGATGGAACTCCACCCGGTCCCTGCCCAGCGCCCGGCGCAGCCGCGACACCTGCGACTGCAGCGCGTTGGCCACACCCTCGGGCGGCTGCTCGCCGTACAGGCCGTCGACCAGGTACTCGGCGCCGACGACGCGGCCCGCGTCGAGCGCCAGGAGGGTGAGCAGCCCGCGCACCCGGGGACCGCCGAGCGAGACCGGCTCGCCGTCGTCACCCAGGACCTTGGCCGGGCCAAGGATTTCGAAGCGCATGCCCCGATTATCGGGGCTGCGGCAAGATGGCGGCGATCTCGCCATATGTCGGTATAGGCGGCGTCCCCCCGTCCCGTACGGCGAGCACGGCGGCCAGCGCGCCCCGCAGCGAGGCCCGGTACAGCAGCGAGCCGGTGCTCACCCTGGCCACCCCGACCCCGGCCAGCTCCGCCAGCGTCGGCCCGTCCGGCTGGTACAACACGTTGACCGGCAGCGACGTGCTCTCCACCACCCCGGCGACCTCGCCCAGATCCCTCAGCCCCGGTACGAAGAGGCCGTCGGCGTGCGCGTACGCGCTCACCCGCTCCCGCGTGTCGCCGGTCTTCAGCCAGCACGTGTCGGTACGGGCGTTGACGAAGACGCCGTGGCCCAGCGCGGCCTCGATGATCCTCTGGTGCAGCTCGACCGGGCGCAGCGTGCCGTCGGTGCGGCCGTCCTCCAGGTTGACGCCCGCCACGCCCAGCGCGGCCAGCTCCGCGACCAGGTCGGACACCTCGGCGGGGTCGTCGCTGAAGCCGCCCTCGAGGTCCACGGTGACCAGCACGCCGAGATCCATCACCTTCCGGGCCAGCTCGATCGTCTCGGCCTTCGTGACGCCCGCCGCGTCGGGCTTGCCGTGCACGGCGGCCACGCCGAGGCTGGTGGTCCCGATGGCCGCGAACCCGTGGGCCGCCAGGAACGCCCCCGAGCCGTAGTCCCAGGCGTTGGGCAGCAGTAGTGGGTCGCCTGGTCGATGCAGGTCACGAAATTTCATGATTCCTCCTTCAAGCCGTCGCCTCCGGCCCGGCCGCCGGGCCCGTCGCCGAGGCAGGCATCGAGCACGCCGGCCGCCAGCGCCAACCCGTGGGCCGAAGCGGGACAGGGCCGCACCCCGGCGCCGAACGTCAGGTGCGGCGTCGCCCCCCGTGAGGCGTCGAACCGCCCGGGGTCGGCGAACACATCGGGATCCCGGTTCGCCGCCACCAGATCGATCACCACGTCGTCCCCGGTCGCCAGATCGACCCTGCGCGTGACCTGGATCGGCGGATCGTGCCGCAACGTCTCATGCAGCAGCCCGTCGACGCCCCCGGCCAGGTCCGCCTGCCTGGAGGCGAACCCCTGGCGCCGGTGATCTCCGCGGAGGTCGCGTTCGGGCACGCGGTTTCCGGCCGCGGCGTGGGTCAGGGCGTTGCGGATCAGGCCCTCCGTGGCCGCGTGCGCCTGGAGCAGGAGCGTCAGGACGACAACGGCGTCCCCATGGTCGCCGTCACGGTCGCCGTCGCTGTCGTCGGCGGTGAGGAGGGCGACCAGCGACGCGACCGCGGCGTCGGCGGCGGGGCTCCCGTCGCCGGACAGGTAACCGGCCGCCACCGCCTCGACCAGCGGCACGGGGACGTCCACCCCGAGCGCCGCCCCGAGCACGGCCGTGGGAACCCCCTCCCAGGAGCCGTCACGCGACAGCGTCGCGTCCCGGGCGGCCCGCCTCAGCGCGCCCGGATCGATCGCGGCCAGCCGCTCGACCAGCGGCCGCCGCCGCTCCGCGTGCGCCGAGCCGCTGCTGAACCTGGAGACCCGCCCCCGCAACCAGCCCAGCGTGTGCGCGGCGGCCTCCCGGCGCACGGGCGGCGGCACGTAGCGGGTGTCCGAGAGGACCGCGACGGCCTCGTCGTGACGTGTGATGACCATGCGGCCCACGCTAGGCCGGGATCCCTTCGTCCCCCGTCGAAGCATGTCAGGCGGTGATCCTGTCGGGCCGCCGGTCAGGAGCGGGGACGGCGGCGGCGGGGCGGGTTCGCCGCGCGGACGTCAGGGCCATGACCACGATCAGCCCGATCTCCGACAGCACCAGTGCGCGTTCGAGCAGCCCGTAGTAGGCGCCCCCGTTGATCAGGGACGAGAGGAACGAGGCCGGGTGCGCGGCCAGATAGGCGGCCAGGGTCAGCGCGGACGTCAGGCTGACGGCCCTGACCAGGTTCCAGCGCGGCAGCACCTCGCGCGCCCTGGCCAGCGTCCAGCCGGCGACGGGCAGAGCGGTGAAGACGACGGCGGCGGCCCAGCGGTGGATCTCCCCGCCCAGTGAGCTGACGTCGGAGAACCTGGGGTCGGTGGGGAAGAGGGCACTCAGCATCAGGCCGGCGGCGGTGGCCATCAGCAGCACCCGGGTGGCCGCGGTGCGGGCGGGCTCGCGGGTCGCCAGCCCGTACGCCAGGAACAGGCAGGCGCCCGCGAGAGCCAGCATGCCGATCAGCACGGGCGCCATGCCGCCGGGGACGAGCGCGTAGTCGCTGATCAGCGGCTGTCCGGGCAGCGTCACCTCCGCGTAGGCGAGGCAGGCCATGGCGGCCAGGGCGCTGAGCACGGTGGTCCAGCCGATGCTTCTCGGCGTCATTGCGTCACCTCATCGTAGATCCGCTCGAACCGGGCGAGGGAGGTCTGGTGGTCGTGCCTCAGGGCAAGCTCGCGGCTGGCCCGGCCGAGGCGGGCGCGCAGCTCGTCGTCGGTCAGGATGGCGCTCAGGTGACCGGCCAGGCCCATGACGTCGCCGGGTTCGAACAGGTAGCCGTTACCGTCCACCAGGTGCGGCAGGGCCATCGCGTCGGCGGCGACCACCGGCAGGCCGCTGGCCATGGCCTCCAGGGTGGCGATGCTCTGCAGCTCGGCCACGCCCGGCATGGCGAAGACGTCGGCCGCGGCGAACGCCTGGGGCATGTTCTCGTCGGGCACGAAGCCGAGGAAGGACACCCGCTCGCCGACCCCGATGCGCTTGGCCAGCCGTTCCAGCTCAGCCCGCTGGCTGCCCCGCCCGACGATCGCGACCTGGGCGTCAGTGCTGTTGAGGACGTGCGGCAGCGCGCGCAGCAGCTCGCCGAGGCGCTTCTCCTCGTCGAGGCGGCCGACGAACAGCACGGTGGGCCGGTCGGGCAGGCCGAGCAGCTTGCGCGCCCACGCCTTGGGCTCGGCGTGCGGGCGGAACCGCGCCAGGTCGATGCCGCAGGAGATCGGCTCCACCTCGCGGGTGAAGCCCTGGTCGGCGAGCAGCCTGGCGGCCAGCGGAGTGGGCGTGGTGACGCGGTCGGCGCGGTTGAAGACGCGGCCGAAGTCGCGCCAGGCCAGCCGGCCGGCCCGCTCCCTCAGCCGGCCGGGGATGTGGCCGAACTGGAACAGGTTGTCGGGCATGAAGTGGTTGGTGGCCACCACCGGCACTCCGCTGCGGCGGGCGGCGGCGATGGCGGCCCGGCCGACGACGAAGTGGCCCTGGGTGTGCAGCACGTCAGGGGCGATGGCCGCCATCAGGCGGTCCAACCGGGTCGGGACCGTGACCCGCATGGTGGGGTGCACGAGCAGCGGCGCCGAGCGCAGCCGGTGCACGATCACGCCGTCGGCCACCTCGGCGGTGGCCGGGCCCTCGGCCGACTGGCAGATGACGTGCACCTCGTTGCCGCGCTCGGCCAGGCCGGTGGCCAGGCGGTGGGTGAAGTAGGCGGCGCCGTTGACGTCGGGCGGGTAGGTGTCGGTGGAGATCAGCACCCGGCGTGGTCGCGAGGGGACGGGCACGAGCTCGGTGACGTCGGCGACGGTGCTGCGCAGGGGCATGGCCATGGGAGGACTCCAGTTCGGGGAACACCGGCCGGGTGGGGAGGGCCGGGCAGCAGATCGAGGAGAGAAGGGAGAGAAGATCGGACGTGGCAAGGGGAGAGCGGGCGGGTCAGTGGCGGGCCTCCAGCGGGGTGGTCCTGGCCAGCGCGACGGTCCCCGCCGCGGCCAGCGCCGCCGCGGCCATCGGGACGATGCCCGAGGGCAGCGGTTCGCCGAGCAGCAGCGCGCCGAAGGCGACGGCGGTGAGCGGGTCGGCGATCTGCAGCGAGGCGAACGAGACGCCGAAGTGGCCGACGGCGTAGGCCCGCTGCAGCATCATCAGCGCCAGCAGCGCGGGCACCGGCAGCGCCAGCAGGTACCACCAGTTCCAGGCGCCGTCCACCAGCACCCGCATGAGCGTGGCGGTGGCGCCGTAGAGCACGCCGGAGCCGGTGGCCAGCAGGGCGGCCCGCCCCGCCGCGGAGGCGATCTTCGAGCCCGCCCACAGCAGCGACGACGCGACGCCGGAGACCGCCAGCAGCGTGGCCACCCCGGACGGCCCGAGGTGGGTCGGCCCGTCCGACTCCGGCACCAGCAGCACCAGGCCGATCAGCCCGGCGGCCACCACGCCGGCCGCGGTCAGCTCCCGCCGCGAGGGCCTGCGGCCGTGCAGCGTGGCCGCGATGGGCAGCGCGAAGAGGAGGCTGGCCACGCCCATGGGCTGCACCACGGTCAGCGGGCCCAGCCCGAGGGCGACGATGTGCAGGCCGCCGCCGGCCAGGATGGACGCTCCGCCGGCCAGCCAGCGCGGCCTGCGCAGCAGCGCCGGCAGGCCGGGTTTGGCGGTGCCGGACGCCTCGTACTGCTGCAGTGCCGCGCCGAGCGCGAAGAACAGCGAACCGACCAGGGCGATCAACGCGGCCAGCACGGTCATGCCGACTCCTCTCAGCTGGATGGTTGCCGGGCAGGGTCAAAGGGACGTGTCCACCGGGAGGCGCTCGGGAGAAGCCTGGATGGCGCGTCGCTTCCTGATCCAGCGCACGGCCTCGACGATCCCGGTGATGGCGAGCGCGGTGCCGAGGCCGAGCAGCAGCCCCCTGACGGGGTCGTTCTCGAACGCCATCCCGCCGAAGAACCCGATGAGGCCGGAGTACACCGCCCAGGAGGAGGCGGCGATCGCGTCGAAGAAGGTGAACGAGCGCCGCGGGTAGCGCACGGCGCCCATGGTCAGGGTCGTCGCGGTGCGCCCGCCCGGGATGTAGCGGGCCACCACGAGGACCAGCCCGCCCCGCTCGGCCAGCGCGTCCCTGGCCCACACGAACGCCTTGCGCTCGCGCAGCCTGCCTCCCGACCTGTTGCCGATCAGATAGGAGATGTGGTCACCGGCGAACGCGCCGAGGGCGGCCACCAGCATCACCAACGCCAGATTCGTCTCCCCGGAGGCGGCGAACACCCCGGCGGTGATCACGGACGTCTCGGCGGGCACGATGGGAAAGAACCCGTCGAGCAGGGCCAGCGCGAACAACGCCGCGTACAACCAGGGCGACGACATCGCCTGCTGGACCAGGTCCAGGATGGCGTGCGACATCAGGGCGAACTCCGATCGTCAGGGGTGTCTTCAAGCCTGTCGGCGCGCGGTGCGCTGGGACATCGGGGAAACCCCCGGTCGGACGCGGGCCCGTCCCCGAGAGGGATCAGGGCCCGCACCCCGTGAACCTGGGGATCCCCGCTGGTCGCACCTCCCCGAATCCCGTCAGGGCAGGTGCCGCGACCGCCGGTGACACATATCGATCAAACCGGCTGGGAAGGCGGAACACAGGAGTGCGGGTATCCGCATTCGCGGTGGGGCTGGCCCTACCGCGACGGGGGACTCCGCCCCACCACGCATCCCCCGTACCGGGGAGACGGATATCCCTGCGGGCGGGAACACCGCGGGGACCGTGCAGACTCACACCATGAGCCAGCAAAAGCCCGGAGCAGCCCGCATCACCGCGGCGGTCGTGGCGGTCGCCGCCATGCTTCCCTACCTGACGCTGAAGATCTTGTGGATGACCGGCAGCTCGCTGGGCATCAACGATCCCGACCTCATGAACGACCCGACCATGGCCGGGCTCAACGCGATGACGTTCGGCATGGACGTGGTCGGGCTGCTGCTCGCATTGGCCTTCACCGTGCGGCAGGGCATGCGCCTGCCCGCATGGCTGGTGTTGCTGCCTCTGTGGGTCGGCACCGGGCTGCTCACGATCGTGGTGGTCATGGTGCCGCTCGGCGTGCTCCTCGAAGGCACCGGGATCTTCAGCACCGGCGGTCCGATCGAGCCGTGGGTCTACATGATGGTCTATGGCGGGTTCGTCGCGCAGGGCGTCGGGCTGACGGTCGCGTTCGCGCTCTACTCACGCGACCGCTGGCCTACTGCCTTCAGGACTCCGATCGGCCACGGCCCCACCAGCGTGACCATGCCGCTCCAACGGGTCGTCGCCCGGGGAGCGCTGCTGATGACCGTGCTGCTCGGCGGCATCCGCCTCTACTGGGCCCTCGGCGGGAGAGCCGGGCTGCCCGAGGAGATGGCCGGCCTCTACCCGGCGACCGCCGCGCTCCAGGACGGGCTCAAGGGCCTGCTCGCCATCGGCGCGGGCCTCGGGCTGGTCATCCTGGTCAACGGCCGGGGAGGCAGGCCGGTCTGGCAGCCGCTGAGCGTGGCCTGGCTGGGCACGGGGACGATGTTCGGCTGGGGCCTCTACACAGTGATCATCGGGCTGTCGGGCGGGCCGCTCAGCGAGGGGAGCGCGGGTGGCGTGCTGGCCTTCGTGAACCTGTTCGAGATGCTGACCGGTCTGGTGATGGGGATGTGCGGGGCGTTCCTGCTGGCCGAGCGCTCAGGCGTGGGCCACGTGCAGGCGGCGCAGCAGCCGCTTGAAGGCGAAGATCGAGAACGTGATGGCCAGCCCGCTGATCACGGCCACCGCTGACGTCCGGAGCAGCATGAACGTGCCGAGCGACTGGTGCAGCGCCAGCCAGATGCTCACCGTCGAGTTGGCCAGCAGCACGAACGCCCACAGCAGCGTGATCCTGGCGAAGAACCTGCGCACCCGCTCGTGCCGGAGCACCGCCGACGGCAGGTGGATGTAGTCGAGCGTGAGCTTCTGCACGAGCGGCTTGTTCAGCCGCACCGAGGCCAGGAACGCCATGCTGATGCAGATCGTGCCGAGCTCGGGCTGGATGAAGTAGACGACCCAGCTCCCGGTCCAGAACCCCACGGCCGCTCGGGCGGTGATCGCGATCGCGGCCAGGATCATCGTGGCCGGCACCCGGATCCCCCTGATCAGCCGCCACGCCACACCCAGGTAGACCCAGGAGACGGCCGCGATCAGCGCGCCGGTGAGACCCAGCACGGCCAGGGCCGCGTAGAACACCGCGAGCGGCGCCACCACTCCTTCGAGCAACCGGGGAATCGCCTGTCGAGCCAGGGTGGTGAGGCGTGGCAGGGCCACCGGGGGATGGTTCAAGGGTTACTCCGCAGATAGGCCGACGACCGGCGACTACCCGGGCTTCGGGGGACCAGGCTTGCCGGATGGACCGCTCGGGGTTACCTCAAGGTCACCCCGGCGCGTTTGGCGGTGCACCGGTGGTTTACCGTACCTGACGGATCGGCGGGCCTGTGCCTCTTTTGACACGTTCCAGTTGTGTCGATCTACCCGGACAAACCACCACACATCCCGTACGCCTCTCCGCGCCGGGCGGCCACAGTCTCCGTGGCCTGGAGGCTCGGGCTCAGCCCAGCGAGGTGGTGGCGAGCTTGGCGCCGAAACCGAGGAACACCGCGCCCACCCCCGAGGTGAGGCCGGCGCTCAGGCGGCGGCGCGAGCGGAACTGGCGGGCCAGGAAGGTGCCGCCGAAGATCAGGCCCGTCAGGTAGAGGACGCTGAAGACCTGGATGATCGCCCCCAGGATGAGGAACGACAGCGCCGGCGTGGCGTAGCCCGGGTCGACGAACTGGATGAAGAACGAGACGAAGAACAGGATCGCCTTCGGATTGAGCAGGCTGATCGTGAGCGCCTTGCGGAACGGCCTCGGATGCCGGGGGATGATCGGACGATCGGCCGGCTCGTCGGCCGCGGGCTCGGCGCGCCATGCCCGCCAGGCGCCACGGATCATCTGGAAGCCGATCCACGCCAGATATCCGGCGCCCGCGTACTTCACGATCATGAACAGCACCGGGTTCGACCGCAGCAAAGAGGCCGCCCCCGCGGCGGCGAGCGCCATGAGCACGGTGTCACCGACGAACACGCCCGCCGCGGCCCGGTAGCCCTGGCGGACACCCTGCTGCGCGGCGAGGGTGAGGACGTACACCGAGTTCGGTCCCGGCAGCAGGATGATGAAGAACGCGCCGACGATGTACGTCCAGAGGTCGGTGATACCGAAGAACATCTGGTGACTCCCGGGGAAGTGATGACCAAGTCACGATATCTGGGACAACGTCCCAGCCGCTCTCCCGGGTGCGCCGGTTGAGGATCCCGGCGGTCTCGCCATCGAGCGCCGGACACCGGTGATGACAGAGCGTTACCATGGGTCACGTTCAGTGTTGACGCCGGGGAGTGGTGCGATGGAGATCGCCGCGAGGCCGCACGAGACCGCGAGGTCACGGCGTGGCCGTTCGTCGCCCGAATCCAGCGTTCCGGCCTGGGGTTTAAGCAGGCGGAAAGCGCCGACCTGGACGGGAAGACGCACCGGAGAATTGGGCCTTTCCCGGCGGAAGGAAGGTCCTCACTCTCAGTTCAGGTGCGTGTCAACACCTAGCCCGCGCGCCTGAGGAGGACAGGGTGCAACGCCGCTTAGTCATCCTGCTGGCCGTCCTGGGACTGATCTGCCTGACCGGCATGACCGGGGCGGGAGCCTCTGCCGAGCCGCCGCCGAACAGGCAGTATCGGGTGGAGGGGCCGGCCAACGCCCAGCAACGCAGCGCCGTGGCCGCGACCGGCGCCGCGATCGACGAGGTGACGAAGGACTCCGTCCTCATCACCGCCACGGAAGCCGAGATCGCCGCGATCAAGAAGCTCGGCTACCGGGTCTCGGAGGTGCCGCGCCCGTTATCCCCGTCCGGTGTCAGGACCTTTGACTTCCCGCCATCGGACTCGGCCTACCACAACTACGCGGAGATGACCGCCGACATCGACGCGCTCGTCGCCGCCCGCCCCTCCATCGCGAGCAAGTTCGTGTACGGGACGTCGTACGAGGGCAGGCAGCTGATCGGCGTCAAGATCAGTGACAACGTGGGCACGGACGAGGCGGAGCCGGAGGTGCTCTTCACGGCCCACCAGCACGCCCGCGAGCACCTGACGGTCGAGATGGCGCTGTACATCATGCACCTGCTCGCCGACAACTACGGCACCGACACCCGGATCACGAACCTGGTCAACAGCCGCGAGATCTGGATCATGCCGGACCTGAACCCGGACGGCGGCGAGTACGACATCGCCGCCGGCAGCTACCGCTCCTGGCGCAAGAACCGGCAGCCCAACAGCGGCTCGTCGGCGGTGGGCACCGACCTGAACCGTAACTGGGCCTACAACTGGGGCTGCTGCGGCGGCTCGTCGGGCTCGACGTCGAGCGAGACCTACCGGGGCGCGTCGGCCGAGTCGGCCCCAGAGGTCAAGGCCGTGGCCAACTGGGTGCGCGGCCGTGTGGTCGGCGGGGTGCAGCAGCTCAAGTCGCACATCGACTGGCACACCTACAGCGAGCTGATCCTGTGGCCGTACGGCTACACGTTCAACGACACCGCGCCGGGCCTGACCCAGGACGACCGCGACGCCCACGCCACCCTGGGCCAGAACATGGCCTCGACCAACGGCTACACCCCGGAGCAGGCCAGCGACCTCTACATCACCGACGGCACCATCGACGACTGGCTGTGGGGCGTGTACAAGATCTTCAGCTTCACGTTCGAGATGTACCCGGTGGGCTCCAGTCCGGGCTTCTACCCGCCCGACGAGCAGATCGTCCCGCAGACCACCCGCAACAGGGAGGCCGTGCTCCGCTTCCTCGAATACTCCGACTGCGTCTACCGGATCATCGGCAAGGAGCCGCAGTACTGCGGCACCGGCAACCCGCCGGTGACCATCTACTCCGACACCTTCGAGACCGCCACGGGCTGGACCGTCAACCCGAACGGCACCGACACCACCACCTCCGGCCAGTGGGAGCGCGGTGACCCCCAGGCCACCACCTCCTCCGGGGCCAAGCAACTCGGCACCACGGTCAGCGGCAGCAACGACCTGGTGACGGGCCCCCTGGCCGGCTCCTCGGCCGGGACGTACGACATCGACGGCGGGGTCACCTCGATCCAGTCGCCGCCCATCACGCTGCCGGCCGGAGGCACGCCGAGCCTGTCGCTGTCGTGGTACCTCGCCCACGGCTCCAACTCCTCCAGCGCCGACTACTTCCGGGTCCGGGTGGTGGGCAACACCACGACGACCGTGTTCCAGCAGGCCGGGGCGGCCTCCAACCGCAACGGCGCCTGGAGCGTGGCCACGGCGAGCCTGAGCGCCTACGCGGGCCAGACGATCCGCATCCTCATCGACGCGGCCGACGCGTCGGGCGCCTCCCTCGTGGAGGCGGGCGTCGACGACGTGCGCATCACCCAGTAGTCCCATCCCGCACGGCAGAGCCGAGAAGGGGCCACCCGCCGCGCCCGGCGGGTGGCCTCCGGCATTACGCCCGCCGGGCCCGTGCGTGGCCGGCCGGTTCCCCGGCGTTGTTTGGGTCTTGTAAGGACCTGGAGTCAGGACTACCATCGCGGCAACTCTTAGGAAAGTTTCCTAAAGGAAAGCGATCCGCCCTCAGCCGGTCCGCCTCGAAGGAGGCGGGCCGTGCCGCACGGCTTGCGTTCTCACCCCCCGACGCGAGCCGTGCGGCACGCCACCACCCGGACCGTCAAGCCGCACCCCCCAGGGAATGCCATGAGATTTCGTCGCATGTTCCTCGCCTTGGCCGCCGCCCTGGCCATGATCGGAGCCGGGCTCGTCACCGGCGCGCCGGTCGCCCACAGCGCGGTGCTCTTCGCCGCCCCCCAATGGCAGGCCTGGACCTCCTACACGGCCGGCACCCGCGTCACCTACAACGGCGTCGAGTACGAGTGCGTCCAGAGCCACACCTCCCAGCCCGGCTGGGAACCGCCCAACGTGCCCGCCCTGTGGAAGGTCGCCGGCGGCGGCCAGAACCCCGGCGTCCCCTCCACGCCCGGCACCCCGAGCGTCACGAGCACCACCAACAACTCGATCTCCCTGTCGTGGGGAGGATCGTCGGGCACGGTCACCGGCTACCGCGTCTACGAGGGCGCCACGGTGCGGGCCACGGTCACCGGCACCTCGGCGACGATCGGCTCGCTGGGCACGTGCACCACGCACACCTACACCGTCAAGGCGTACAACGCGGTGGGCGAGTCCGCGGCCAGCGGGCAGGTCACCGGCACGACCAGCGGGTGCACGGGCGGTGGTGGCGGCGCGATGCCCGGCGCCCCCTACCTCTACATGGGCTGGGGCAACCCGCCCGCGCCCGCGAGCGTGATGAGCGCGACCGGCGTGAAGTCGTTCACCATGGCGTTCATCCTGTCGAGCGGTGGCTGCACCCCGGCCTGGGACGGCCAGCGACCGCTGACCGGCGGCGCCGACGCGCAGGCGATCTCCGCCATCAAGGCCGCGGGCGGCAGCGTGCAGATCTCGTTCGGCGGCTGGCAGGGCAACAAGCTGGGCCCCAACTGCTCCACCCCGCAGGCCTTCGCCGGCGCCGTGCAGCAGGTCATCAACGCCGTCGGCCCCGCCGTGGTCGACTTCGACATCGAGAACACCGACGAGTTCGAGAACTACACCGTCCAGGACCGCATCCTCAACGGCCTCAAGATCGTCAAGCAGAACAACCCGAACGTGAAGGTCGTCGTCACCTTCGGCACCACCACCAGCGGCCCCAACGCGCACGGCATCCGGCTGATCAACCAGTCGAGGGCGCTCGGCGTGCCGATCGACAACTACACGATCATGCCGTTCGACTTCGGCAGCTCCAACATCTACCAGGACACCGTCAACGCCTCCGAGGGCCTGAAGAACGCCCTGAAGAACGCCTTCGGCTGGACCGACGCCCAGGCGTACGCGCGGATGGGCATCTCCGGCATGAACGGCCTGTCCGACCAGCAGGAGCTGACCACCCCGGCCACCTGGACGCAGATCAGGGACTGGGCCAAGGCCAGGGGCCTGACCAGGCTCGCCTACTGGTCCGTCAACCGCGACCGCTCCTGCCCCGGCGGCGGCGTGGTCTCCAACTGCAGCGGCATCTCCCAGGGCGAGTGGGAGTTCACCAGGATCACCGCCGGCTTCTAGCCGGGCGATGACCGTCCCCGCCTACCTCAGCACGACCAGCTGAGTGGGCTTGAGGGGGAGGCCCGGGCCCGGCGGCCGGTACGTCGGCAGGGCCTCCCCGTACTCGTGCATCCACGCGTGGTCCACCAGCAGCCGCATCCGCCTCTCGGCGGGAATCACCTCGGTCTCCACCGGGACGGGCTCCACGTGGTCCACCGCCAGCTTGGCCACCGCGTCGGCCACCAGCCGCGCGTCGGGCGGGGCCAGATCGCACCGGTCGTCCGGGCCGATCAGCAGCTCCACCTCGGGCGGCATCGGGTGGATCGGCCGGGGGATCGCCAGCACCCGCGGCGAGGGCGCCATCGGCAGCCCGTCGCGCACCGCCTCCAGCAGCACCGACCGCGGCGTGCGCCCGCTGAGCACCCCGTCGGCCAGCGGCCAGCACAGCCGGCCCACGTTCGCCTCGTCCTCGCCGCCGGTGTGCAGGCACAGGTAGGGCATCAGCGGCACGCCGGTCCCCGCGCCCGGCTGCGCCCACCCGCTCCCGCACCCGGTCAGCACCAGCAGTGCCAGCATCGCCCGGTAGGCGGTATCGGCATGCGCCGTCTCCAGCCGTCCCGGCACGATCACGCACCGCCCGCCGGTCTGCTCGGCCGTCGCCCCCAGCTCACGCGCGGCCTTGATCGTGCGCGCGGCCGGAACCCCCGTCAGCGCCTCCTGCCAGGCGGGCGTGTACGGTTCGCGCCGGTCGTCGTAGTCGCCGGGCCAGCAGCCGGGCAGCCCGTCACGGACCACGCCGTACGCCGCCAGCAGCAGGTCGTACACCGTCGTGGCCAGGTGCTCGCCGTCGCGCACCACCGGCACGCCCCGGTTGAGGACCCCCGGGCCGTCGTCGAAGCGGGGCAGCAGCACCTCGACCGCGTCGCCGCCGTACACGCTCAGCCGCTCGGCGGGCCGTCCCACCACGCCGTCGGCCACGAACCCGCCGCCCCGCTCGCGCAGCCGAACCAGGAACGGCAGGTCGGTGCGCTCCATCGCGTGCGCGGCGAACGCCGGCCGGTCCAGGAAGAACTCCTTGAGCAGCACGTGCCCCATGGCCATCGCCAGGGCGCCGTCGGTGCCGGGCCGCACCACCAGCGTCTCATCGGACAACCGCGTCGGATGCGGGCCGATCGCGACCACCTTCTGGCCCTTGTACCGCCCGGCGATCACCCAGGGGGTGTCGGGCGTGCGGGCGAGCCGGTTGTTCTCCCCCCACAGCATCACGTGCGCGGCGCGTGCCCAGTCATCGGCCCGCGGCCCGCGGAAGCCCCGGCCGAGCATCTGCTCCGGGGCGCTCGGCTGCTCGCTCAGCACCGCGCCGCCGAGCCCGCCGACCAGCCCGGCCAGCGGAGAGGTGGCCAGCGCCGCCACCCGGTCCGCGCCGTGCTCGGCGGTTGTGTGCACGATCGCGGCGGCGGTCAGCTCGGCCGCCGTATCGTCGTCGAGCGGAACCCGCCGGCCACCGCGGGCACGTCGGTACAACTCCGAGTTTCCTGTGAGTTTCGCCCAGGCGGCCACCGGGTCGCGAAGCCCGACTTTCACCTCGAAATAGAGCCTGACCAGTGCCTGGTTGACGTGCGATCCCCCCATGGGAAAAGTTCAGCACAGACGGTGATGGTCTATCGCGGTACGACCCGCCATGTCGGGGATAAGAATCACCAGGCCGAGTCGCAGCATCCAGAGGAGTACGGCAGGCTAGAGCCGCCATGGATTACGCAGTTCTCACGGGGATTGTCCTCGTTGCCGGAGTCGTGTTCGCCCTGATTGCCCAGTGGCGCGACTGGAGACCACCTCTCCTCGTCGCCATCCTCGTGGGCATCGCAGTGCGCGTGTTGCTGCTGTTCACCGCGGCCAACGACTCCTGGCAGCCGGTCGACTTCATGGAGAGCTTCCGGCCCGCGGGCGAGGCCGTGCTCAACGGCGAAGACCCCGTGCTGGCCAGCGAGGGCGGCTGGCACTTCCTGCCGACGATCCCCTACGTCTACGGGATCCTGCTGTGGCTCGGCATCCCATGGGAATACGCCGGGCGCCTGGTCACCGTGGTCGCCGACATCGTGCTGATCCCGCTGGTGGCCAAGCTGGCCGGCGGCCCCAAGGCGTCGCTGCGCGCCCTGCAGTACGCCCTCAACCCGCTCGCCCTGCTCGTCGCCTCCATCCACGGCCAGGTCGAGCCGGTCGCGCTGGTCTTCGGCGTGGCCGCCTTCGTGGTGGCGCGCGGCCCCGGCTCGCCCGACCGCGTCGGCGTCACGACCCGCGTGGTCGCGAAAGTGCGGCGCGGCATGTCGGCCTACGACTTGCGCAGCGGGCTGCACCGGATGCTCGGATCCGGCGGCCTGCTGCACCGGGCCCTGCTGCCCGGCGCCACCGACCGGGCCGACCTCAAACGGGCCGCGCTGGCCGGGCTCCTCATGGGCCTGGCGCTGTGCGCCAAGAGCTGGCCGATCTGGCTGATCCCCGGCATGCTGCTGCTCCTGCCACATCTGCGGGCCAGGGTCGCCGCCCTGTTCGTCACCGGCCTGGTGCCCGTGTTCTTCCTGGTCACGCTGCCGATCTTCGCGGGCACCCGGCTCGACCAGATCCCCGAGGTCATCAACACGATCCAGGACATCCGGCCGATCGTCGGCGAATGGGGCTGGACCCCCCACTTCACCGAGGGCAACTGGGACCTGAGGCCCGAGCTGGCCTCGTTCGGCACCAACCTCATCTACCTCTGCGTCGTGGGCGTGGTGCTGATCTGGCGGCGCGCCGACCCGATCGACATGACCACGGCCATCCTGCTCATCTTCATGGTCGTCACGCCCCGGCTCGGCGCCCAGTACCTCCTGTGGTTCATGCCGTTCCTGGTCGCCCGGCCCACCAGGTGGGCCTGGCCCGCGATCATCGGGGTCTCGTTCTGGGCGGCGTACGGCTACATCTACATGACGCAGTTCGACACCAACACCTGGTGGGCGCTGCACGCCGACTGGTCCCGCGCGTCGATCGTGCTGCTGCCGCTGCTGGTCATGGCCATGCCGTGGGGCCGCCGCGCCCCGGCGGCCCCACAGCTCGCCCCGCCCGTCAGGACACGCGAGACGTCATCGACCTAGCCGGCGCCACAGGACGACCCACTGGTCGGGATGGACATGTCCCACCACGGCCCCACGGGCGATGCCCGCGGCGCCGAGGGCCGCGTCCACACCCTGGTAGCGGGTCCTGAGCGAGGCGCGCAGCGAGCCGCCCACCCCGCCGAAACCGAGCTCGACCAGCCGCTGGTAGTCACGGCGTGATTCGACCAGCGGCTCCGGGCGCCGCTCGATCCGCAGGACCGCCGAGTCGACCGACGGCACCGGCCGGAAGCTCTGCCTGCCGATCCGGTCGCCCAGCCGCCAGTCGAACCACGGCCACGACTCCACCGTCACCAGGCTCCACCGGCCGTAGTCGCCGGAGCGCTTGCGGGCGTACTCCAGTTGGGTCACCAGCGTCGCCGAGGTGAGAGCCGGAGCCCGCAGGCACCAGCTCACGATCCTGGACGTGACCGAGTAGGGGATGTTGCCGACCACCGCGAACGGCTCGCGCGGCGGCCGTGCGGCCGTGAAATCGCCTCTGACCACGTCGATCCTCGGATCGTCGCGGGTCCGTGAGGCGAGCCGACCGGCCAGCCTCGGGTCGATCTCGTAGCCGACGACCCGCGCCCCGGCCTCGGCCAGCGCCCTGGTCAGCACGCCCTCGCCCGAGCCCGGCTCGAGCACCAGCCCCTCCGGCGCGGCGGCCTTGACCACCAGCTCCAGGGCTTGCCGGTCGACCAGGAAGTTCTGCGACAGGACACGCCTGGCCTGATCACGGGATGTGCGGGCACCGCCGTTCCGGGCGGCCTTTCCCTGAGCGCGCGATTGGGTATGCGAATAATTTCCGTGCGCGAAATTCTGCGCCACAGCTGCCCTTCCGGGTCCTCGAGATGAATGGATCTCTCGAAGGGCCCTGGGCGCGCCTGCGGACGCCTTGCCTGATGGACGTCCGCTAGCGGGCCAGAGCCCGGCTCCGGCGCAGACGCATGAAACAGATTCCGATCATTCCATCTCCCCACATGCCGGCCAGGCTAGACAGCGGCCGAGGCGCGGGGCAACGCATTTAACCGCGGCGGCGAGACCATCAGAGCGCCGCGCGGTGAAGAGCGGGCTCGTCCGATTTCGACAAGAGATTCCCCGCCTCCGCCGGTAACTTCGTGGCCATGGACCCACGAGAGCGGGCGGAAAGGTACCTGCAACTGCACGGGCGGCTGATCGACAGGCTCAGATTCGAGGTGCTGTTCGCCGGCGGGCCGCGAGAGCGAGTGCTGGCCGCGCTGCGGTGCTACCAGAATCCCGACGGCGGGTTCGGCAACGCCCTCGAACCCGACCTGCGCGGCGCGGGCAGCCAGCCCGAGCCCGTCGAGGTGGCCTTCCGGATCCTGGACGAGCTCGACGCCTTCTCCGACCCGATGGTGCCGGCCGCCTGCGACTACCTGCTGTCGGTGACCGCCGGAGACGGCGGCGTGCCGTTCGTGCTTCCCAGCGTCCGTGACACGTTCCGGGCTCCCTGGTGGGAGAGCGGCGACGATCCGCCCGGCAATCTGATCCCGACCGCCTCGATCGCCGGGCTCCTGCACGAGCACGGCATCGCCCACCCATGGCTCGGCCCGGCGACCGAGTTCTGCTGGACCGCCATCGCGCGCGTCCACCGGACGAGTCCGTACGAGGCCAGGGCGATCCTCGGGTTCCTGGAGAGGGCGCCGGACCGACGGCGGGCCGAGGCGGAGTTCGGCAGGCTCCGCGACGCCATCTTGGCGACCGTCGCGTTCGACCCGGACACCCCTGGCGACGCGCACTTCCCGCTGGACTTCGCGCCCGCTCCGCTCCGGCTGCCGCTGTTCGAGCCCGAGACCCTGGACCGGCATCTGGACACGCTCCTTGCCGCCCAGTCCCGGGAGGGAGGCTGGAACGGCAACTGGGAGATGTGGACCCCGCTGGTCGAGCACGAGTGGGGCGGCCACGTGACGGTTGAGCGGCTCAAGACCCTGCGCGACTACGGCCGCCTGGACGCCTGAGTGAGCCCGCCGCGGTTCTGTCGGTGGGCTCGCATAGCGTGGAGGCATGTACGAGGAACGGCCCCCCGCGCCGTGGCTCGCCGAGCGCGTCGTCTGCGAGTGGCGCCAGGTCAGCGAGACCGACTCGACCCAGCTGGTGGTGCCCGACGGATGCGTCGATCTCATCTGGGGTCCCGACGGGCCCTTCGTGGCCGGTCCCGACACCGGCCCGATGTCCACCCCGATGCGCGCGGGAGACACGTTCACCGGCATCCGCTTCAGGCCGGGGGCCACCGGTGAGGTGTTCGGCGTCCCGGTCCACTGGTTGCGCGACCAGCGGGTGCCCCTGACCGATCTCGACGCGTTCCCCGAGCTCGCGACGGAGATGCCGCAGGAGCGCCTGCGGGCCATGCGGGCGGCGATCAGCGTCCGGCTCCGGCAGACCCCACCACCCGATCCCGCGGCCCCGGCCATCGTGGCCGCGCTGCGGTCCGGGCTGTCGGTCCACGAGGCCGCCCGGAAGCTCGGCTACAGCGAGCGGCAGCTGCATCGCCGCAGCGTGGCTGGGTTCGGCTACTCACCGAAGACGTTGCAGCGGATCGTCAGGTTCCAGCGTGCCCTGCGGCTCGCCCGGTCCGGGGTCCCCCTCGCGGAGGTGGCGGTGACGTCGGGCTACGCCGACCAGGCGCACCTGTCTCGCGAGGTCAGGCGGTTGAGCGGGGTGTCGCCGCGCCTTCTGGCGGCCTAGCGTCCGCAGGCGGGCTGCCCGATATGAGAGCGGCCGCCCACTTCGCGCGCGGGTCGCTGTCGACCAGCAGCGCGCGTGTGAGAAGGCTCAGCGGGATCGCGAGCAGGGCGCCGAGCGGCCCGAGGACGAATGCCCACACGATCAGCGAGATGAACGTCATCGTGGTCGACAGCCCCACCGCGTCACCGAGAAACTTCGGCTGGATGAAAGACTGGATCACGACGTTGATGGCGATGTAAGCCGCTATCACCAGGAGCATCTGCTTGGGCCCGCGGTCGAGGAGGGCGAGCATCGCGGGCGGGATCAGGCCGAGGACGAAGCCGATGTTGGGGATGTAGTTGGTGATCAGCGCGAGGACACCCCAGAGCAGCGGAAGCGGCACCTCCAGAAACGACAGAGCCGCCACGTCCAGCGTCGAGCAGATCAGGCCGAAGATCGTGGAGACGATCAGATAGCGCCTCGTCTTGTGCGCGAACAAGGCGAGCGCGGTCACCAGCTGCGGCTTCCTGTCCTGGCCGGTGGCCAGGATCCTGGCCGTCACGGGCGCGTCCAGGCACATCGCGAGCAGCAGCACCACGATCAGAAACAGACTGGACAGCACGCCCAGCGTGCTCGACAGCAGAGTCTGCGCGATCCCGAGGATCCGGGCGGGGTCGAGCGTCTCCAAGGCCTTGTTGATCTGTTCGTTGCTGACGCCGTGGCTGGTGGCGAAGTTCTGGGCGTCGGCGAGCAACTGCTGAAACTGTTTCGTGTACGTCGGGAGCAGCGAGGCGAGCTGCGCCACCGAGATCGTCAGCACCGCGACCATCCCGAGCAGCACGGAAAGCACGATCAGGAACGGCACCGCGACCTGGAGCCAGGCGGGGGCGCCATGGCGGGCCAGCCAGTCGCGCACCGGCGCGACGGCGATGACCAGCACGAGGGCCAGGATGACCGGGCCGAGAATCGACGCCACCTCGCGCAGCCCGAAGAGGGCGATCACCGCGCTGGCGATCCCCAGCAGGACGATGAGCGCTCTGGGCACGGGTTGATCGAACACGGCCTCTATCTACCCGGGCCAGGCCGTCAACACCGGCCAGGAGCGGCCAATCCGTTGATTTGACGGTTCTCGGAGTGCTGCATAGAGTTCACCAGGCCCGAGGGGACGACGATGATCGTCGATCGATCGAGGGTCTCCTCCTAGCCAGACCAGTCAGTGGATCACCATGTCCGCGACCCGCCCGATTGACAACGGGCAGGGGCTGGAGTAAGTTAGAGGGGTTGCCCTGGGAACGGGGTGGTGTTCGGTTTCAGCTGGTCAGGCTGGTTCGGGTGAATTTGACACGGATCTGGGTGGCTGGAAGGATTTAGAACACAGCAGTACGAAATGAAATGAAATGTGCGCCTCTGAGCGGGGTCTGGGTTTTCCGGGTTTCTGTGAGGGTGTACGCGTCCGTTTC
>NZ_JBEZFS010000033.1:0-83111 GCF_040649575.1 Nonomuraea sp. NPDC048916
CGTCACCGGAAGCCTCCTGATGGTCATGATGTGGGCGGCCGCACTGCCCCTGACCACCAACCCCTTCATGGACGACCACATCATCTACGCGATCGTGATGGTCGGCCTGGCCCTGGCCGGCGCCGGCACCACGCTCGGCCTGGGCAAGCTGCCGATCGTCCAGCGCAACCCGTACCTGAAGTGACCGGCACCGCCGATGCCCACCCACGCGGTGGGCATCGGACCGTACTCCCGACGCCCCGCCCCTGACCAGGGACGGGGCGTTTCGCTGTGCCGGTCGCGACAGAGGGCTGCACGTACCGGTCGCGGGACAAGCGCGTCCGCTGACCGGTTACGCCATGATCTTGGCGACGGTGAGCAGCACGGCGGCGTCCTCCAGGGCCTCCAGGCTGTGGGGGTCGTCCGGCACCTTCAGGAAGTCGCCGGCCACCCCGTCCAGCGGTCCGTCGCCGCCGCGCAGCCGTACCCGCCCGCGCAGCACCAGGAGCGTGGCGTCGCCGGGGCTCGCGTGCTCGGACAGAGACGTGCCGGCCGTCAGGGCGAAGAGCGTCTGCCGGAGCGCGTGCCCCTGGCCACCGAACAGGGTCTCGGCGCTGCGCCCGGACGCGGCCGTCGCGGCACGCTCCAGATGTTCCCGTACGAGCACGTCCAAAGGGATCTTCTGCATGTCACGAGTCTGCCCCACCCCCGACCCGCCCACCACGGCACCCCAGCCCTGCGTTTCGCAAGCTCAGCTCGCGAGCTCACCCGGTGAGCTCAGCCCGATGGCTGTTCTGTGCGGATGTGTTCATCTTGGCTCGACGCACCTGCAAATAGTGACATGTAGGGAATTGTTCGGCCATTGCCGCAGACCGCTGAATCGCGGCTGTGGCGAGGAGAAGGGCGCAACATTTTTCCTTGTTTGTGGCAATGTTCGGAGAATACGATGCGGCCATGAACGCCGCGGGTTCCACAGAGCGAACGGAGTGTTCTCCGGCGGACGTCCAGGCCTCCCGACCCCCCACAGGGTGACGAGCGGCCGAGCGCCACCACCGCGCTGCGACATGCCCGCAGGGCGTTCATCGCCGGCGAGCGGATCGACCTGCAGAAGATCGCCACCGCGCTCGACAGGTACTTCCGGTCGTTCCTCCAAACCCGTTGACGCGCCGATCCGATCTCGCCTACCTCGTCGTGCGCATCGGCGAATCGTTCATCTACCCCGATCTCATCACCGGCGAGCCCTCTGACGAGGGGCAAGGCCGAAGCCGCCATCACCGCACTGCTCCACGGAGCATCGCCAACACCCCCAGGCCGAGCTGACCGACCGCCCGCAGGCCCTCGCGGAGGAGACTGATCATGACCGACTTACACGGCACGTGCGACCCCCGATTCGACGCCGTACGCACCGCGCTCGAACAGAACCTCGCCTCCGGAGAGGAGCTGGGAGCGTCCCTCGTCCTCGACATCGACGGCGACATCGTCATCGACCTCTGGGGCGGCTTCCGCGACCAGGCCCGCACCACGGCGTGGGACGAGCACACCATCACCAACGTCTGGTCCACCACCAAGGCCGTCACCAGCCTCGCCGCGCTCATGCTCGTCGACCGCGGCGAGCTCGACGTCCACGCGCCGGTCGCCACCTACTGGCCCGAGTTCGCGGCCAACGGCAAGCAGGACGTCGAGGTCCGTCACCTGCTTTCGCACACCTCCGGGGTCTCGGGCCTCGCCCAGCCGGCCGTGGTCGAGGACCTCTACGACTGGGAACGGTCCACGGCCCGGATGGCCGCCCAGCCGCCGTGGTGGACACCGGGCTCGGCCTCGGGCTACCACGCCGCCAACTTCGGCCACCTGATCGGTGAGGTCGTACGCCGCGTGAGCGGGAAGAGCCTGAGGCGGTTCGTCGCCGAGGAGATCGCCGGCCCCCTGGGCGCCGACTTCCAGATCGGGGCCGCCGAGAAGGACTGGGGCCGCATCGCGAACGTGATCCCGCCGCCGCCACTGCCGTTCGACCTGAGCGCCCTCGGGCCGGACAGCGTTGTCGTCAAGACCTTCACCGGACCCGTCCTGGACGCGGGCTTCGCCAACACCCCCGCCTGGCGCCAGGCCGACATGGGCGGCCTGAACGGGCACGGCAACGCCCGCTCGGTCGCCCGCGTCCTGTCGGCGGTCGCCCGCGGCGGCGAGGTCGACGGCGTCCGGCTGCTGGGACGGAAGACGATCGACCTCATCTTCGACGAGCAGGCCAACGGCGTCGACCTGGTCCTCGGCGTGCCCCTGCGGTGGGGCATCGGTTACGGACTGCCGCAGCGCGACACCATCGCGTGGATCCCCGACGAGAGGATCTGCTTCTGGGGCGGATGGGGTGGATCGATGATCATCATGGATCTCGATCGGCGGATGACGATCTCGTACATGATGAACAGGATGGCGCCGGGCATCATCGGCTCCGACCGGAGCGCCGCCTACGGCCAGGCCGTCTACGACGCGCTGCGTTAGCCGCCCGGCTCCAGGAACCTCTGGCAGCGTGCTGATCTGTTCGTGGTACTTACTCCGGTCGACCCGTTCGATACGGCATACTGACGTAACGTCATGACTTCCTCACTGACGAGCGTTTTCGCGCACCTTGATGCCCCCAACGTCGTGCTCTATCGCCGGGTGATGAGCGTGTTCACGCTCAACAAGCGACGGTTCGTGGTTCATCTGCGTCCCGAGGACGTGGCGGAGTCGCTCCGCACGGACGGCGGCGACCCGGTCGGTCAGGATCAGGTCGACAAGGCCCTGAGCAGCCTGAAGGACTGGGGCAACCTGCGGGCGGACCCGGACACCGGCCGGGTCACCACGGTCGAGGACTTCTACCGTGCCCGCTACCTCTACCAGCTGAGCCGCGAAGGCGAAGCCGCTGAGCGGGCACTCGACGTCTTCGAGCAGGAGCTGGGCCGGCGGGGCGAGCTGCAGGCCGTCGCGCTCGAGGACATCCGGGTCCGGTTGCACGCGCTCGTGGGTCTGGGCGAGCGGCCGGACGCCGCGGTGGTGCACAGCCTCCTGCTGGAGATCGTCAACAGGCTCGACAGCCTGGCCGCCAACGCCAGCGCCTTCATGGGCAGCCTGCAGCGGACCATGGACCTGCAGGACATCGAGGAGGAGGCCTTCCTCGCCTACAAGGACCGGTTGATCGCCTATCTCGAACGGTTCGTCTCGGAACTGGTCGTCAAGGCGTACGACATCGCCGTGACGCTTCGTGAGCTGGACGACGCCGAAGGGCTGCTACGGCTGGCCGCCGACAGGGAGGCCGCCGACGTCGCCCCGGGCGGGGAGTCCGAGCCGGGTGAGGCCGCCGAGTTCAAGCTGGCCGCGTGGCGCGACCGCTGGTCGGGGCTGCGGTCGTGGTTCGTGGGGGACCGGGCGCGTCCGTGCCAGGCCGATCTTCTCCGTTCGCGGGCCCGGCAGGCCATTCCCGACCTGCTCGCGACGATCAGCGTGTTGCAGGAACGCCGGGCGGGCCGTAGTGACAGATCGGCTGATTTCAGGGCGCTGGCTCGTTGGTTCGCCCAATGTCCGACCGATGGCGACGCCCACCGGCTGTGGCGGGCGGCCTTCGGCCTGACGTCGTCTCGCCATCTGACCGTCGAAGGCGACTCGGGCGACGATGTGCCGGCAGCCGTCAGCTGGTCGGAGGCACCCCAGGTGGAGATCTCCGTACGGCTGCGCGCCACCGGCAGCTACCAGCGCCGCGGGGCGCCGAGCAAGGTCATCGACCGCAGCCGGCAGCGCGCCCACCTGGCCGAGTTCGTGGCCGCCGAGCGCGATCAGGCCGAGCGGGCCCGCAGCCGCCTGGCCACGGGCAAGCCCATCCTGTTGAGCGAGCTCGGCACCCTGGATCCGGCCGAGTTCCAGCTGTTCCTGCGTCTGCTGGGCGAGGCCCTGTCACTCGGGCCCGGTGAGGTCACGACCAGGACGGCGGACGGAAGCCTGGAGATCGTCATGCGCCCGGTGGACGGACACGCCGAGATCCGCACCCAATCCGGAACGCTCCGCGGTCCGGACCACGAGCTCACGATCATCGACCTGACGAGCCCGGTGGGGGTGACCGGTGGCTGAGGTGCGGGATGTCCTGGAGGCGCAGCAGGAGGACGAGCGCCGGAAGGCGGTGCGCGCGCTGCTGCGCCGCCCCCTGCTGACGCCGGAGCTGCCTGAATACAAGCTGGTGCGCAAGCACGCCGGGTGGCTGGCCGACTGGTTCGCCCGCGAGACCGGCTGGGCGCTCTACACCGACACGGCCGTGGCACGGCTGCGCAAGGTGCCGGTCCGCCACCGCGACGGCACCCGAGCCGCTCAGGCAAAGGGCAAGGTGGCCTTCAGCCGTCGTCGTTATGTCCTGGTCTGCCTGGCGTTGGCGGTGTTGGAACGGGCGGAGAGCCAGCTAACGCTCGGCTGGCTGGCCGAACGGCTCCTGGCCCTCGCGGGAGACGAAGAGCTGGCCACCTCGGGCGTCACCTTCACGCTGGCCAACCGCGAGGAGCGCGCCGATCTCGTGGCCGTCTCGGGCCTGCTGATCGGCACCGGCGTCCTCACCAAGGTGGCCGGCGACGAGGCGGCCTTCGTCAGCGGATCCGGAGACGCGCTCTACGACGTGGACCGCCGTGTGCTGGCTGTCCTGCTGACCACCCGCAAAGGACCCTCCACAGTGACCTCGACCGAGCTGGACGAACGCCTGGCCGAGATCAGCGCCGAGCTCGTCCCGGACACCGAGGACGGCCGCAACAGGATGATCCGCCACTCTCTCACCCGGCGCCTGCTGGACGATCCCGTCCTCTACTACCGGGAGATGACCGAACCCGAGCGGGTCTACCTCGAACGCCAGCGCGGACCGATGATCAAAAGGATCGTGGACGCGACGGGATTCGTCGCGGAGGTCAGGGCCGAGGGCATCGCGCTGCTGGACCCCACCGGTGAGGCCACGGATCTGGGCATGCCCGAGGAGGGCACCGACGGTCATGCGACCCTGCTGCTCGCCGAGCATCTGGCCGAGCGGCTGAGGATGTATCCGGGGCAGCCCGTCCACCTCGACGACCTGCACGAGCACATGGCCCGCCTGGCCGAGCGGCACCGTACACACTGGCGTAAGAACGCTTTGGTGCCGGAACTGACCGCCGGAGCCGTCCACCGCCTGCGGGCCCTGGGCCTCATCCAGGTCCGGGGGCAGACCGTGACCTCGCTGCCGGCTCTGGCGCGCTTCGGCTTCGCCGAGGCCGTCATCACGGGGAAGGACCGGAAATGACCCAGCCGATCGCCTCCACCACCCGCTGGCAGCCGCTCCGGACGGGCCTGGTCGACCTGTTCTACTACGACTACCAAGAGTTCTGGTTCCGCGACGGACGGGTCCTGTTCCGCGGCAACAACGGCACCGGCAAGTCGAAGGTGCTGGCGCTCACGCTGCCCTTTCTGCTGGACGGCGAGCTGTCACCGAGCCGCGTCGAGCCCGACGGCGACCGGGGCAAGCGCATGGAGTGGAACCTGCTGCTCGGCGGCAAGTACGACGAGCGGCTTGGCTACACCTGGCTGGAGTTCGGCCGGATCACCGAGGACGGCGAGCGCGCCTACGTCACCATCGGCTGCGGCCTGAAGGCGGTGAAGGGCAGGGGGATAGCCGACCGCTGGTTCTTCCTGACCTCTCAGCGGGTGGGGGAGGAGCTCTACCTGATCGGGAAGAACGGGACCGCCCTGTCCCGGGATCGCCTCATTGAAGCCATCGGACTGTCGGGACAGGTGACCCAGCGGGCGGAGCACTACCGGCGGATGCTCGACGAGCACCTGTTCCACCTGGGCGCGGAGCGATATGACGCGCTCATCAACCTGCTGATCCAGCTCCGCCAACCGCAGCTGTCCAAGCGCCCCGATGAGGCGAAACTGTCGGAGGCCCTGTCGCAGGCGCTGCCGCCCGTCGACCAGGCGATCATCTCCGACGTGGCCGCGGCGTTCCACGACCTGGAGCAGCAGCGTGACGAGCTGACGGGGCTCCGCGACACCCTGGAGCACGTGCGACGCTTCCTGGGGCGATACCAGCGCTACGCGGCTGTGGCCGCCAGGCGCCAGAGCCGCGAACTACGCGTCGCGCACTCGGCGTACGAGCAGGTCAATCGCGACCTCGCCACAGCCCGCGAGGAGATCACGCGAGAGGGCCTGGCCGAGGCGGAGGCGGCGTCCGGCCGGGAGACCGCGCAGGTCGCGCTCGGCGAGCAGCACGCGATCCGTGAAGAGCTGGCGGGCGATCCGCGGCTGAAGGACCTCGACGCGGCCGAGCGCTACGCCGAGGAGGCCGACAGGGGCGTGACCGCCGCGCGGGACGCCGTCGAACGGGCCGAGACGACGCGGACGAGTCGGCGGCACCGGCACGCCGAAGCCGTCACGGCCGCGCGGGAAACCGGCGACGCGGTGGAACGCGGCCGGTCCGGTGCCGCCCGGATCGAGGAGAGAGCCGGACTGAAGGACCACTGTTCGGCGATCGCCGCAGCGGCCGACGAGGACGCGATCACGAAAGCCGAGGCCGCCGCGCGCAGCGGCATGGCCGTCAGGAGCCAGGCGGTGGCCCACGTGATGGCGCTCGCCAAGGTGGCCGAGAGCGCCGAACGTGAGCTGATCCAGGCACGCACCGTCCTGACCAGGCTGGAGGGCGAGCGTGACACCGCGGCCGACCGGCTGGCCCGTGCCGGAGAGGAGTTGGAGACGGCGGCGTCCGCCCACGTCACCGAGTGGCGCCGCTACGGTCTGGGCCTGACCGAGCTCACCCTCGGCGACCCCGAGGAGCTGGATCTGCCCGCCTGGACGGCGAACCTGGTCGGGTCGCATCCCGCCGAGCATCATCTGCGCGCGGTGGCGCAGCGCGCCGGCCAGCGCCTGGCCGGCGAGCGCGCGGTCGCGATCGTCGGTCTGGAGCGGGCCGAAACCGCCCTGCGCGAGCTGTGCGACGAACGTGACCGGCTGGAGGAGGGCGAGCTGGCCCGGCCGCGTCCGCCGTACACACGAGAAGAGGGCGTCCGCGAGGGCAGGCCGGGTGCGGCGCTGTGGGAGCTGACCGACTTCAGGGAAGGGCTGGAAGAACGGGCGCGCGCCGGGATCGAGGCGGCGCTGGAGGCGTCTGGGCTGCTCGACGCCTGGATCATGCCGGACGGGCGGCTGCTCGACCCCGCCACGCACGATGTGATCGCCCTACCTGATCGGCCGGCCGCGCACGCTCTCACCGGCGCGCTGGTCACCGATGACGAGGCGGCGCGAGCCGTGCTGGCGACGATCGGCCTGGGCGAGCAGGACGGCCCGTACGTGACGGCCGGCGGCCGGTGGCGGCTCGGGCCGCTGCACGGGTCATGGGCCAAGGATCGCGCCGAGTACATCGGCGCGGCGGCACGTGAGGAGGCCCGCACGCGTCGCCTGGCCGAGCTGGCCGAGCTGACGGCGGCCGCGGCGGAGGAGGTCGAAGAGGCACGCAAGGCGGCCGACGTGCTGGCCGCCCGGCAGAAAGCGGTGGCCGCCGAGGCGGAAGGCCACCCTCGCGACGAGGAACTGCGTGCCGCCCACGCCACGGTGGCCACGGCCGCCGACCGGCACCTGGACGCCGTACGGTCGGTCGAAAGCCAGGCGAACGACGTGAGCTGGGCCCAGGACGACCTGACGCGGGCCGCGGAGGACCGCGACCGCGCGGCGGCCGACACCTGCCTGCCCGCCACGCTGACCGGGCTCGACGAAACCAGGGAGGCGCTCGCCGACTACCGGCAGACGATCACCGAGCTGGCCGGCGCCACACGGTTGCACGCGGGCCGGACGACGGAGGTTCTGACCTGGGCGGATGAGCTGGAGTCGGCGGAGCGGGAGCTGGGACACGCCCACGAGCGTGAGCGGGACGCCGTGCGCAGGGCCGCGGAGCAGCACGGGCGGCTGGTGGCGCTCCAGGCCGCGGTCGGCGCCTCGGTGGACGATCTCAAGGCTCGCTTGGCCGAGGCCAAGTCACGGATCACCGCGCTGAGCGCTGAGATCAAGCGTCTGGACGGCAGGCACCGGGAGGCCACGGAGCGACGAGCCAGGGCGCAGGGCAGGGAGGAACAACTCGTCGAAAGCATGACCGCGGTCCTCGAACGGCGTGACGCGGCCATCGCCGCGCTGCGGAGGTTCGCGGAGACCGGGCTGCTCGGCGTCGCCTGTGACATCGAGCCGCCCGGGTCGTGGGCGGCCGAGCCCGCCGTCCGGCTGGCCCGCCGCGCCGAGCAACTCCTCACCGACGTGGACGACTCCGACGACGCCTGGCGCAGGGTGCAGGACGAGATCACCCGCAAGTACACCGAGCTGGCCGAAGCGCTCACCCGTCATGGCCACCACGCCATGGCGGGCCTGTCGGACTGGTTCGTGGTGACGATCCAGTTCCAGGGCAGGGAACGACCGCCCGGAGAGCTGACCGCGCTGCTCGACGGCGAGATCGACTACCGGGAGCGCACCCTCACCGCGCGGCAACGGGGGATCGTCGAAGAGCACCTGGTCAACGACGTCGCCGCGCACCTGCAACAGCTCATCGCCGACGGTGACGAGCAGGTGGCCCAGATGAACCGGGAGCTGAAGGAACGCCCGACCTCGACCGGCATGAGGCTGCGCATGTCATGGCTGCCACGCAAGGACGGCCCGGCGGCCCTGGCCGAGGCCAGGGCCAGGCTGCTGCGGCAGGGAGCGGATCTCTGGTCCCCGGCCGACAGGGCGGCCGTCGGCGACTTCCTCCAGACGCAGATCGAGGCCGAGCGGCTCAAGGACGAGCACGGCACCTGGGCCGAGCATCTGCGCCGGGCCCTCGACTACCGCGGCTGGCACACGTTCGTCATCGAACGCCACCAGGACGGCGGCTGGCGGCCGGCCTCGGGCCCGGCCTCCGGCGGTGAGCGGGTCCTGACGGTGTCGCTGCCGCTGTTCGCCGCCGCATCCGCCCACTACCGGTCGGCACACCCGCACGCGCCGAGGCTGGTCACCCTCGACGAGGCGTTCGCGGGCGTGGACGACGACGCCCGGGCCAAGTGTCTGGGACTGCTGACGGCCTTTGACCTCGATGTGGCGATGACCAGCGAGCGGGAGTGGGGGTTCTACTCGACGGTGCCCGGCATCGCCGCCCACCAGCTCGTTCGCCGGGACGGCATCGACGCGGTCCATGTGACGACCTGGGAATGGGACGGCAGGAGCGCCGAACGAGTGGAGCACGCTGTGCGAGACCGCCGGCCGAAGGTCCCGGACGATGCCGGCGATGCCGGCGACTCCGGTGGCTCCGGTGGCTCCGGCGGCTCCGGTGGCTCCGGTGGCTCCGGTGCCTCCCTCTGGTGACCGACGTCGCGCGGTTGCGCCGCACGCTCGGCGCCCCGGAGCTGGAGCGCCTGCTGTCCAGGCTGGTCAGGCGGATCGAGCTCGGACAGGACCTCTACGCGCCGATCGTGCTGGCGACGCCGTCCGACGCCGAGCGCAGGGCGGTCGCCGGACTGCTCGGCCGCAGGAACCGGCAGGGGGCCGGATCGCTGAATGTGCGGCCGGAGCTGATCCAGGCCGTCCTGCGGGAGGCCGGCATCTGCGATGACCTCCGCACCGCCGTACACGGGCTGGTCGGTCACATCCCGGTGCGGGCGGAGACCCTGGCGGACGAGGACATGGCCCGAGCCGGGATCCTCGCCACGCTGTCCGATGGCCGGCACGCCGGGGAGCTCTGGATGGCCGACTGGCTCGACTCGCTGTCGGCCGACGGCACCCTGACCAGACTCGTCCGGCAGGGCGGCACCGGGCAGGCTCGCCACGTGCGTGCCGTACTCGATCTGCTTCCCGCCGACCCGGCCCCGCTGACCGTGATCGCCGAGCGGGCGACGGGCGACACCAAGGCGCTGTCCGGCTCGCCGCTCGCCAGGCTCGTGCTGCGCGCGCTGGCGTGGCGGGCGGGAGAGAGCGCTCCGGTGACGGCTGCGGAGCGCCGGGCGCTGTGGGAGTCCGCCGGAGTGATCGTGGACGATCTGGCCAGCCAGGTCCTGGTCCTGGGGCTGACGGCGGAGGGATCCGCGCTTGCCGAGTGGCTGTCGTCGGCGGCCCGCCACCGCATCCCGTTCCGCGTCACGCTGCACCAACTCGACACCATGCCCGTCACTGTGACCTCGCCGGTCGTCTACGTGTGCGAGAACCCCGCGGTGCTCAGGGCCGCGGCCGGCATCCCCGGCGCGGCCCTGATCTGCACGGAAGGGATCCCCTCCATCGCCTGCCACCGGCTGCTCGCGGCCTGCTCGGGACGGCCCGTCCACTGGCGGGGAGACTTCGACTGGACCGGCCTCCGGACCACCGCCGAGGCGATCACCCGCTACGGGGCGACGGCATGGCGGATGGATCTGGAGACCTATGACCGCGCGCTGTCGGGTGGCGAGTCGGAGCCGCTGCGTGGCAGCCGATCCGGCAGCCCTTGGGAGCTGGGGCTGGCCGAGCGCATGGCGCGGACGGGCCGGGCGGTCATGGAGGAGCGGCTCATCCCGGGCCTGCTCGCCGACCTGAGATCAGCGGGCGGATGGGGAAGCGGGACCTGAGATCCCGGCTCTGCGCCCAGCGGGACGGGGACCGGAAAACCGTTGGGAAACTGTCGGAGGCCGATGGTAGAAAACAGGTTCGATGTACGCCTACCTGCGGCCGGGGGCCTCGCCGTGACCACCAGCAGTTCGGAGTTCTCCGTTTCCGGTCCGCGCTACAACGGGCGTGGTCCGGTGCGCTGGCTCTGGTCCCACCTGCGCCGCCATCCGCTGCACCTGACCGGCTTCCTCGGCGGGTCGCTCGTCATGGTGGTGCTCAACGCCTCGGTTCCCCAGCTCACCGGCGCGGCCTTCGACGCCGTGCTGGGAGAGCGGGGAGACCCGGCGGCCGCGCTGGGGCTGATCACGCTGGCGCTGCTGGCGATCGTGTCGGCCCGTGGGCTGTTCGATCTCGCCGCCCGGCTGTCGAGCGAGGTCCTGGCCAAGCGGCTGGAGCGCGACGCCCGCGACGAGCTCTACGTGAGCCTGCTCGGCAAGAGCCAGACGTTCCACAACCGGCAGCGGGTCGGCGACCTGATGGCCCGGGCGGCCAACGACATCCGCCAGCTCTCCATCATGATCACTCCGGGGGTCGACCTGATCGTCGACTCCGGCCTCACCGGCCTGGTGCCGCTCGTCTTCATCGGCGCGATCGACCCGCGGCTGCTGCTGGTGCCCGGCGTCTTCACGGTCGCCTTCGGGTTCGCCCTCTGGCACTACATGCGGCAGCTCAACCCGGTGGCGACCCGCATGCGCGAGCAGTTCGGCGACCTCAACGCGGGGCTCAACCAGGCCGTCCGCGGCATCGAGGTCATCAAGGTGACCGCGCAGGAGGGGCAGGAGCGGCGGCGGTTCCGCTCCCAGGCGCGCCTCTACCGCGACTCCTTCGTCCGCAACGGCCTGGTCCAGGCCCGCTACCTGCCCACCCTGCTGTTCGCCTGCGCGATGGCCGGGGCGCTGTGGCACGCCCTCTACCTCCACGGCGCGGGGGCGATCACCATCGGCGAGCTGGTGGCGTTCATGGGCTTGACGGCCATGCTGGGCTTCCCGACGCAGATGTCGATGTTCACGTTCTCGCTGGTCCAGCTCGGCATCGTGTCCTCCCGCAGGATCCTGAGCATCATCAACTCCGAGACCGAGCTGGAGCAGCGGGCCGACGGCCACGCCGCGCCCATCACCGGCGAGATCGTCTTCGACGACGTGACGTTCGGCTACGGGGAGGGCGAGCCGGTGCTCCGCGGGGTGACGTTCACCGTGCGGCCGGGCGAGACGGTGGCGATCGTCGGCGAGACCGGTTCCGGCAAGAGCACGCTGACCAAGCTAGTCCCCCGGATCTACGACGTGACCTCGGGCCGGATCCTGGTCGACGGCGTCGACGTGCGCGAGTGGGACCTCGACTCGCTGCGCTCCCAGATCTCCACCATCGAGCAGGACATCGTGCTCTTCTCCCGGTCGGTGGCCGCCAACATCGCCTTCAGCCTGGGCCAGCGGGCCGATCGCGAGGCCGTGGTCAGGGCGGCCGAGGACGCGCAGGCCGCCGAGTTCGTCGCCGAGCTCGACGACGGCTACGACACGGTCATCGGCGAGCGCGGCGTCACCCTGTCGGGAGGCCAGCGCCAGCGCCTGGCCATCGCGCGGGCGTTGCTGACCGACCCGGCGATCCTCGTGCTCGACGACTCGACCAGCGCCGTCGACTCCGCGACCGAGGACAGGATCCAGCAGGCGATCGGCCGCATCCTCGACGGGCGCACGACGTTGCTGATCACCCATCGCCTCTCCCAGATCCGCTGGGCCGACAAGGTCCTTCTGCTCAGGCGCGGCGAGCTGGTCGACTACGGCACGCACGACGAGCTGATCGCGCGGAGCCGCCTCTACCAGCGGATCTTCGCCCACTACGACGAGGTCGCCGGCGCGGCCGAGCAGCCAGGACCGGCGGCCGAGCCGCCGGTCCTGGCGAGCGAGCAGGGGAGGGCCCGCTGATGGGTTTCGTCATGGACGGCCTCGACGCCGAAGACTACGACCGCAGCTACAACGACCGTGACCTGCTGCGCCGGATCCTGTCCTACTTCAGGCCGAAGCTGGGAGCGATGCTCCTGGTGGCCGCCATGATCGTGCTGGTCTCGGCGAGCCAGGCGGCCATGCCGTTGGTGGCGAGCTGGGGCGTCGACGCGATCGCCGACGGCACGATCGCCGAGGTGGGATGGCAGCTCACGGTGGGGCTCCTGCTCGCCGGGGCGCTCGGCTGGCTGTTCAACTTCGTCCGGCAGTGGCACAGCGCGAGGGTCACCGGCGACGTCGTCCTCCGCCTGCGCGAAGACGCGTTCGACGCCGTGCTCGAGCGCGATCTGTCCTTCTACGACGAGACGCCGTCAGGCAAGATCGTCAGCCGGGTGACGTCCGACACCGACGACTTCGCCACGGTGTCCACGCTGACCATGGACCTGATCAGCCAGGTGCTGATGGTGGGTTTCGTCACGGTCCTGCTGTTCCTGCGCAGCGTCGAGCTCGCCCTGCTGACCCTCCTGATGGTGCCGGTCGTGGTGGGCATCGCGCTGGTCTTCCGGCGGCTCGCCCGCATCAGCACCCGCAGGGCGCAACGCTCGCTGAGCCGGGTCAACGCCAACCTGCAGGAGACCATGGGCGGCATCGCCGTGGCCAAGAACTTCCGCCAGGAGCGGCAGGTCTACGACGAGTTCCGGCCCATCAACGAGCAGAGCTACCGGGTGACCCTCAGACAGGGGTTCGTCTTCTCCGCCATCTTCCCGGTGCTCTTCCTCGTGGCCGGCCTCGCGACCGTCGCGCTCGTCCACCTGGGCGGCACCTCGGTGCTCGGGGGCGGCCTGTCCGCCGGCGACTGGTACCTCTTCCTGCAGGGAGTGTCGCTCTTCTGGTTCCCGCTGACGTCCATCGCCGCCTTCTGGTCCCAGTTCCAGCAGGGCCTGTCGGCGTCCGAGCGGGTCTTCGCCCTGATCGACGCCCAGCCCCGCGTGGTGCAGACCGACGCGCAACCCGTCGGCAGGCTGGCAGGCCGCATCGAGTTCCAGCACCTCACCTTCGGCTACGACGCCGCCAACCCCGTGCTCCGCGACTTCGACCTGCTCATCGAGGCCGGTGAGACCGTGGCTCTCGTCGGCCACACCGGTGCGGGCAAGTCGACGCTCAGCAAGCTGATCACCCGGTTCTACGAGTTCCAGGAAGGCAGCCTGCTGATCGACGGCCGCGACATCCGCACCCTTGAGCTGGCCGGCTACCGCAGGCAGATCGGCGCGGTCCCGCAGGCTCCGTTCCTGTTCAGCGGCACGGTCGCCGACAACATCCGCTACCCGAGGCCCGACGCCGGCGACGAGGAGGTGCTCGCCGCCGCGACCGCGGTCGGGGGCGGCGACTGGATCGACGCCCTGCCCCACGGCTTGCGCACCGATGTGGGCGAGCACGGCCGCGCCCTGTCGATGGGCCAGCGCCAGCTCGTCGCGCTGGCCCGCCTGCTCATCCAGGACCCGGCGATCGTGGTGCTCGACGAGGCCACGGCCAGTGTCGACCCGCTGACCGAGGCCCAGATCCAGGAGGGCCTCGACCTGGTGCTGGCCGGCCGCACCTCGATCGTCATCGCCCACCGGCTGTCCACGATCGAGCACGTCGACCGCATCATCGTGCTCGACCACGGCCGGATCGTGGAGGAGGGCGACCACGCGACGCTGCTGGCTCGGGGTGGCCGCTACTGCCAGGTCTACAACACCTACTTCCGGCACCAGTCGCCCAACTATCGCGCCGGCTCCGGGTTCGTCGCCGTCGGCGGTGACTGATCCCGGCCGGCTACGCGGCCGTCGGGTCCCACACCTGCGGTCCGCCTGACGGTCGTCACTCACCATGCCACCAGCCGATGGCCGCGACGCCGGCCTCATGCCGGCCTGACCGCCGCGGTCACTCCGGGTGAGGCGGCCGAGTCGATGCGAACGAGGGTGCCGGCGGTGGCCTCACAGCGCAACGGCGGCGTCATTGACGCCAGGATTTAGCGTATTTACCTCGATATTTGGCGTCATTCTCGGTCTCGATGAGCGCTGGCACCCGTTGCTCGATCGTCTCGTCGCCGGTGGCCTTGTGCAGATTTCGCAGTCCGACGACGATGTCGTTTCGGATGAGCGTGTAGTTCTTCTCCGACTCGCAATCGGCGAATCGTACAACGAGCGCGTCAACCACAGCCGCTCGCTGCACGGGCCCCGCGAGCCCGATCTTCCACAGCGACTGCAGGCAGTGGCGCGCCGTCACGAATCGCTTGTCCCTGGTCACCTCGATCAGCGAGGGGATGCCTTTCAGAATGCGCTGCTCCGGGTCGCTGATCGCCAGGTTGCACAGGATCTGCGATGCGATCGCCCGGTTGTGGTTGTCGTCGTGGACGAGATTTCCGACCACCTCATCCCATACCTCATAAGCCCAGGGAACCGGATCGCCGGTCGCCTTCATCATCTCGTCGTACGCGGCGTTCTGCCGATCTCGGTTCTCGGACCAGAGGTCACCGAACCCTTCGGGCACTGAAACACTGGTCATGGGCCTCGACTCCAACCTCTCGCGGCGATGATCTAGGTACGGTCGCCCATATCCTAAAGCGTTGCGATAAGGGACAAACGTGATTACCCATCGCCGTGGCCGCCCTCCTCGACGCGGGAAACCCGTGGCCGGAAGACCTCAGGAGCAGCTGTGGCTGATGGCCGAAGGACGTCGTCGCGCAGTTCGGCCAAAGCCATGGCGAACGCCTCGACGACCTTGCGATCACCGCCGTGGACCATGACCGCCATGGCTGACAGTTGCAGGTGAGCTGCGGCCTGGTGGGGGTCGGTGATGGCCGGAATGTCGTCCGGTCCTAGCACCCGGCCCTGGAGGCGGTAGCCCGTCAGCCCGGAGTCGATCGGCCGTGCGTAGTGGGCGGCGACCCCACGGTCGGGGCAGATCACCAGGACCGTGACGTCGCAGCTCAACAGCAGCCGCAGCGCGGCGGCCAACGACAGGACCTACCACGTACGCGGGCATTCGGCCGGTCGAGCCGTGCTTGGGGAGGACGCCCTCACACGACCGGCTGCACAGGCGGCGGGGACTGCTCTGTCTCGACAGCCGCCGACAGGTCCGTACGCAGCACGTACGGGATGAAGGCGGCCAGGATGACGGCGGCGAGCACGGTGGCGATGACGAACACCGCCCGCACGCCCCAGAGCTCGGCCGCCAGGCCGGCCAGGGCGGCGCCGACGGGGATGACGCCCCAGCTGAGCACGCGCGAGGCGGCGTAGATGCGGCCGAGCAGGTCGGGCGGTGACAGGTTCTGCCGGATGGTGGCGACCAGGATGCGCCAGATGCTGGAGCCCGCTCCGGCGACCACCGCGCCCGCGGCCACGGTCCACACCGGGCCGTCCACGGCCACGGGAGCCACCAGCAGGACGGTCCCGGCGGCGTCGGCGATCAGCAGTTTGGTCACGCCGAACCTGTGGCGCAGCCGCTCCACCACCATCGACGCGAGCAGGCCGCCCACCGCCATCGCGGTCAGCACCAGCCCGTACTGCGCCGTGCTGAGGCCGAGCGGACCGGGAGATACCGCGTACACGACGAGGAGGGCGGTCGCGACGGCCCACGGGATGTTCATGGCGGCGGTGAAGAGGGTCAGGGTCCGCACGACCGGCTGCCGCCAGAGGTGGCGGAAGCCGGCGACCACGGCGCCGCTCGCGGCGCGTGGTCCGGCGGGCGGGCGGCGCAGCGTCATCGCGAGCACGCCGGCGGCGGCCAGCACGTAGAGCGCCGCGCTGGCGCCGGTGGCCAGGGCGAGGGTGGCCGCGGCCAGCAGGCCCGCGAGCGGCGGGCCGGCGAGTTGGTTGGTGATGTTGATGGTCGCCTCGATGCGCGCGTTGGCCCGGTTGCGGCCGGCGGGCGCGACGACCATCGGGATGGTCGCCGTCAGCGCCGTGTCGACGAGCGTCTCGGCGGCGCCGAGCAGCACGGCCCCGGCCAGGATGAGCGGCAGCGACAGCGTGCCGGTGAGGTGGGCCGCGGTGAGGCCGGCCAGTGCGAGGGCGCGGACCAGGTTGACGCTGGTGAGGACCACGCGGCGGTCGACCCGGTCGACGATCCAGCCGGCGTGCAGCCCGAAGAGCGGCCAGGCCAAGGTCAGCGCCGCGGTGACGGCGGCGACCCCACCGGGGGACGCGTCGACGGCGATGGCCAGCAAGGGCAGCACGAACAACGCCATGCCGTCTCCCAGGTTCGCGGCACCGGTGCCGAACCACAGCGCGTTGAACGGCCGGCCGAGTGATAGGGGAAGCACGACGTTCTTACCTTTCAAATATTGTTGATCGGTCATAGCCTGGCTTTCTCTGCTCTGACCTGTCAACGGCATTTGAGCAGTGAGATACTGGTGTGATGATGGATGTCGAACTGGTCGGCAACGCGCTCTGCCTGGACTTCGCCAACACCGTCAACGCCCGCCCGGTGGCGCGGCGGGACTGGCTGGCCAGTGCGGAGGAAGCCGAGACCTGGGCCCGGGCCGTGGGGCACCCGATCGAGGAGACGGCCGGGCTCGCCGCCGCGCTGCCCGCGGCGCGGGAGTTGCGTGAGGTGGTGTTCCGGGTGTTCCAGCCGCTCGCGCACGGTGAGCGACCGCCCCGCGCGGACCTGGACGCCATCGCCGCCACGCATGCCGACGGCGTCGCGCACGGCCGCCTCGACGACAGACGGGGCGAGGGGGAGGATCTGCACTACCGGCTCACATGGGATACACCGGGGACGGCACGGATCCTGCTCTGGGAGGTCGCCGCGTCCGCGATGGAACTGCTCGGCCATGGGCCGCTCGGCCGGCTGGGCGAGTGCCCGTCATGCTGCTGGCTTTTCCTCGACACCAGCAAGAACAACCGCCGCCGCTGGTGCAGCATGACCACCTGCGGCAGCCGCGACAAGTCCCGCCGCTACTACGCGACCCGGTCCTCCTGACGCCCGCCGACGCGGGTCACCAGAGGATCCAGGGGCTTTCCGCGCCCCTGCTGAAGGCGGCCGTCCCGCAGGGCTGGGCCAGGCGCTGGCGATGCGGGCGCGGATCGTGCTGGCGGGTGCCGAGGGTGGCGGCAACGTGGCGGTGGCGGCCCGGCGGCGGCTGGAGTGGTCACCCGGGCGGCGCGACGGCCGGGGGAAGTGGCCTGAGTTGCGTGGTGCAGCCAGATTTAAGAGCGTTGCAAGAGGGACGCGGTGGAATGGGGGCATGACGAACGAGAAGAAGACCGGTGCCTTCGCGCGCGCGGGTCGCCGGATCACCGCGGTCGCGGTGATCGCCGCAGCGTCCTTGACCATCCTCGGCAGCGCAGCCCAGGCCAGGCCAAGTGACGGCTGGTACCGCTGCTGGGTTCCGGACTACGGCTGGATGTGGTGCAAGGACGTCTAAGACGTCCTTGTCCCACCCGGCACAGGGCCCGTGCCGGGTGGGACATACGAGCAGGCACGACCTTCGACAAGGTCGTGCCTGCTCTGTTTTCGTGCAGGAGACCGTTCTGTTTCGCGCATCGCTGGCGGATGCCCGGCTTAGATCAGTCCGGCCAGGTCCGGTCCGCGGGTCAGCGGCGGCGGGAGGCGCAGCTCACGCAGGTCTTGATGGCCGGGAGGACCTTCAGGCGCTCGATGGGAATGCGTTGCCCGCACCTCGCGCAGGTCCCGTAGGTGCCATCGCGTAGCCGCTCGGAAGCGAGGTCCAGTTCGGCGAGGTGTGTCAGGGCCTGATCGAGAAGGGCCTGGACATGGGCCCGCTCGAACGCCGTGGACGTGCCCTCGGGGTCGTGCTCATCGTCGGAGGCCGTCAGCGCCGACGATGTGACGATCTCGTCCCGGTCGCGGCCCAGCAGGGCGACACGGTCCGTGGTCCTGCGACGGTCGGCGTCGAGTAGTTCTCGTATGGTCGCCTGCTCGGAGAGGGAAAGCGCGGCGTCCCGATGCTGTTCGGTCATGACGGCTCCTCACCTTCCCAGCCAGGGTATGCGCCGCCCTTCCCTTGAGATGCTCTGGGCTGGTCGCACCGCTGAACCTCCTGCGATGGTCGCCCGCGGACCGCCTGCGATGGTCGCGGTCCTGAACGCCCCTGCTCACGCCTCCAGGGCGAAGAGCGTCCAGGATTGGTCCGGAGCCAGACCGGCCAGTTCGCGCCCGCACTCCCGAAGCAGCTGCGGGCCCGAGGTGATGTGCGCGGTGCCGGCGTGGACGTCCCTGAACAGCCGCTGGATCAGCCCGTCGCGCAGCGCCGAGGTGCCGCCCGACGCGTAGACGAAACGGGCCACCTCGGCGACCGTCGACGTGACGTGGTTGAGCGCGAGCCGCACCATCGTCTCCTGGCGTACGTCGAGCGTCCGGCCAGAGTCCAGGGTGCGTTCCGTGTCGTCCCATGTCGCGTGCACCAGCGCCTCCGCCGCGCGGAACGTCGCCTCGGCACGGGCGAAGTCGGCGTGGAAGGCGTCACTGCCGGCGATCTGGCCGGGCCGCCCGGCCCGTGCCCCGGCGTAGCGGATCAGCTCGTCGAGTAGCCGGCGGCCGACCCCGAGCGCCCAGGCGGAGTGGCAGATCAACGCCTGGTCGAGCACGCCGAGCCGGTAGATCGCGCCGCCGCGCAGCGGCTCGTTCTGGGTGAAGACGTGCGTCTGGGACTCCGGTACGAAGGCGCCGTCGATGGAGTAGTCGATGCTGCCTGTCGCGCGCAGGCCCAGGACGTCCCAGTTGCCGAGCATCTTGACGTCCTCGATCGGGGTGATGAAGATCCGGGCCTCGCCGGTGCCCTCGATGGCACCCAGGCTGTGGACGTACTGGGCGTGCGGCATGCCCGAGGCGAAGCTCCACTGCCCGCTGAGGCGGAAACCGCCGTCTTCGCGTACGGCGGTGCCGGGCCGGGTGCCCTGACCCGCGAAGACCGGCATCCGCGGGCCGTTGAAGATCCGTTCGACGGCCTCGTCGCCCAGGTAGGCACCAGCTGTGCCGTTCTCCAGCGTGGTGGCCATGACCACCCAGCCCGTCGAGGGGTCGGCGTAGGAGAGCTCCTCGAAGACGGCGATCAGTTCTCTCGGGGAGAGCTCGGCGCCGCCCAGCGGCACAGGCACCCAGATGCCGAAAAGTCCTGCCTCGTGCAGGGCGTCCACGACAGAGATGGTGAGCCTGCCCTGCGCCTCGGCGGTGGCCGCCTCGCGCTCGATCAGCGGGCGCAGCTCGCGGGCTCGGTCCAGCAGGGTGGTGCCGGCGGTGTGCAGTCGCGGCGTATCGCTCATTCCAGGGCCTCCTGTTTTCGTGATGGACGGCGCCCTTTACTCCTTCCGTCAGATCACGTAAGCGGCATGTTGTCCAGTGCCGGTAGCCGTCCACAAGCCCGGACGAGGGCTCCGACGAGCGTCAGCGCGCTTCGCGGACCCGCGGAGCTGAACGTGACTGTCAGAGGTTGATGTCCACGGCCAAGAAGTCATTCAGGGCTTCGATGACGAGCCAAGAGGCATCGGGACGAGCCAGGGCCGATGGAGCAAGGGATGGCCGCCTGGCGTAGTCGGCGGACGCCAACTGTGCGGGTACGTCCCTCCATTCGGGGAGGGCTCCGAGCGTGTCGGCTAGTCGTATGAGGCGGTCGCCGGACGCTCCTCGGTTGCGCATCCACTCGAAGTTGATCGACAGAACCGATTTGCTGACGCCCGTATAGATGCTCCACACGGCCGCTTCGTCGTGACCGAGGCTGAACCAGGCCGTGACCGAGGGATAAGCGGCTTCGCCGAAGTAGTAGCCGCGGAAGGATGGATGGCGCTCCGCATGCCGGTAGACGGCCAGGAGAGTGTCGGCCACCTTAGAGGGGCAGTACTGTTCCAGCGCACTGAGGAGGCTGCGTTCGTCCCACTTGCTCGATCCTCTGACGAGGCCGGACGACTCGGTCGCGGTCGGTGCAGGAGCGGCGCCAAGGGGACCGGCCTCGGCTGGGGCGGAGTCGTAATCCGTGGTCGGGAGCGGATCGCCGAGTGCTTGGAGTATCGATATCGCGATCGACTCGAGTGTATCGATGGTCTGCTCGGCCTCTTGGGCGTTGACGGCCTTCTTCTGGTCGGAGCGCTCGGGGTCGTGATCGGCTGTGTGTGCGATGTTGTTCCGGCGCCATGCGATGTCTCTGAGTTGAGTACGTATTTCGTCGGCTGTGATCGGTGTCGCCGGATCTTGTTCGGTGAGGATCTCAGCGACCGCCGGCCAGAGGTTGACGGTGCTGACGTAAGCGAACCCTTCCTTGATCTTGTTGGGGTTCTGAAAGGTCATGAACCCGAAGAACTGTTCCAGGTAGGCCCGGAAAGATTCGGCGAGGGGTTCGTCGTGATGGTGGACCTTCTCGAACAACTCGACGGGGATGGACAGGCTGTTGAACCTGGGAGGGCGCGTCGCTCCGGGGCGCTGGGCGAGCGCCACTCCACGGTCGATGATTTCCCGGGTGACCCAGTGGTCGAGCGCCGCGACGGCCTGGGTCCAGGCGGCTCGGTAGAGGTCCGTGACATCGAAGGCGCCGACCTTGAGTCTTTCCAGGCTCCGGCCCCCATGGACGAGCTGTCGGGCGTAGTCCAGGTTGCGCTGGAACTGCTCGAACGCCCCTGGAGTGTCGTCAACCACGGTTCCCATGACAGGGAGAGGCAGCAGATCCGTAAGCATCCGGCGGAAGGCGTCGGCCCTGACCCGTTGGGAAGGGGAGGCTCGACCGGCGGGATCGAACCGGACTCCTTCCCGCTCCAGAACCTCACGGGGATCATCGGTCCGTTCGGGATCCAGCCAGCGAAAACCCGGCGAGATGCGGCCGTTCGCTTGGAGCACTCGATGGACGTTCAAGGATTCGAGCGATGAGGCCATGAAGCCTCCGACCGACTGTGCTGACATGCCGACTAGTTCGGCCAGGTCGCCATAGGTAGTCCAGGTGCCGGGCGTCAGGCGGGCCAAGGCCTCCAAGACCGTCCTCCACCGGGGATCGGTGTAGCTGCGTGTCTCAGCGGCCACGCGACGCGCCCGGTATTGACGTGTCAGCTCGTGGTAGAGCTCGACTCCTGGAAACCGGCCCAGCGCGTGGATGCCTGAGTCTGTGATCGACCAGCCGTTTCTCTTGATCATCCAGCCTAGAGACGCTGCTTCGCCCGTTCGGAAGCCTAACTGCGCCCACCAGCGCATCTGGCCGTGTGCGTTGAGCTCTTGGTGCTCGGGTGAGATCTCGACTCTCTTCGTGATCGCATCACGCACTGACTCGGGCTGCATGGGATGGCCGGCTTCGCGCAGTATCTCCATGGTCGCGCGGAGAATCGGTGCGATGTGCTCAGCGAAGGACACGGATGGCTCCGTACTCTCTGGAAGCGGTCAATGGTCCGATCAGTAGCAGGTTCGAACAGCACACTAGTTACCGGACGCTCACGTAGCGTCTCAAACGATCCGACTCTTTCGCACCCCCGCGACAGTGATCTATTCCACCGGATGCCCCTAGCGTGTTGCCATGGAAGCCCCTGACCTGCTCGTCCGCAACGCCGCCAGGCGTGGTCGCCCCGGGCGCTGGATGCTGGCCGCCCGCGATGGCCGGATCAGCCTGCTCACCGAGGACGACCACGACCCCGGCCCGGCCGCTGGCATGACCATCGACGCCGACGGCGCACTGATCACCGAGCCGTTCGTCGACGCCCACCTACATCTGTGCAAGGCCGGCACGCTGGAGCTCGCGGGGTCGAGCGCGCTTGAGGACTACACGACCGGCGCCATGGGTGCGGCGATGAGCGCCATCCACACCGCTGCCGTCGTCAAGCACGGCCAAACCGTCGAGGCGGTCCTGGCCCGGGCGCGTCCGGTCCTGCTGGAGTCCGTACGGCACGGCGTACGAGCCGTGCAAGCCTTCGCCGACGTCGACGCCAAGGCGCAACTGACCGGGATCGACGCCCTGCTGGCACTGCGCCGCGAGTTCGCCGGCCTGATCGACGTCCAGGTGGTGGCCTTCCCCCAGGACGGCCTGCTGCGCGAGCCGGTGACCGAGGAACTGCTCGTCGAGGCCGTCAGGCGCGGCGCCGATGTGGTGGGCGGCATCCCCTGGATCGAATGGACCGACGCCGACGCCGAGCGGCACGTCAACAGCGTCGTCGAGTTGGCTCGCCGGCACGGGCGCCGGGTCGCCATGCTGGTGGACGACGCCGCCCACCTGCTGGACGCCCGCACCGACGCCGCCCTCGAGAAGTTGTACGACATGGTGACCGTCACCGCCGCCCGCGTCATCGGCCGCCCCGCCGCACACCTTATGGCGGGAGCACCGGCCGACTTCGTCATCCTGGACAGCCGGACCGTCCGCGAAGCGCTGACTCGGCACTCCCCACCCCGCCACGTGGTCGTCGCCGGAAAGATCGTGGCGTCTACCACGTCCCACACCACCTTCGGGGACGCCGTCCCCCGGATGTGAGGGTCAGGGACCACGGGACCAACGACCAGGGGACCAGGGACTACCTTCGAGGTATGACGTCGCCCAGAGCCGTCCTGATCGACATCGACGGTGTGCTCACCGTCTCCTGGCGGCCGATTCCCGGTGCGGTCGAAGCGCTGGCCCGGGTGCGCGCCATGGGCGTGGGCATCAAGCTGCTGACCAACACCACCTCCCGAACCCGCGCCCAGATCGCCGCGGCCCTGCTCGACGCCGGCTTCGACGTGAGCCCGGACGACATGCTCACCGCACCCCTTGCGACCGCCTCCTACCTGGCCACCCGACATCCGGACGCCCGCTGCGTGCTCCTGAACAGCGGCGACATCCGGGAGGACCTTCCAGGCGTACGCCTCGTCGAGGACGATCCGGACGTGCTCGTCGTGGGCGGGGCCGGCCCCGAGTTCAGCTACGAGGCGCTCAACCGCGCATTCGGCCACCTGCAGCGTGGAGCGAAGCTCGTCGCCATGGCCCGCAACCTCTGCTGGCGCACCGACCAAGGTCTGCAGTTGGACGGCGGCGCCTTCCTGCTCGGCCTGGAACGCGCCTCCGGTGTCGAGGCCGAGGTCGTGGGAAAGCCCGCCGCCGCCTTCTTCCAGTCGGCGCTGGATCTGCTGGCCGTACGCCCGGATGAGGCGATCATGATCGGCGACGACGTGGAAGCCGATGTGCTGGCCGCCCAGCGCTGTGGCATCACCGGCGTCCTCGTTCGGACCGGGAAGAGCCGGCCCCACGCCGAGGCCGTTTCCCCGGCGCCGTCCCACGTCATCGACTCCTTCCCCGACCTGCTCGCCCTGCTCGGCGCGTGAGCCGCCGGGGCCCGGTGCCGGGCGCGGAGCTTCGCGTCCGGCACCGGGCCGAAAGGTGTGGCCGTGCGGTCAGAGCCCGGGAACCGGCCGTCGGCCGCGCAGTGCGATCAGGATCGCGCCGATGGTCACGATCTCGGCCACGCCGCATATGACGTCCAGCGCGCCGTACGGCTCCGGGGCAGCCGCGTGCGGCCCGATCGGGATTCCCGTCGTCCGGCTGAGCGTCCACACGATGAGCACCGCGACGTTGACCAGCACGCCGAGGAACATCACCCTGCGCCCGCCCGTCCACGCCGCAACGGCCCACACGATCTCGAACGCGCCGAGCAGGGTGAAGAAGATGGCGTACCCCCACCACTCACCTCGGTGTTCGGGGATGACGGCGTAGTGGATCAGTCCGGCCAGGACCGACGCGGCGGCGGCGACGCGCACCGGCGTAGCGGTCATGTGGGCCGGTCTTCCGGTGGGCGCCGAGCGGGGCCGCGCCGATTCGGGGGTCATCGCCTGGGTGGTCACTTGGTTTCTCCTACCTGGAAGACTCCGAGCGCGCCCTTGGCCATGTTCATCATCTTGTGGGTGATGAAGGGGTAGGTGCCCGCGTCGGGGAGGGTGAATTCGACGAAGCCGCCCTGCGTGGGCTGCAGGTCGAGGGTCTGCGAGCCGCCCTTGTTCGGGTTGTTCGGCTGCAGGAGGTATGCGCCTTCCTTCCACACGGTGTCGAAGATGGTGCCGACCACGTGGAAGGCAGTGTTCTCGTTCGGCCCGGCGTCCAGCACCCAGGCGCGGACGCGGTCCCCCGGATTCACCGTGATCGGGGTGTACGCGTACTGGTTGAAGTAGCCGTTGAACACCACCGCGTCGGAGGCGCCGGCGAGCATCTTCTTCAGATCGCCCGGCTGGCCGGCCGGGCCCAGGGAGAGCTCGGACTGGACGAGGACGATCTCCTTGTCCACCTTGCCGAGGTCCGGCGGGTCGACGACGACCGCCCCGACCATGCCGTTGCCCATGTGGTAGATCATCGGATCGGCGCCGCAGTGGTAGGTGAAGATCCCGGCGTAACTCGCCTTGAACTCGTACACCAGCGACTCGTTCGGCTTGATCGTCCGCATCTGCACGTTGGGCGCGACCTTGGAGGCGTGGAAGTCGATGGAGTGTTCCATCGTGCCGTCGTTGACCAGGGTGACCTTGAAGACGTCACCCACCTTGCCGTGCAGCGTGGGGCCTGGGGCGGTGCCGGCGAAGGTCCAGCGCATCTGCTTCACGCCCGGCGCCACCTCCATGACCTTCTCCTGGATGTGGAAGGTCACCTCGTGGGTGGCGCCGCCCTCGGCGGGCTTGAGCGTGGGGTCCATCGCCTGCCAGCCGGGGCCCGGCTTCGCGCTGGGGTCGATCTTCGCGTCGGTGCTCGCGGCCGCGGTGCCCTCGGTGCCGGCGGTCGGCGCGGCGTCGGGGGCGGCACCGGCCGCCAGGGTCTGGCCGGCGATGGTGATCGTCATCCTCATGCCGGAGTCCTTGTGCCCGGCGACCAGGCACCACGCCTCAGTGGACCTGGTCAGCACGCCCCAGCGGATGGTGGCGGACTTGCCCGGGTCGATCAGCGGGGTCTCCCGCCCTTCGAGGGCGAGGGTGTGCTGCTGGGTGCCCCGGTTGGTGACGTGCACGGTGACGTCGGCGCCGGCGGGCACGTCGATCGACGCCGGCTTGACGTACATCTCGCCGAGCTCGATCTCGAAGCTCATCGGGCCGGGGGCGGGGGCCGCGCCCGCGACGCCCGCCGCCGACACCGGCGCCGGGCCGGGCTGTACGAGGACCAGCGTGAAGCCGACGAGCAGCCCGAGCGCGACGGCGCCGCTGATGACGGGCATGAGGCTGGATATCAGGGTCAGGATTCGACGGTTCCCGGCAGCGGGGAGGGGGGCGTCGGCCACCCTCCGTGCCGAGCCGTGCGGAGCCGGCCCCGTGGGGCCGGACGCGTTCTCGGACAAGGTTTCCTTCCTGTTCGGTCGGTACGGGCAGGGGTTCGGAGAGGTGTGCCGGGTCAGGTGACGAGCAGTTCGGTGAACAGGCCGAACATGCCCTGAGGGCCCTCGGAGTGGGGGAAGATGTGGCAGTGCCATGCCCATCGGCCCGGTGCGTCGGCGTGGACGAGCACGGTGTACCTCTCGCCGGGCGCCACCGACACGGTGTCGGCCTTGTACGGCTGCGCGAGCGGGAAGCCGTCCTTGGCGATGACGAGTTGGTCGATGCCGTGCAGGTGCATCGGGTGACTCTGCACGCCGGCGTTGATGTAGTGCACCTCGATCCACTCGCCGCGGCGGGCGCGGATCTGCTGGGTCGCCGGGAACGACTTGCCGTTGATGGTCATGCCGATCGTGCCGGCGTCCTGCAGCTCGAACGGGATCTCCTGGCTGACCTTCACGCCCTCCGGCAGCGGCAGGTCGCCGATGATGAGTGCGCCGAACAGGCCGTTGGTCACCTGCTTGGTGCCGTCGTGGTGGGAGTGGTACCAGGCGACCATCTGCCGGGACGCGATGAAGGAGTAGGTGTAGGTGGCTCCCGGCGGCACCGGGTCCTGGGTGATGTTGGTGACGCCGTCCTGCGCGTTGGGCAGCAGGACGCCGTGCCAGTGGATGCCGGTCGACTCCGGCAGCTTGTTCTCCAGCACGATGCGCAGCTTGTCGCCGACCTTCAACCGGAGCGTCGGCCCCGGCACCGTGCCGTTGTAACTCCAGGCCTCGACAACCTTGCCCGGTTCGACCTCCCACTTCACCACCTCGGTGGTGAGGTGGAACTCCTTGGTCCCGTCGGCGAGGATCTTGGGCTGCAGCACCTGCGCGCCGAGGCCCTTGGTGGCGGCGGGGAAGGACTTGTCGCGCTTGGCCATCTGGGCGTCCATGGTTTTCCAGTCCATCGCGGCGCCGGTGCCGTCCGTGGAGGCCGCGGCCGAATCCGAGCCGCCGGAGGCGTCGTCGGCATGCGACATGCCGGACATCCCGCTGGACTCGGTGGCGGGGGCGGTGTGCGTGTGCGCGCTCTCGGCCGTGGTGCTGACAGGGACGAACCAGGCGGGAACGGCCATCGCGGTGGCGAAGGCGATGGCTCCGGCGAGGGCCTTGGCTTTGGACATCTGACCTCTCTAACTGGTTTTAACGAACTGAATTCGTTCTTATGGTGGGTACCGTAGTTACCTCGCCGGACGGGCTTGCGACCGGGGTGGCACGCTCCTCGTCGCAACCGTTTCGTGCTGCTGAACGAGGCTCTGCCTTGTTTTAACCAAGTTCATATGTGAAAATGGCTCGCATGGATGTGCGCGATCTGACCCGACCCGACCCCGGCGGGGCGCCCGCCCTGGGGAAGAGTCGATCCAGCGTGCTCGCCACCCTGCGCGGCGCCGGGGTGCCGCTGACCGTCGAGGACGTGGCCGAGCGCGTGGGGCTGCACCGCAACACGACCAGATTCCACCTCGACGGCCTCGTCGAGGCGGAGCTGGCCGACCGGCAGGTCGAAGAGCGCGAGCAGCCAGGGAGGCCCCGCGTCCTCTACGCCGCCCGCTCCGACGGCGGGCGCGCGGGGCGGCGCAGCTACCGGCTGCTCGCCGAGATCCTCACCGGCTACATGGCCGGCGAGACGCCCGAGCCCGCCGAGGCCGCCCTGCGTGCCGGGCGCGCCTGGGGGCGCTACCTCGCCGAAAGGCCACCGCCGTTCCGGCCCGTCGACGGCCCGGCCGCGATCCGGCAACTCGTCCGCATGCTCGATGACATCGGTTTCGCCCCCGAGGCGGTCGTCGCCGGCCGGGAACGGCAGGTGCTCCTGCGCCACTGCCCGTTCCGCGAGGTGGCGATGGGCAATCGTGAGGTCATCTGCTCGCTTCACCTCGGGCTCATGCAAGGCCTGCTGGCGGAGATCGACGCGCCGCTCGACGCGGAGGCCCTGGACCCGTTCGTCGAGCCCAGCCTGTGCGTCACCCACCTCGCTTCCCGCGAGCGCGCCGAGTCGGCTGCGAGCACATAGCAGTCCCTCGGCGTGCCGGTCGGGAGCGGTCGGGAGGTTGACGCCCGCTCAGGGGCGCCCGGGCTGGTAGCCGCTCGCCTGAGGAGGCCGGCGTAGAAGAACTGGCGGCGCACGCCGGGGTTGACGGCCCACACCAGATGCGCGTGCCGGCGGCTCAGCGACAACTGGGCGGCCACCATGGGCAGCGCGGCGAGCAGGACCAGCGCGGTCATCAGCGGGCCGATGACCAGCAGCGTGCTCACGCATCTGCGCCATGCGCATGGACGGCCGGCAAAGCAGATCAACGCCTTGGCCGCATAAATCGCGTTTCCTCCATCTTCGGCCCCGGCCAAAGCCAAGGTCATCTCAATCCCCTGCTCGTCACACCGAGTCGTTGCGGCCGGACGTCGCCACGCTGCGGCACCCTGGCGTGCACGGGTAGTGAGGAGGGAGAGCCATGCACGACGAACACGACCACCCCGCACCTTCACCCGAAGAGCCTCCACCGATGCTGCGCCCTTCGAACGGCCTGCCACGTCGGCAGCCGGTCAGGCTCGTCGGTGGGGCCGAGTCTTTCGGCTGGCGAACGTACTCAACTCCGACCCCACCGGAGCGATCGTCACCACGGGACTGGGACCGCCGGACCAGACCGGCGGTCATCACCGGTTTCGTGGTCTGCGTGGCCTTGGGCATCTGGTCGAGCGCCTGGGGCACGGACACCACCTCCCCGGGGATGGGCACCGCCATGGCGCCGACGCCTCACCCGCGCGTGACGGAACGCGCGGTCGTGCCCACCTCGCCGCCGAGTCCCACGGCCGTGGTCCGCCCGCCGCGCTCGGCCACGTCCAGACCGAGGCCCAAAGCGTCGACCCGTGGGGCGACATCGTCTGAGCAGCACCACCGCACGGAGACCCGAACGGAGCCTCGAACGGAGCCTCGAACGGAGCCTCGAACGGAGCCTCGAACGGAGCCTCGAACGGGGACCCGAACGGAGCCTCGAACGGGGACCCGAACGGAGCCTCGAACGGGGACGTGGACGGGGACCCCAACGGGGACCCGGACGGAGACCCCAACGGGGACCCGGACGGGGACCCGGGCCGTACCGCGTCATCGACATGAGAACGTCCCCCCGCATCCATCCGGCAAGACCGTGGTGAAGAGGCGGGTCGACCCTCCCGTGGAGGTCAGGAGCGCGGAAGAGGTACCAGAAGACGGCACCAGCAACGGAATGGCCTCGTTGCTTGCTGAGAAGTGCGATGAGTTGTTCCCGCTATCGCGCCCCGAGTCCCGTCTCCACAACCAGGTCTGCCATCAGATGTACGGATGATCGTCAAGCCCGGCGATCGACCAAGGTCCAGGTGATTCAGGAGCCGGCCGGGTCGTGACCGCCGTCAGCGCAGGGTGGCGGTGAAGGTATGGCCGTGGGCGTGGCGGGTGGTGGCCTGGATCAGGGTGCCGCCCGGCACGCGGCGTACCGTCACTCCCTCGTCCGCCGCGACGAGGCGAAGGGGTGCGCCGCGCAGGACGACCGTGACGCGGTCGCGGTTCATGGTGGGGTCGGACAGGGCGACGACCGTGCGCTCGCCTGACCGCACGATGACCGAGGCGGGGCCGTCGATGAGCAGGCGCTCGGCGTGGCGCGGGCCGTCGGTGAAGACGTTGGCGGCGACGATCCCGAGTTTCCCGTGCTTGATCGCCTGCACGTGCCGGTCGTTGGCCAGGACGGTCAGCGGGCCGTTCGCGTAGCCGCGCAGGCGGGTCTCGGTGGCGTTCGGGACCAGGGCGTAGGCGAGGGCGGGGACGTCGCCGGTGGCGGGGTGGGTGACGGAGGCGGTGAAGACGTTCTTGGTCACGCTGGTGTCGGGGTTGGACGCGCGTACGACCCTGCGGCTGCGGGTCACCGTCTCCACGCCGGCCGCCACGGGCTGCCCGGTGAGGAAGGCGTAGCCGATCGCGGTGCCGCGGGTGGCGTTGGCGTAGCGCAGCCAGCGCGGCGGCGTGGTGTCGCCGGCCTGCCAGGCCCTGCCGCGCCAGCCCTCGCCGGTGAGCTCGATCGCGTCGGCGGGAGCGGCGATGCGGCTGTCCACGGTGGTCACCGCGTCGCGGCCGCCCTGGCCGGAGACGTCCGCGGCCAGCACCACGATCTCGTCGTCGAGCATGAACCAGGACTTCGTCGCGCGGGCGTTGCGGTAGGCGACGAAGTCGTCAGGCAAGATGCCCGCCTGTTTGGCGGTGTAGGCGGCGTCGTCGGACTGGACCATGCCGGCCGCGCCGTACGCGCCGAGGGTGGCGCCGCCGGAGAAGGAGTTGCCGGCGCGGGGGAAGTACACGTAGGTGTTCTGGGACTCCGAGGAGGAGGTGAAGTTCAGCGGGTGGGCCGGGTTCTCGTACCAGAACTGGCCGTACAGCTCGGAGACCGTGCGCCGCTCCTCCGTGGGCGCGGTGATCCCGGCCAGCCGGTACGGCGAGACGGCCGTGTAGTAGTCGACGCCGAAGACCTCGCGCTGGTCCTCCCCCGCCAGGTAGAGGTAGTACGCGCCGCCGCCCTGGAACCAGGGCATGAGGTTCTCGCCGTTCATGTACTCGTACATGCTGATCCGCTCGGAGCTGCGCGCGAGGGCGAAGGCGTAGCCGGGGCGGCGGTGGACAGTGCGGTCCATGGAGTTGAACGCCACCGAGCGCTCGGGCGCGTTCAGGTCGGCGGGCGGGATGGCGGAGTCGGCGCGGATGGCCGCGTAGCGCGCGACGCTGACCGGGGAGACGAAGGCCGCCGTGTCGGCGGCCGGCAGGAACCTGACGTACTTCTTCAGAGCCAGAGCCTCGGCGCTCGCCGCGTGGTCGGCCAGGTCGACGATGGCCTCCACGATCACTCCGACGTCGGCGTAGCCGGTGGTGGTGCGCGAGACCGCCCGGCCCTTGACGATCTCCATCATCCACCCCTCGAAGATCAGTGGGGCGAAGCCGTCGGCGATCCAGTGGTACACCACGCCGGCCAGGTCGGAGGAGCCGCCGCTCGTCGCACCCTCCAGCATCTTGAGGGTCTGCACGACGCGGGTGAGCAGGATGCGCCCGTAGGAGCCGGTGTAGGCGACCGAGTGGTGCTGGATGAAGGAGCCGTCGCGGTAGTGGCCGTCGGTGACGCCGTGCCGTAGGTCGTAGGGGTCGATCGTGGCGAAGACGGTGGCCTGGTCGGAGATGGCCTTGCCGACGCGGGCGTCGTCGCCGGTGAGCGCGCCCTGCAGCATCCGGTTGGCGGCGATGTCGGCCAAGTTCGCCCCGGTGTGGAAGCGCGAGTCGAGGTCGACGTCGCCGTCCTTGCCGTTGCGTAAGTAGGCGTCCATAGAGGCGATGTAGGTCGCCCTCAGAGCGGGCCGCTCCTCCCGCACCCGTTCGGCCAGCAGGGCCAGCGTCCTGCTCACGTGGGTGGAGATGCCGATCTCCCAGTTGTGCCAGTTGCCGTAGTAGCCCGCCGACTGGTCGCCGTAGTGGCGCTCGTGCAGCCACAGCAGGCCGTCGACGACCCGTCGCTGGACGGCGACGTCATCGGCGAGCTCGCCGCCCGGCGTGCGGGTCGCGAGCGCGATCTCGTACAGATACTGGAACGCCAGCCGCAGATTGGCGTCGTCGGCGCCGAGCCGCAGGCCGGAGAACAGCTCGCCGTCGCCCGCCTGGTCCATGGCGGTCAGCCGCTGCCTGGCGGTCCGGAGGATCGCCGCCAGCTTGCCGGCGACCTCGGGCCGGGCATTGACGTCCGGAGTCCCCGCGAGCATCGCCACAGTGTTGGCGAGCAGCCGCGCGTGATCGATTCCCACCGCGGCACGCGCGGGGGAGCCTGCCAGGGCGAGCAGACCGGCGGCGGGGAGCAGGGATAGAACGTGGCGACGAGACAGGTGCGGCACGGCGGGCTCCAGCCTTCGGAGGGCATACCCACCCTAAACGATCACTGCCATTTCAGCGAGCCCCGTGCCGTCCAGTAGGTCTCGGGGTCCTCTGCCAGTGCCGGCGAGCCGCTCGTCCAGTTCGGCGTCCCAGCTGGTGCCGGCTCGACCGCCCGGTCGATGGTGTCCGCCTGACGAGGGCCGGTCGTGGACAGGCCGACCGCCGCTGGCTCAGGATGCGCGCAGCGAGGCTCACAGCCAGAAGGCCATCACCGTCAGGACAAGGGTCAGGGCTATGAAGGCCGGCGTTCGGGGGTGGCGGGCTGCTTCCTTGCGCGAAGAGATCAGCAGGACGGCGGCCGTGGTCAGCGCCGCCAGCAGATGGAAGGCGTACCAGATGGGGATGGGGATCCTGCTCAGGAAGGTGTCTGCCAGGAGGTCGTCCACGGATGCGTAGCCGGTCAGCGCTCCGAACAGGCTCAGGGCCAGCCCGAGCAGCGCGAGAACGTACCGGAAACGGCCGAGCAGCACCCAGACGACCGCCCCCAGCACCAGCAGCGACGAGGACTCGTGGTGCAGGTGCCGCATGAGCTGGCCGCCGCGGACGTCGAAGCTGATGTTCAGGACGGACTCGTAGGCGGCGCTCATCGGGATGCCTTGTAGCGGCTCATAGGCGCCGCTGTACGGGACCGTCTCGCCGCTGGGGGTGTAGAAGAAGGTCAGGAAGGCGCCGGTGACCAGGACGACGACGAAACAGTAGACGAGCATCTCGCCTACCAGCTGCCTTGCCCGCTCCATTCGGCACATTTCACCACAAGCGGCCTCACGTTTCGAGGGGCTGTGTCGTCGTACCACTGACACGAAACACCTATCAGCGAACGGGAAACCCCTCATGAACGTGGCTCTGTGGATTGTTGCGGGACTGCTGGCCGTGGTCTTCCTGGCCAGTGGCGCCATGAAGCTGATCCAGTCCAAAGAGAAGCTGGTCGCCTCCGGCATGGGCGTCTTCGAAGACTTCGGCGCCGGCACCGTCAAGGCCATCGGCGTCCTCGAGGTGCTGGCCGCGGCAGGCCTGGTCCTGCCCGCCGCGCTCGGCATCGCTCCGGTTCTGGTGCCGCTGGCCGCCGCCGGTGTGGTGCTGCTGATGGGCGGCGCGATCATCGTGCACGGCCGCCGGCAAGAGGCTCAGGGAATCGTGGTGACCGCGGTCCTGCTCGCTCTGGCCGCCTTCGTGGCGTGGGGCCGTTTCGGCGGCTGACCCGTACGAGACCTGAACGGATCGGAGAATTTCCCGGGCCGTGTCGGTTCCGGTGGTGTGGCATCGACGCAATCGAACGCTCCGTCCTCTACCAGATGCGCTGGCTGACCGAGGCCGCCGACCGCGGGCGGGGCGTCATCACCCTGTTCATGCCGTGAGCGGATGAGCCTCGCCCGGCCCGCGGCCAGGCCAGACGCCGGGATCGAAGTACTTAATCCTCCTCGGTGAACACGATCTCGCGGCGCCTGCGAATCGTCGGGAGGACGGCGACGACGAGCGCTGCCACGGCCACGGCAAGGAGCACCGCGGAGATCGGCCGGGTCAGGAAGACCGACGCGTCGCCGTGGGAGATGATGAGCGCCCGCCGCAGGTTCTCCTCCAGCAAGGGACCGAGGACGAAGCCGAGCAGCAGCGGGGCCGGCTCGCAGCCGCACTTGATCAGGATGTAGCCCAGGATCCCGAAGAATGCGATCGCGTAGACGTCGTACGCGTTGAACCCCAGGGAGTATGTGCCGATCGAGGCGAACAGGATGATCATCGGGAACAGCACCTGGTAGGGGATGCGCAGCATGCGCACCCACATGCCGATCAGTGGCAGATTCAGCAGCACGAGCAGCACGTTGCCGATCCACATCGACGCGATCAGGCCCCAGAACAGCGCCGGTTCGTCGGTGATGACGTTCGGGCCGGGGGTGATGCCGTGGACGATGAACGCGCCGACCATCAGCGCCATCACCGGGTGGGCGGGCAGACCCAGGGTGAGCAGCGGGATGAACGACGTCTGCGCGGCGGCGTTGTTCGCCGACTCGGGGCCGGCGACGCCCTCGATCGCGCCGTGCCCGAACTCCTGCTGCCGCTTCGAGATCCGCTTCTCGACGGCGTACGAGGTGAACGAGGCCAGCACGTGGCCGCCGCCGGGCAGGACGCCGAGCGCGGCGCCGATGCCGGTGCCCCGCAGGATCGGGCCGACGATCCGGCGCCGGTCCTCGCGGGTCGGCCAGAGGTTCTTCACCTTGCTGATGACCGTCGTGCGGGTCTGCTCGTTCTCCAGGTTGCGCAGGATCTCGGCCACCCCGAACATGCCGACAGCGACCGACACGAAGTCGATACCGCCGTACAGCTCGCGCTGGTCGAACACGAACCGGGGCGTGCCGGTGTAGATGTCCTGGCCGATCGTGCCGAGCAGGACGCCGAGGAAGATCATCGCCAGTGCCTTGAGCGCCGTGCCCCGCGCCAGCGCGATCGACATGATCAGGCCGAGCAGCACCAGCGAGAAGTATTCGGCCGGGCCGAACTGCAACGCGACGCGGGCCAGCGGCGGGGCCGCGACGGCCAGCGCGACGGTGGCCAGCGTACCCGCGATGAAGGACCCGACCGCGGCGGCGGCCAGCGCCGCGCCGGCCCGGCCCTGCCGGGCCATCTCGTGCCCGTCCAGCGCGGTGACCGCCGCCGACGACTCACCGGGCAGGTTGATCAGGATGGCGGTCGTCGAGCCGCCGTACTGTGCGCCGTAGTAGATGCCGGCCAGCATGATCAGCGCTGTCACCGGCTCGAAGCTGAACGTGATCGGCAGCAGCATCGCCACCGTCGCCGTCGGCCCGATGCCGGGCAGCACGCCGACCGCCGTGCCGAGCAGCACTCCCACGAAGCAGTAGAGGACGTTCTGGATCAGCAGGGCGGTCGAAAGGCCCAGCGCGAGGTTGTCGAGAAGTTCCATGCCTCAATCCGGATGCCGCGTCAGAACCCCAGCCAGGGGCCCCATAACGGGATCCGCAGCTGAAGTCCGACAACGAAGACGAGCGTGCTGGCCACGGTCAGCCCGGCGGCCACGGCCACGGCCGTGAGCGGCCGGACGCGCGAACTGGCCAGCGTGGTGAGCAGGGCGGTCACCGCCGACGTCGGTACGAACCCGAGGCCCCGTACGGTGAATCCGAAGAACAGGAGCGCGAGCACGATGACGGCGACCGCGCGCCAGGGGATCGGCCCGAACGAGACCACCTCGCCGGCGATGAGTCCCTTGATGACGATCGCCAGGCCCAGGGCGGCCACGATCGCGCCGATCAGCAGCGGGAAGGCGCCGGGGCCCATCCGCAGTGGGGCGCCCAGCTCGTAGCCGAGCGACCCCACTGCGAATGCGCCACCGATCAGGACGAAGAGTCCCCCGGCGAGGACGTCCGGGAAGGACCGGCGGCGCTCCACCTCAGGAGGCCTTGATTCCGGCGTCGGCGATGACCTTCGCCCAGGTGCCGAGCTGCTCTTCGAGCTTGGCCCGGTGCGCCTGCGGAGTCGCGTCGTCGGCCGGGACCGGCGCGGTGCCGAGCTTGGCCATCTGGTCGATGACCTTCTGGTCGGCCAGCGCCGCCTTCAGCGCCTCGGACAGCTTCTGGACGACGTCCTGCGGCGTGCCCTTCGGGACGTAGAGGCCGTGCCACACGCTGACCTGAAGGTTGGGCAGCCCGGCCTCGGCCGTGGTGGGCAGGTCGGGCAGGCTCTTGACCCGCTCCGGGGTGGTGACCGCGTACGCCTTCACCTCGCCCGCGGAGATCTGGCCGCTGGTGTTGGTCGTCTGGTCGCACATGAAGTCGACCTGGCCGCCGACGAGGTCGGTCAGCGCGGGGCCGGTGCCTGCGTACGGGACCTCCTGGACCTTGACACCGGCGGCGCTCTGGAACAGCAGGCCGCACAGGTGGGATGCGGCGCCGATGCCGGCGTTGGCCAGCGTGACCTTGTCGGCGTTCGCCTTCACGTGGGTCACGAGGTCCTGGAGCGTCGCGGGCGCGAAGTCCTTGCGGGCGACGACCGTCATCGGCACCTCGGTGACGAGCCCGACCGTCTCGAAGCTCTCGAGCGGCTTGTAGCCCAGGTTCTGGTAGAGGGCGGGCGCCGTCGACATGCCGATGTGGTGCATGAGCACGGTGTAGCCGTCGGGCTGGGCCCGTGCGACGTCGCCGGCGCCGACCGTGCCGCCCGCGCCCTCGACGTTCTGGACGACGATCTTGGCGCCGAGCTTGGCGGCCATCGGCTCGGCGATCATGCGGGTGACGGTGTCCGTCGGGCCGCCCGCGCTGAACGGCACGACGAAGGTGATGTTCTGGTCCGGGTAGCCTCCGCCGGTGTCGCCTCCGCTGGTGCCGCCTCCGTTGCCGGAACAGGCGGCGGCGAGCGAAACGACGCCGATCGCGGCGATCATCCGCGCGGCGGCCCGGTACCTGCTGGTCGTTCTCATATCGCGGCCTCCTCATCAGCGCATTCGCGTTCGTCGGTGAGTGCGCCGCCTCAGTCTGGGCGGGCAGGGACGCGGATGGTGTCAGAGAAATCCCAAGGAATGCGTTGGATGTCAGAGAAATCCCAAGAACTGAAGGGGCTAACGCGAGCATCGGCCTCGGCCGTACAATCCGGTATGCGGATCACCATCATCGAGGATGACGACCGCGTGGCGCGGGGTCTGGTGACCGTCCTGGCCCAAGCGGGCTTCGAGGTCCACCGCATCGCCACCGCCACGGAGGCCGTGCGTGCCGCCCCATCCGATGTGGTCCTCGTCGACCTGGGCCTGCCCGACGGCGACGGGCTCGACGTGATCCGCAAGCTGCGTGACCGCCCGGAGACCGCCGTCATCGCCGTGACAGCACGATCGGAGGAGCACGAGCGGGTCCGTGGGTTACGCGCCGGCGCCGACGACTACATCGTGAAGCCGTTCGGCATCCCGGAGTTGCTGGCCCGGATCGACGCCGTCCTGCGGCGCACCCGGGTGGCTCGTGCCCTGAGCCACCCGGACGAGCCGCTCGTCCTCGGCCCGATGCGGATTGGCGTCGGCACCCGCGAGGTCACCGTCGACGGCACGCCCGTGACGCTGACCCGCAAGGAGTTCGAGCTGCTCCTGCTGCTGGCCCGGCGGGCGCCGAACGTGGTGAGCCGCGACGTCATCCTCGACCAGATCTGGGGCGCGACCTGGGAGTCCTCGAGCCGCACCCTGGACACCCACATCGCGGCCCTGCGGAACAAACTCGCGCCGGCCGTGCTCATCCGCACGATCCACGGGGTCGGCTATCGGCTCCTGTCCGACCGGCCGGAGCTGATCGGCTGACGCGCCGTGCACCGCCGCCTGCTCTTCGTCCTGGTGCCCCTCGCGGTGCTGCTCGTCGCGGCGCTCGGGGTTCCGCTCAGCGTCACCGTGGCCGAGCGGGAGATGCAGGAGACCTACGTCGACCGGCTCAACGACGTCGGCCGGTTCGCGTCGCTGGCCGAGACCGCGCTGTCGACCGGGCGGACCGAGGCGCTCCGCCAGGAGCTGGCGCGCTACCACGAGCTGTACGCCATCCCGGCCGCGGTGATCGACACGTCGGGCACGGTGCTGCTCGGACAGGCCGATGCGTACCAGGAGGCGGCGCGGTCGGAGCCGGCGTTGCCCCGGATCGTGACCGCGGCGCTGGCCGGGACGAGGTCCGAACCGTCCGCCGAATGGGCGCCGTGGGACGACTCCGCACTCGTGGTCGCGGAGCCGGTGGGCCGGGACAGCGAGGTCATCGGCGCCGTCGTGACGATTTCCGACCTGTCGAAGACGCGCCATCTCATCCTCGTGCGATGGGCCTGGCTCGCCGGGCTCGGGCTGCTGCCGTTGATCGCGCTGGTGGCCGTCGCCTGGCCGGTGTCGGCGTGGGTGCTGCGGCCGGTGCGGGAGCTGGACGCGGCGAGTTCGCGGATCTCGCAGGGCGACCTCACCATCCGGGCGGACGCCGAGACCGGCCCGATCGAACTGCGGCGGCTGGCGGAGTCGTTCAACACCATGATGGACGCGGTCGAGAACGCCGTGCAGCGGCAGCGGGCGTTCGTGTCCGACGCGTCGCATCAGTTGCGCAATCCGCTGACCAGCCTCCGGCTCGCTGTGGAGAGTCTGGAACCGCACCTGCGCGCGGACGGCAACGGGCGGCAGGTGTACGACATCGCCGTGGACGAGCTGAAGGCGATGCAGCGGATGCTGAACTCGCTGCAAGCCAGCGCACGGATGGAGAGCATACGGACCGCGTCGCCAGTGGATCTCGACGCCGTGCTGGCGACCCGGGTGGACCGGTGGCGGGCGTTGACGGCGACGGCAGGGCAGACACTGGCGGTCGACGTGCCACCGGGGCTGCGGTTGCTGGAGCCGACGGGCGGGCTGGGCAGCATCCTGGACGAGCTGATCAGCAACGCGTTGCGGCTGTCGGACGCGCAGGTGGTGGAGGTGACCGCCCGAGTCGTCCCCGGCGCTGCTGCCGCCGGGCACGGTGGTGGTGGGGGCGCCGGACGCGGTGGTGGTGCGGATGCCGGACGCGGCGGTGGTGGGGGCGCCGGACGCGGCGACGCCTCCGCGGCCGGCGGCGTGGTCACGATCGCTGTCCGGGACGACGGCCAGGGGATCGACGAGTCGGAGCGGGCCCAGGCGCTACGGCGGTTCTGGCGGTCGCCGCGGCACCAGAACGTGTCCGGGACCGGCCTGGGGCTGGCGATCTGTGCCGACCTGGTCGGGGCGGCGGGGGGCGAGCTGCGGCTGGAGGAGGGCCTGCCGCGTCCGGACGGGTCCGGGCACGGATTCGCCGCAGTGGTCGCGTTGCCGGTCGTTGCGCGGGTGGCGTCGTCGTCCGGCGCCCCGGATCCGTCCCTGGTCTGAGGAACCGGGCTCGTCGCCGGCCTGCCGGCCTGCCGGCCGTCTCGGATCAGCGCTCGGATCAGCGCTCGGATCAGCGTTTGGGTCAGCGTTTGGGTCAGCGTTTGGGTCAGCGTTTGGGTCAGCGTTTGGGTCAGCGTTTGGGTCAGCGCTTGCGGTCGCGGAACCAGCCGGCCGCGCCCGGATGGAGCGGGATCGATGCGGTGGAGATCCCGCTCCGCACGTTGATCCGCCACGCTTCGGGAACGGCTTCGGCGTCGCCGCGGTGGGTGGAGGTGATCGTGCCGGTGTGCGTGAAGATCGTGTCGGTGATGGCGCGGACCAGGTCATCGGGCAGGTCGTTGCGCACGAGAAGCACGTTCGGCACGGCGATGGTGCGGGTGGCCGGAACGCCGGCGTAGGCGGTCGTGGGGATCATGGCCGGGGTGTAGGGACCTGGGAACGCCGTGAAGAGCGCGTCCGCCTGTGCGTCCAACGGGATCAGCCGGATCGGGTGCCGCTGCGCCAGCTCCGTGATGGCGGGTGTCGGGACGCCGGTCAGGGAGAACATCGCGTCGATCTCGCCGTCGCGCAGTGCCGCCGCCGATTCGGCCTGGCTGAGGTATCGGCCGTCGGCGTTCACCGGGCCGAGCTTCAAAACCCGCAGCGACGTGAACTCTGTGCCCGAGTCGCGGGCACCGAGGGATACGCGCTTGCCCTCGAGGTCCCGGAACTCGTCGATCGCCGAACCGGCCATGACCACGAGATGCAGGTGACTGTCGTAGAGCCGGCATATCGCCGAGAGCCCCTCGGGCGCGCTGCCGTCGGCCGTGATCAGCGCGTCCAGGCTCGTCAGCCCGAGGTGCACCTCGCCGGCCCGCAGCATCCGGATGTTGTCGGTGGACGCCCCGCTCGGCACGGTGCTCACCGTGGCACCCGGCACCTGCTCGGAGATGTGTTCGGCCAGCGAACCGCCGATGCGCCGGTACACCGCCCCCGCCGGCCCGGTGGCCAGTCGCAGGTGGACCTTGTCGACCTCGGGCTGCTGGGAGCAACCGGCGAGCAGCCCTCCCGCGGCCAGAAGCACCGCACGCCGGCTGAGCCGTAGCTCCAGGTTCAGCACCATGCCGAGATGATACGGACGCCGGTCGCCGGTCGCCGATGACATCAGCGAGGTCGAACGGTTCGGTGTCGGTCAGGCCGCCGAGGGCGCGTCGCCGTGCTCAGTACAGGGGGGCGTAGTCGCGGACGAGGCGGTCCAGGTAGGCCTCGTCGGCGACCGGCCAGTCCAGCCCGGGGGCCAGGCGGCGGAGCTTGGCGGTGGACACCAGCGTCCGCGACGGCGGCGTGTCCACGACCTCGCGCGCCGCCCGCACCGCCAGGTGCCGTTCGAGATGGTCGACGACCACCTCCACCGGGTAAGGGGCGCCGGTCGCCACGTTGACCGTCTCCTTCTCCACGCCCGCCGTCAGCAAGACGTCCACCGCGCGTACCGCGTCCGCGACGTCCAGCAGGTCTCGGTGGCAATCGCGGTACATACGCACCCTCCCCGCGCGCACCGCGCGGACCATCGAGGGGAAGAACTGGTGCTCCCGCTGTCCCGCGCCGACGGCGTGGCTGAGCCGCAGGATCAGCCAGCGCCCGCCGCCCGCGGTCACCATCGACTCCATCTCGAGCTTGTGCCGGCCGAACGGGTCGCCCAGCGGGCAGGGGTCAGCCTCGGCCGCGGGATGTGCGGTGTCCCCGTAGACGGCGTGCGACGCCGAGGAGAAGACGACTACGGTCCTGTCGCGGCTGCGGCAGTCGTCGAGCACGTCGCGCAGCATGGCCTTCTCGCGGGCGAAGATGCCGTGGTCGGCGATCCTGGTGCTCGACGGCCCCGCCGCGACCAGGGTCACCCGCGGGTGCCGGTCGCGCAACGGGGCGAAGTTGGCGGCGAGGAAGCCCCGTCCGACGATCTCCATCACCCCGCCTCGCCGAAGATCTTCCCGAGCTCCTCAGGGACGTCCAGGTCGAGCGCGCGAACCGCCCCGTCCAGGTGGGCCGCCGTGCGTGGGCCGATCACGCCCGCGGTGATGCCGGGCCGCCTGAGCACCCAGGCCAGGGCCGCCTCCGCGGGGTCGAGGCCCGATCCCGCGCAGAACTCCTCATACGCCTCGAGCTTCGGCCGCCACCGCGGCAGCGCCTCCATCGCGCGGCCCTGGGCGGTCTTGACCGCGCTGCCCTCGGCCAGCTTGCGCAGCGCCCCACCGAGCAGTCCTCCGTGTAGTGGCGACCACGCCAGCACCGACACGCCGTAGGCTCGGGCCGCGGGCAGCACCTCGGCCTCAGCCGCCCGCGCCACCAAGTTGTACACGCACTGCTCCGACACCAGCCCGAGCCCGCCCACTCGTTTGGCGGTCTCCTGCCCCGCTGCGATGTTCCATCCCGCGAAGTTGGACGAGCCCACGTACCGGACCTTTCCCTGCCGGATGAGGATGTCCATGGCCTGCCACACCTCGTCCCACGAGGCGTGTGGATCGACCCGGTGCATCTGGTAGAGGTCGATCCAGTCGGTGCGCAGACGGCGTAACGACCGCTCGCAGGAGCCGATGATGTTGCGGATCGACAGGCCCGAGTCGTTCGGCCAGTCGCTCATGGGGTTGCACACCTTGGTGGCGAGCACAACCTTGTCTCTGCGGCCGTCGCCCTTGGCCAGCCAGTCGCCGAGAAACTCCTCGGTGAAGCCCTTGTGATGCTGCCAGCCGTAGTCGTTGGCGGTGTCCACGGTGTTGATCCCGTGGTCGAGGGCCGCGTCGAGCAGGGCGAATCCCTCTTCGCGGGTCGTGCGGACGCCGAGGTTGAGCGTGCCCAGGATCAGGCGGCTCACCTGGAGGGCGCTTCGGCCAAGGCGGGCGTATCGCATCGGGTCTCCTCAATGACAGAGCGCCTGCGCACAGGGGCTGTCCACTACTGATTACCGTTGCGACTTCGCGGAAAGGAGGCGTCGCCGCCCCTATTCCGAATATTCCGGGGGGCTCGGCGGGGTGGGGGTTGTGTCACGTGGCGCCTTCTCGCAGGTTGGACGGCATCGGGCGGGTCGGCGAAGCGCGAGGCAGGCAGCCTGTAGATCACGCCGCCGACCCCTAATCCCACCGATAAGGGTGGAAGCTCGCCCTACGGTGGCCGTTCGATATGGCGAAAGACTTGATATGCCGGATTCCGGAATCCCTTCTCGTTTCCCGCGAAGGCTGAGAACGCGACCAGCGATACGAAAGGACGGCACAATGGCCCAAACCTTCCAGGCCAGCCGCATGTGGGAGCGCATCTCCGAATTCTGGGTCACCGAGGACGCTGCAGTTGATCTGAGCGCCTTCAAGTCGGACCACAGAAATTACAACCTGTCGCTCTGGGATCCCACGGTGAACGGCGTCCGCTACCTGAAGGCGATGCTTTACCACGTCGCGATGGAGCTGACCGACGAGGACTGGGCCAGAATAAAGAAGATCGGCAATCGAGAGGTGGGCGGTCCGATCACCGTCCGTGTTCACGGCGAGCCGGTGTGCATGGACTACCTCCAGGCCTCGCTGGAGCTGGGCTTCATCGAGCAGCACGTCGATCTCCGTGGCGCAAGGGTGCTGGAGATCGGCGCAGGCTACGGGCGCACCTGCCACACGATCCTGTCCAATCACGACTTATCCGGCTACTGCATCATCGACTTGAAGAACACCCTGCGGCTGAGCAGAAGGTATCTTCGCGAGGTCCTGGATGACACGCAGTTCGCGAAGATCTCCTTCGTCGAAGTGGACGATGTCGAATCCGCCCTGGCCTCCAGAGACTTCGAGTTGTGCGTCAACATCCACTCCCTCACCGAGATGCCTCCGCAGACCGTGCAGGCCTACCTCGACCTGATCGCCGGCAGTTGCAGCGCGTTCTTCGTCAAGAACCCGGTCGGCAAGTTCTTCGACAAGAGCCTGGACGGCCATTCGAAGGGCGACGAGGCGGTCCGGATCGCGCTGGAGGCCGGGCCTCTGCGCCAGGTGGTGGACATCTATGACAACCAGGCGGTGGAGGACAGGGTGGCTGACTTCATCGCGGCCTACCGGCCCGCCGAAAGCTGGCAGTGCGTCGCCGACGGGCGAGCGATCCCGTGGAGCTACTTCTGGCAGGCGATCTTCAAGAAGCCGTGAGCCGAACCTTCAACGGTGATCCCCTGTCCGGTCGGCAGGAAGGCTCGTCATGCTGCCGGCACGCGCGAGCGTCGGGGGTCGTCGAGAACGGACCCCTATCATCCAGGATCCGCCTTTGCTCGTGCGCGACCCTCTCCTAGTCTGCACGTGCGGGGAAACGAGGTGTGGCATGAAGGGTATTGTGCTCGCGGGCGGCTCTGGCACGCGGCTCTATCCGGCGACGCTCGCCGTTTCCAAACAGCTCCTGCCGGTCGCCGACAAACCGATGATCTACTATCCGCTCTCCGTGCTGATGTTGGCCGGCATCAGGCAGATCCTGATCATCTCCACGCCCCACGACCTGCCGCACTACAAGCGGCTGCTCGGCGACGGCTCCCAGTTCGGCCTGCAACTCGACTACGCCGAGCAGCCCGAGCCGAAGGGCATCGCCGAGGCGTTCATCATCGGCGCCGGCCATGTCGGCGACGACTCCGTGGCACTCATCCTCGGCGATAACGTTTTTCATGGTCACGCTTTCTCCCAGGTGCTCACCGAGAACGCTCGCAGCGTCGATGGTTGTGTTCTGTTCGGCTACCCGGTGCGCGATCCGCAGCGTTTCGGGGTCGCCGAGCTGGATGTGAACGGCGAGCTTGTCTCCATCGAGGAGAAACCGGCCAACCCGCGTTCCGACCTGGCCGTCACGGGGCTCTATTTCTACGCCAACGACGTCGTCGACATCGCCAAGAACCTGTTGCCGTCTGAGCGGTGCGAGCTGGAGATCACTGACGTCAACCGGGCGTTCCTCGACATGGGCCGCGCCAAGCTCGTCGAGCTCGGCCGCGGGCACGCGTGGCTGGACACCGGCACGCCGGGAGCGCTCCTCCAGGCCGGACAGTACGTGCACACAATGGAGGAACGGCAGGGCGTGCGCATCGCGTGCCTGGAGGAGGTCGCCCTGCGCATGGGGTTCGTGGACGCGGACGCGTGCTACCAGCTCGGACAGAAGTGCGCGACGTCCAGCTATGGTCAGTACATCATGAGCATCGCCACCGCCTACGGCGCGAATCCGGCGAGGGCAAGCCGGGCGAGCAGCTGAGCCCGCGGTTCCGTTCGCGCTCGCATCGTTCCCACGGTCGTGGGCCGGGCGTGGAACTGATCGTCTAAGGATGGTGATCCTGCGCGACGGGGGTGCCGATGCCGACGTCTCGCGAGGGGGCGACGGTGGCCGATTCCGGATGGAAGCGCCGCCACCACCATGGGTTGGCCCGGTACCACTCGACTGTCTCTCGCAGCCTCGTGGCGAAATCCTCGCGCGGCGCGAAACCGAGCTCCCGCCTGATCTTCGTGCAGTCCAGCGAATAGCGTCTGTCGTGCCCAGGCCGGTCTGCGACCGGCTTCACCATGCCCCAAGTCGCGCCGCAGGCTTCCAGCAGGCGCGTGACCAGCTCCCGGTTGGTCTGTTCGCACCCGGCTCCGACGTTGTAGATCTGCCCGGCCCGCCCCGCTTCCCGCACCAGCTCGATGGCGCGCACATGGTCATCGACGTGCAACCAGTCACGCACGTTGCCGCCATCCCCATAGAGCGGGACTGGTTCCCCCATGAGGAGCTTGATGACGAAGAGAGGGATGATCTTCTCGGGATACTGGTGGGGCCCAAAGGTGTTGGAACACCTGGTGATGCGCACGTCCAAGCCGTGCGTCGTGTGGTAGGCCAGCGCCAGCAGGTCGGAGGCGGCCTTGGAAGCCGCGTAGGGGGAGTTGGGGCTCACCGGTTCCGTCTCCGACCACGAGCCCGAGTCGATCGAGCCGTACACCTCGTCGGTGGAGATGTGGACGAATGTTCCGACGCGTCCGGCGAGCGCGGCGTCCAGGAGGGTCTGGGTGCCCACGACGTTGGTCATGACAAAGCTCGTCGCATCGACGATCGAGCGGTCGACGTGCGATTCCGCGGCGAAGTGGACGATCTGGTCGTGGTCGGCGCTCAGCCGTGCCGCCAGCTCTGCATCGCAGACGTCGCCCCGGATGAAGCGGATGGAGCCCCACACCTCGCTCAGGTTGGCGAGGTTGCCTGCGTAGGTCAGCTTGTCGAGGACGGTGACGCTGACCCCGCCTTTCCTGACGAGGGCGCGGACGTAGTGGGAGCCGATGAAGCCCGCCCCGCCGGTGACAAGGACTTTCATGGCGTGTTCCCGCCGACGAGGCTGGCCAGGCTCGCGAAGAGGCTTCTGGCCTGCACGTTCAGGTAGTGGCTGTGCCGTAGGAGGTGACCGAGCTGGCTCAGGGTCAGCCACAGGTAGCCGGGCGGGAGCTCCGGCTGATCCAGATCGTCGGTTTCGACGATCATGTAGCGCGTGCGCGCGTGGTGGAAGCGCCCACCTTCCTCGGAGTGGATGGTGTCGAATCGGATGCGGTCCTGGGCCGCGTCCTGGACGGCGTCCAGGAAGTGCGGCCGCGACAGCGTGGGGACCGCGGCCAGGTCGCCGGGAGCGCACTGGACCGTGGGGCCGAGCTCCACGACGGTGAGCGTGCCCGGCTCCGGCTGGGCCCGCACCAGGACGTGAAGCACCCCGGCGAATTCCCGGACCAGGAAGGCGGAGAGCCCAAGCCCGACCGGTTCGATCATGGGTTGCGTCCAGTGCGAGACTTCGCGGTTGCCCGTCCACACCGCGACGCCCATGACGGTGAAGAAGGCCCCGCTCTCGTGGGCCAGGACGTCGTGCTCTCGTTTCCAGCCGCTGACGTCGTTGAGCGGGATCCCGCGGGTGGCCACGTCGTGCCGCGACCGCGCCTCGGTGATCCAGTGAAGCATCTCGTCCATCGTGTGCAGGCCGGCGTTCGCCTCGTCGAGGGAGCGCGCTAGCGCCGCGGAGAACGCCGACACGGCAGCGTATCGGCGGGTCACGCCGAGCCCGGTGTACGGCAAGCAGGCGAGCACGGTCCGCGCGTCCATGTTGACCAGGTCGGGGACGGTCAGCAGCCGCTGGATCTGCCCCACGGTCAGCCAGCGGAAGCCGTCCAGCGGCTCGATGTCGCCTTCCACCTCGACCACCATGTTGCGGTTGCTCTTGCGGTAGCACCATCCGCCCAGCTCGGACTGGAGGACGTCGCTGATCACCCGGTAGGGCCGCGCACGCTGGAACCACTCGATGTAGGGGACGGCCTTGCCGCCGTGGACGCGCCCGTAGTTGCTCCTGGTCGCCTGGACGGTGGGCGACAGTTGCAGGCCGTTGACGTTGCCCGGTTCGTTCTTGGCCTGCATCAGGCAGTGGAGAATCCCGTCAATCTCCTTGACCAGGATGCCGAGGGTGCCGATCTCCGGCTGGCGGATGACGGGTTGCGTCCAATGGACGTCGCGCTCGCCGCGCTCCTGTATGTCGAGGCCTTCCACGGTGAAGAACCGGCCGCTCTGGTGGCGTAGGTCACCGGTGACGGCGTCGGTGCGCCAGCCGGCCAGGTCGTTCAGGGCGATTCGCGACACGGTCATCTGGTCCAGCCGTGCGCGCTCCTCCCACCAGTCGTGGAAGTGCGGCAGGTCGGTCCCGCCCGCCAGCGCCGAGGTCGCGACGCGTGCGGGATCGCGCAGGCTCGGGCTCGTCGACCGGCAGCTGAGTTGAGGCACTGGCGCTCCAATCTGTGGCGCGGGCGCGTTCGTGCTCATGCGAAATGGCCCACCGGAACGGTGAAATGCTCGCGCGGCACTCTAAAACTGCCGAAAGAACATTTCCACCGGCAACGGCGTGGCCGCTGAATAACGGGTGGAATGTTTTTGCTTACTGGGGTTGCTAGGGGTTTTCCGGGGTGGTGTTCAGATGGAGATTCTGGCGTATCCCAATTCGTGGGCGAGTGCGCTGCGCCCTCTGATGTCGAGTTTCCGATAGGTCCGCGTCAGGTGCTGTTCCACCGTGCTGATCGTGATGAACAGGCGGCGGCTGATTTGCCGGTTGGTGTGCCCGAGCGCGGCGAGTTGCGCGACCCGTAGCTCCGCCTCGCTCAACGTGACGGACTCGGCGCGTTCGGACCGGCCGTCCTCGCGCGCGACGGGCTCGGGACGGGCGTCCTGCGCGACCATGAGCCGGCTGGCCGGTACCGGTCGCGGAGCCTCTATCGCGTCTGCGGCCAGCCCGTTGAGGCGTTCGCGTTCGGGGTTCTGGAGCTGGGCGATCACCTTGAGCGTCCGGTTGAGCTCCAACTGGTGGCCGGCTTGCTGGAAGGACTTGGCCGCCCGCTCCAGGAGGGAGCGGGAGCCCTCCGCAGGAGTGCCCGCGAGGGCCAGCGCGCGCAGTGCCAGGCCGTGAGCGAACGGGTTGCTGGAATGTGCCAGCTCGATCTGCTGGTTGGCCAGGTCGCGGGCGATCGTCCGGTTGCCCAGGCGCAGGGTGGCCTCGGCGAGGTCGCTGCGCCACGGCACCAGCAGCGGCATGCTCTCCTCCCGCGTGCGCATCAATCGCTGGACCTTGTGGAAGTAGCCGATCGCGGCCAGCGGGCGCTTGGTCGCCAGGTAGAAGTGGCCACAGGCGCGCAGGAACCACAGCCCGCCGACGGTCTCCAGCATCGCGTCGGGCACCGGCCGCCGCAGCGTCTCGGCCGCCGAGGCGAACGTCCCCGCGGCGATGTCGGCCATGAGCAGGGTGGTGAGCGGATGGCTGATCGACACGCCCCAGTTGGGCTCGCTGAGCATGTCCAGGGCGGACCTGGCCAGCTCGGCGGCCTTGGTGACCTCGCCGCGCTGCAGGACCACGGCGGCGCGGAGGGCCTCGATCATCGCCTGCCAGCTAGTGGCGCCGCGCTGCCGAGCCTCCTTGGCCAGCCGTCCGCACCACCACTGGGCGCGGTCGCAGTTGCCGCCGTGCGCGAGCGCCGAGATCGCCATCGCGATCGCTTCGAGAGTGGTGTCGCCGAGGCGGCTGTTGCGTAGGACGCGTTCCGCGCTGGCCTTGGTGGTGTCGCTACTGCCTTGCCGCCACGTCTGCGTGAGCGAGTGTGCGGTGTGGTTCCAGGGGGCGGCGCCGGGGTGCGTGGCGAAATCGGAGCTCTTGACCTGGGGGAGGTCCTGGCCGAAGTGCCAGTGGAACGCGAGCTTCACGGCCGTGTCGATCTGCGGGTCGATCGGTCCTGGCCCGGTGTGCAGCAGTTCGTGCGCGCGCAGGGCGTTCTGCCTGTCGCCGTGCCACAGCGCGTGCCTGAGCAGTGCCAGGCATCCGGCCTGGTCGAGCTCGCCCTGATCGGCGGCCGCTGCCAGCGCGGAAATGTGGGGGAGGACACCGCTCGGGTTGACTCGCCAGGTGCTGCGCACGATGGACAGGTGGATGGATCGCTGCTCCGCCTCGTCGGATGCCGCCGACAGGCCCAGTTCCAGGCAGCGCGTGGCGAAGGCGATGTCGTCGGCCATCAACGCCCGCTCGGCGGCTCGGCGCAGGATCGGTAGCGACCATTCCGCCGAGGTCTCTCCGGCGGAAACCAGGTTGCTCGCCACCTCCGTCGCCGCTGCGGCCTCCCGGTATTTCAGCTCGGCCGCGGCTCGGTGCAGCCGGATACGTTCAGTCGTCGGCAGGTTCCTCAGTACCGCCGTAGGGGCGTCCGGGTGCCGGAACCACCCGCCGGCGAGGAGGCCCCCCTGTTCGAGGACGGCGAGGACGTCCACGACCGCATCGGCGTCGATGCCGGTCAGTTTGGCGATCAGCTCCGCGTCGCCGCACTCGCCCAGCACGGCCAGCGCGGTGGCCACGTCGAGGAGGTGGTCCTCCGATCGGTGAAGGAAGGCCCACACCGCTTGCGCGTAGGCGGGACCGGCCACGGCTCGCCCGTCGTGGCCCAGGCCTTCCAGGTGGTCGTCCACTGCGGCCTTGGCGAACATCGGGTTGCCCCCGCTGAGGGCGTGCAGCCGTGCCGCCAGCCCGCTGTGGTTGTGGCCGGCCGCGTCGAGCATGGCGGCGATGGTCTGCTCGGGCAAAGGGGCGAGGCGCACGCCGTAGCAGCGGTGCTGGAGGTCGAATCCGGCCGGTGAACCGCGCGGCCACTCGGGCCGGCTCAGCACCATGAGCAGCTTGACGGACCTGATCCGGCGTTGCAGCTGCAGGAGGATCCTCACAGAGGTCTCATCGGCGTAGTGGATGCCGTCGACGCAGATGACCGTGGGCCGCTCCCGCGCCAGGCCCTGGAGGGTGTCGCACAGACCCAGAGCCGTGTACGGCTTGGCGGCCCCGGTGACAGGGGTGGAGGAGTTGGCCAGCAACTGGTCGATGATCGCTGACTCGATCCGCTGCTCGTCGGGGGCGCCCGTGGCGCTCAGCGTGACGGCACCGGCCGCGGTCGCCTCGTCGAGCAGATCGTTCAGGAGGGTTGTCTTGCCGCTGGCGACGCCCCCGCTGACCATCACGACTCGGCCGGCGCCGGCCGAGGACTGCTCGAATTGACTCCTCAAGAAGACGGCCGCGTCATCAGGCGGGATTTTCACGTGGGTGCCGGTAGCCAACGCTATGCCCTTCTGCTCTCGGAGAAGAAAACGGCGGCTCCACCGCGAAGTGCCACGCTCGGTGGCACGAGGGATGTGTAATTGTGTCGCCCGCATTGCTGCCGGTCGTATTCCGCCGACTTACCGAATTTCCCAATGTGCCAGCTGATCCACGGCTCCCAGCGTAGGCGAATCGCCCCAGCCTGGATACTGAAGCGCTCATCAGTTGCAGCGTTAAAAATTCATGCCCAGAACGCGGTAGCCGGTCCTGGCAGCGTCTTGAAATGGAGTTATGACGTCCTGTCGCCATGCTCTTACGCAGACGAATCCCCGGTGTCGTTGAATGTTGTAGTAATTCCGTCTGACCTGAAGGTTTGCCCGGTAAGCCACATGCTGATCAGATTCGAGTCAGAGTGGCGGGAGATCGGGTTGGCTTCAGAGGGGGGGCCGAGAGTGGCTGACGACGAGGTAGGTCCAGCGCCGTTCCGGCAGCGGGGCGGCGCAGCGGTCGGCTGGGCGTCCCGGGCCAAGCCGTGGTCGGCTCCAGAGCGCGCCGCGCCGCGCCTGGCGGCGTCGGTGCTGGCGGCGTGGTCGCTTGGCTATCTGCTGATCACCGCGATAGGCGTGTTCAGCGGCGAGCACGGCGAGCCGTCGGCCAGTTGGTTCCCGATCGCCGTTTTCGCGGTCGTCACTCTCGTGTTCCTCCAGCAGAGTGCCCACACGGCGATGAGTCCGCGGACCTGGCCACGACAGGTGCGCGTGCTGACCGTGGTGGTGCAGGCGTCGACGACGTATCTGCCGTCGGTGTGGATCAGTCCCCAGTTCCTCTCGCTGATCCCGTTGCTGGCCGCCGCCTGTCTGCTGGTCCTTCCCGGCCTAATAGGCAAGGGACTCTTCCTCGTCGTCAGCGCCACGTTGCCGCTCGGGCACTGGATCCACGACGTGGAGACGCCCGGCTTCCTGCACGACATCGGCTTCGCTCTGCTCACGGGTCTGGTCGTTTACGGCCTGAGCTCGCTCGGCTCGGTGGCCCGTTCGGTGCACGCCCTGCGGGCCAGGGCCGCACAGCGGGCCGTGCAGCGGCAGCGGCTGCAGATGGCGCAGGACATCCACGACTTGATCGGCCACGATCTGCTGGTGCTGAAGCTCGAGTGCGAGCTGGCCCACCGTCTGTTGCCGGCCTCGCCGCATCGGGTCGGGGAGGTGCTGGGCAACGCGCTCTACCGGGCGAGCCGGGCGAGAGCCGATGTGCAGTCGGTGGCCCGGGGCCAATGGCGCCTGTCGCTCGCCGCCGAGCTGGACTCCATGGCGTCGGTTCTCGCACCGGCGGATATCGAGGTCGACGTCGCGGCATCCGCCGGCGAGCTGCCTCCGGAGGTCGACGCCGTGCTGGCCATCGCGCTCCGCGAGGCCATGACCAACCTGCTGCGGCACAGCCTGGCGCAGCGGTGCCGCGTCCGGGTGGTCGCCGAGCACGGTGAGGAGGGTGGCACGGTGGTCCGCCTGGTGGTGGCCAATGACGGCGCGGTCACCGGCATGACGGCCTCACGGGTCAAGGGTCAGGGGCTGCGCAACCTCGCCACGAGGTTGTGCAGGGTCGGCGGCCGATTACATTTCGAGCTCCGCGATGGCTGGTTCGTTTTCACCGCGGAGGTGCCGCTCAACGGGGGAGCGGCGCGGGCGAGCCGGATCCGGGCGGGCTTCGGTGAGACCAGGCCGTGGGACCTGTGGCGTGACCGCTCTTGGCGCTTCGATCTCGCCGGTGGGTGGGACCCTCGGACGGTCGTGGTGTTGCTGGCCTCGGTGCTGCTGAGTCACTCCGTGGTCAGCCTGGCCAGGGGGCTGGCGCTCGAACCGCCCGGCCCCGTCGCTGCCGCGATGGTCGGGTGCGTCGTGGTCGTGTTCGCGCTCCAGGCGGCGCACTCCTTTGGCCGCCCGCAGCGCTGGCCGATGTATGCCCGGATCGTGTCCCTCTCCGTCCAGGGAGCCGCCACTTTCGTGCCGTTGGTGTGGCTCAGTGGGCCATGGGGCGGGATGGCCGGACTGTTCGAAAGCTCGCTGCTGCTGCTGATGACGGGCTGGTGGCGATGGGCGCTCTACGCGGGCGTGGGCGTTGCCCTGGCTGCGCTGGCCTGGAACGACCCGGCCGAGCCGCTGAGTGTGCTGCCGGTCTCCAGCCTGCTGGTCGGCCTGGCGATCTACGGCCTGACCCGGCTGGCCGGCCTCGTCGGGGATGCCTACGCCGCTCGTGCGCGGCTGGCGCGGACCGCGGTCGACCTCGAGCGGCTGCAGCTCGCGAAGACACTCCACTCGCTCGTCGAGCGTTATCTGTCGGCGATCATCACGCGGCTCGAGCAGGCGCGCGAGCTGCTGCCGGACCGGATCTCGGGCGCGCGCCACGAGATGGGCCTCGCTCTCGACGGTGCGCGCAAGGTGATCACGGACGTCCGGGAGATGGCGGGGGCCCATCACCATCTGTCCCTGCATGCCGAGCTGAGCTCGTCGGAGTCGGTACTGAGGGCGTTCGGTATCGAGGTGGAGACGCGGCTGGCGGTGAGCGACGTGACGGGCAGGCAGGGCACTGTGCTCGCCATCGCGCTACGCGAGGTCGTCGTCGTGTTGAGCCACCGTGACCCGCGCCGCTGCGTGATCGAGGTGTCCGAGGACGGCGACGCTCTGCGGCTGCGGGTGCTCGACGACGGCGACGCCATGCCGCGCCATTCGCCGCCCGCGGACCGCCGGCTCACGGATCTCCGTGCCGTGCTGGAGGGCGTCGGGGGGCGTCTGATATCGGATGTGGAAGGCGGCTGGTTCCGGCTCACTGCCGAGATTCCGGCTGTTCGCGGCGGTTCAGGCCGTCCACCGGAACTTGACGCATATCACCACAAATGACTACATGTCAGAGTAAAGATTGCAATTCCGTGATCTATGGGTCATGGTCCTCCCATTGGCCACGCTTCGCGCGGGCCGGGACATGTGCGTGTAGCCAGGAGACGTGCTTGTTGAACGGGGGATCTGTTGCTGCGGATCCTGTTGGCTGAGGACGTGGACATGGTACGGGGGGCGCTGGTCGCCTTGCTCGAGCTGGAAGAGGATATGTGCGTGGTCGCCGAGGTCGACAACGGCGACATGATCGTGCCGATGGCACTCGAGCGGAGCCCCGACGTGGCGGTGATCGACGTCGCTCTCCCGGGCGTCGACGGCCTCACGGCCGCTGACCTGCTCCACAAGGAGTTGCCGACGTGCCGGACGCTGATTCTCACCGGTCTGGCACGCCCCGGCACTCTCCGTCGCGCCCTGTCCTCGGCGGTGTCGGGCATCCTGCTCAAGGACGCTCCGTCCACGCAGCTCGCCACGACCATCCGGGCGGTGGCCTCGGGACAGCGTGTCATCGATGTGCAACTCGCCCTATCCGCGTGGGACGTCGGTGAGAACCCCTTGACCGGGCGCGAGATCGAGGTGCTGGAACTGGCGGCTGAAGGGGCAGAGGCGCCGGAGATAGCGGCGGAGCTGCGCTTGTCCGTGGGAACCGTACGCAACCACCTCACTAAGATCATTATCAAGCTCAACGCGCGCAATCGCGTTGACGCGATCAGGATTGCCTACGAGTCAGGCTGGTACACACCCAAGCGTGGCTGGCTGGTCAGCCCCTCGCTGCGCGATGTTCGGCGATCACCGAGTTGATGATCTGCTGCAGGCTGTGCCTCGGCTGGAAGTCGATCTGGCCGCGGGCGCGCGCGCAATCCGGGACCCGGCGCAGCATGTCCTCGAAACCCGGACCGTAGGCCTCCTCGTAGGGGATCTTGACGATCTCGCTCCGCGAACCGGTCGCGGCGATGATCTTCTGGGCGAGCGTGGTGATCGACAACGCTTCCGAGCTGCCCAGGTTGTACACCGTGCCGTGCGAGGCTTCGTCCTCGAGCAGGGCGACCAGCGCCGGGACCACATCGAAGACGTGGCAGAACGATCTGATCTGCTGGCCGTCCCCGAACACCGTCAGCGGCTCGCCCGCGATCGCCTGCGCGACGAACCGGGGGATGACCATCCCGTACCGGCCGCTCTGGCGGGGGCCGACCGTGTTGAACAGCCGGACGATCACCGAGCGGACCCCCCACTCCTGGCTGTAGAGGAAGACCAGCGTCTCGTCGAGCGCCTTGGCCTCCGCGTATGACCACCGGCTCACCAGCGGCGAACCGATGATCCTGTCCTCGCCCTCCGAGAGCTGCTCGGAGTTGTTCTTGCCGTACACCTCGCTCGTAGAGGCCATGAGGATCGGCACCTCATGTCGCCTGGCCGCCTCCAGCACCATCTCGGTGCCCTTCAGGTTGGTGTGCAGGCTCTCCAGCGGCTTGCTGAGGATGGTGAACACTCCGACGGCCGCGGCCAGGTGGTAGATCGCCTCGACGCCTGCCATGCAGCTTTCCACCGCGTCGAAGTCGCAGACCGAGCCGCATACGAAGCGCAGCCGCGGATGGTCGCGGAAACCGGCCAGGTTGTCTTCGCTGCCGGTGCTGAGGTCGTCGAGGACGACCACCTCGTGGCCGAGGTTGAGCAGATGTTCGGTCAGGTGGGAACCGATGAAGCCCGCGCCCCCGGTGATCAGGGAGCGCTTGGTTCCGTTTCCGGGCGTGGTGTCGACGTTCATGGCGCGGTCCGGGATTCGGTCCTCGTCGTGGCCAGGGGGCGCCCGGATGCACTTCCGACGGGCTCCGGCCCGGGCATCCTGGGCCGTTGGTACGCGCAACGCCGCTCGTCCGCCACGCCGCGCATGCCGATGGCGGTCGAGCGGAGCCGGCAGGTAGCGAGCGACTGCGGCATGGGTCTCCTCAGATGAACTCGTGGGTCATGGCCTCGCGAGCGGAAATGACGACGGCATTGTCGCAGTGACAATGCGATGCAGCTTTGCGATAAAGTCGGCAACGGACCGGGAAAGCGAATCTGGAATCGGCCCTGCCGGCTGCTTTCAGGACCGAATGCTAAAAGCCGCGAAGGACGCCCACCACCCCTACCTTGGAACGGCTCGCCCAGCCCCTACAGCACAACGCGGACCAACTCGAAGGCCTCGGCGAATGGTGTCGCGACCTGCGAGCCGCGATACTCGGCGAGTGCCCGGACCCCCCGCTCGCTTCTGGGGCTCGGCCACTCCTCCATCTCGCTGCCGTAGGCGCGTAGCGCCTCCAGCTTCCTGTCCACGTGCGCGTCCGCCAGCGGCTGCCAGCAGTTGGGCTGGAACACCGGCAGGCCGGCCGCCTCACCGGCGTCGGTCGCGGACCGGACCTCGAAGCATCGGATCTCGCGCACGCCGCTGCGCCCGGGCCGCCCGGCCACGCGGACGGCCCGGCTCACCAGTTGGTGGTCCATGTTCAGATCGCTCAGGCTCGTGGTGAACACCGTGTCCGGCCGGAACTCGCGCACCTCGCGCTCGAACACCTGGTTCAGCTCCAGCTGGCCGATCGTATCCAGCCGGTTGTCGCCGTACTCGTGGATCCTGACCTGCTCGATGCCGAGGATCTCGGCAGCCTTCTCGATGGCGGACACGCGGTTTGTCACATCCTCGCCGGACGGCGAGCGGGACCCGTCGTCATGGGTCAGGACGCACAACCTGATGCGCACACCCTCGTCGGCCAGCCTGGCGATCGTCCCGCCGGCGCCGAGAGTCTCGTCGTCGCCATGTGCGACGCCGACCAGAAGCCTGCCTATCGTCCGCGGCATCGGAAATCCCTTTCGTGGGGTGGCTGAGGGGCACCGTAACGGTTGCCCCGACAATTCCCTCCAGCGCGCAGAGCCGAATGCGCGCCGGACCCCAGAATTCCCGGCGGGCGTGCTCCGCGGCCGCCGGTATCACATGGCTAGGGGCTCGGCCCGGCCCGTTAGGGGTGGGCAGTGCTTCACGCGTACGTAGAGTTTGCCTCGCCGAGGTTTACACGCAACCGCGAATTATTCGCGTCGTGCGGATGGCGCGGAAATCCACAGGATGGTCGCCCAAGTAATTCAGGCACCGGGCAGCCGATGAATTGGGGATGGCGCAGGCATGTCAGAAGACAGGCTGGTCGACGCTCTCCGCGCGTCGCTCAAGGAGACCGATCGGCTGCGCGAGCAGAACAGGAGACTCACGGACGCCGCCAGGGAGCCGATCGCCATCGTCGGCATGGCGTGCCGCTTCCCGGGTGGCGTGATGTCCCCCGAGGACCTGTGGCGGGTCGTCGCAGAAGGACGCGACGTCGTCGGGGAGTTCCCCGCCGACCGCGGCTGGGACCTGGAGCGGCTGTACGACCCGACGGGACAGCGACCAGGCTCCACCTACGTCCGTGAGGGCGGGTGGTTGCACGACGCTGCGGATTTCGACGCCGGGCTCTTCGGAATCAGCCCTCGCGACGCCCTGCTCATGGACCCGCAGCAGCGTCTGCTGCTGGAACTGGCGTGGGAGGCCTTCGAACGGGCAGGAATTCCGCCGCACAGTGTCAGGGGCGTTCCTGTTGGCGCATTCGCCGGCGTGATGTACCACGACTACCCCGGCAGCTACGGCTCCTCCGGCCCGGTGTCGGGACGGGTGTCCTACACCTTCGGCCTGGAAGGGCCCTCCGTCACCCTCGACACCGCCTGCTCCTCCTCCCTCGTGGCGGTCCACCTGGCCGTGCAGGCGCTCAGGTCGGGAGAGTGCACCCTCGCCCTGGCCGGCGGGGTATCCGTCATGTCCACACCCCGCACCTTCGTGGAGTTCAGCCTGGACCGGACCCTCTCGAGCGACGGCCGCTGCCACTCCTTCGCGGCCTCCGCCGACGGCACGGGCTGGTCGGAGGGCGCGGGCATGGTGCTCATCGAGCGTCTCTCCGACGCGCGCAGGAAGGGCCACCCGGTGCTGGCGGTCATCCGTGGGACGGCCGTCAACCAGGACGGCGCCTCCAACGGTATGACCGCGCCCAACGGGCCCGCCCAGCAGCGGGTGATCCGTCAGGCCCTGGCCAACGCCCGCCTGACCCCCGACCAGGTGGATGCGGTGGAGGCACACGGAACCGCCACCGTGCTGGGCGATCCCATCGAGGCCGAGGCGCTCCAGGCCACCTACGGCAAGGACCGGGCCGGCGACCGGCCCCTCTGGCTGGGCTCGGTCAAGTCGAACCTCGGGCACACCCAGGCGGCCGCGGGCATCGCAGGCGTGATCAAGATGGTCATGGCGTTACAAGGCGGCCTGCTGCCGAAGACGCTGCACGTGGACGAGCCGACCAGGCAGGTCGACTGGTCGGCCGCCGCCGTGCGGCTGCTCACCGAGCCTGTCGAGTGGCGGCGGAACAGCCGGCCACGCCGCGCCGGCGTGTCGTCCTTCGGCCTGAGCGGGACCAACGCGCACCTCATCCTCGAAGAACAGGAAGAAGCGGCGGAACCCGAGGCCCCGGCCAGGAGCGGCGGCCCGATCCCGCTGGTGATCTCCGCGCGCGGCCGGGAGGCGGTCGGCGCCCAGGCGGCTCAGCTCCTGGAGTTCATGCGCCGGCGTCCGCACGTCGAGGCCGCCGACGTGGCCTACTCCCTCGCGGTGACCCGCTCCTCTCTCGATCACCGCGCTGTCGTCACCGGGCACGATCGCGACGACCTCGTGCGCGGGCTGGCCGCCCTGGTCCAGGACGAGCCCTCACCCGCCGTCGTCCGCGGCGTGTCTCGCGGGGACGCGACGACCGCGTTCCTGTTTTCCGGCCAGGGAGCGCAACGCCCCGGCATGGGCATGGAGCTCCATGCGAGGTTCGCGGACTTCGCCGTGGCCTTCGATGAGACCTGCGCGGCGCTCGACGAATGGCTGGACCGCTCGCTACGCCAGGTGATCGAGTCCGACGCCGAGGCGCTCGGGCAGACCGCCTACACCCAGGCCGCGCTGTTCGCCGTCGAAGTGGCACTGTTCAGGCTCTTCGAGAAACTCGGCGTCCATCCCGACCACCTCGCCGGGCACTCCATCGGCGAGCTGAGCGCCGCACACGTCGCCGGCGTGCTGTCCCTGCGCGATGCCGCGCGGCTCGTGGCGGCGCGAGGACGGCTGATGCAGCAACTGCCGCCAGGCGGGGCCATGGTGGCTGTGCGCGCCTCCGAAGGGGAGGTCAGGCCGCTGCTGACCCGGAACGTGAGCATCGCCGCCATCAATGGCCCCACGTCGGTGGTCGTGTCCGGCGACGTCGCCGAGGTGATCGCCCTGGCCGCCGCCTGCGAGGGCAAGGGCCGCGCCACCCAGCGGCTAGGGGTCAGCCACGCGTTCCACTCGGCGCTCATGGAGCCGATGCTCGACGACTTCAGAGCGGTCGCGGCGGGCCTCACCTACGCGGCTCCGCAGATCCCCATCGTCTCGTGCCTCACCGGCGAGCCGGTCGACGAGCAGGAGCTGTGCTCCCCGGACTACTGGGTACGGCACGCCCGCGAGGCGGTCCGCTTCCACGACGCAGTGACCAGCCTTCGCGCCAAGGGCGTCAACCGGTTCGTCGAGCTGGGCCCGGACGGCACGCTCACGGCGATGGTGCGGGCGGGCCTCGGCGACCAGGGAGACGCGCTCCTGACAGTCCCGGCGCTGCGCAAGGATCGGCCGGAGCACCTGGCTCTGACCGTCGCCCTGGCCGAGCTGCACGTGCGCGGCGTGTCGCCTCGTTGGGAGGCCTACCTCGCCGGGCGTGGCGCCGGCCGTACCGCCCTGCCGACCTACGCCTTCCAGCGTCAGCGGTACTGGCTGGAGGCGTCCGCGATGGACGGTGACCCGGCCTCCCTCGGCCTCGACTCGGCGGGTCACCCCCTGCTGAACGCCGTGACGATGATCGCTCACTCCGACAGCGTCGTGTACTCCGGACGCCTGTCGCTGGCGACGCACCGGTGGCTGGCCGACCACACCGTCGGCGACTCCGTGGTGCTGCCCGGCACCGCCTTCGTGGAACTGGCGATCCGGGCCGGGGACGGTACGGGCACCCCTCGGCTGCGTGAGCTGACCCTCCACGCGCCGCTCGTGGTGCCGGAGCACGGCGCGGTCAGGATCCAGGTGGTCGTCGGAGCCCCCGACGCGGCGGGGGAACGTCCGATCACCGTCCACTCGCGGCCGGGCGACGCCGCCGCGCACGCGGGATGGGTACGCCACGCGACCGGCGTCCTCGCGGCCGGTCGCGCCGGCGTACCGAAGGGCCTGGCCGCCTGGCCGCCCCCCGGCGCGCAGCCGGTTCCCCTGGACGGCCTGTACGAGGAGCTCGCCTCGCGCGGACTGGCCTATGGGCCGACCTTCCGCGGGCTGCACGCCGTCTGGCGCCGTGGCGAGGAGGTCTTCGCCGAAGTGCGGCTGCCGGACCTTCAGCGTCTGGCCGCCGAGTCGTTCGGGCTGCATCCGGCAGTGCTCGACGGCGCCCTGCACGCCGTGGGGCTGATCGGGCCGCAGGATGGCGAGGCGGCTCTGCCGTACGCCTGGCAGGACGTGGAGCTGTTCGCGGCCGGTACGCCGACCGCGCGGGTGAGGATCACACGTACGGCGGCGCAGACCGTGTCGCTCGACCTGGCGGACGCGGCCGGGCAGCCGGTGGCCGCGGTCGGGGCGCTTACCCTTCGGGAGGTTTCGGCCGCATGGCCGGCCCCGTCCGCCGGACCTGGGGAAGGTGCGGAGCTCTACCAGGTCTCGTGGATCCCGGCTGAGCTGCCGGAGGCGGCAGAGCTCAGCGTCGCCGACTTCGAGGCCCTTGAGCTCACGGACGGGTCCGGGCCGGACGTCGCGGTCTTGCGTGTGACCGGTGGCGAGGGCGCCGCGGCTGCGCGCTCGGCCACGCATCGGGTGCTCGGCGCCGTGCAGGCCTGGTCCCGCGTCCGGGGCGGGCGGCTGGTGGTGCTGACCGGCGGGGCCGTCGCCCTGCCCGGCGAGGACGTCCGCGACCTGGCAGCCGCGGCCGTTCACGGAATGGTCAGATCGGCCCAGTCCGAGGAGCCGGGGCGGTTCGTCCTCGTGGACGCCGACGACGAGCGGGCCGCGCTCGGCATGGTCTCCCAGATCGTCTCGCTGAACGAGGCCGTCGTGGCGGTTCGTGCCGGCCGCGTCATGGTGCCGATGCTGGCCAGGTTGACCGCCGGCGGGCAGCCCGGCCTGCCGGACTGGGGCGACGGCGCCGTCCTCGTCACAGGCGGCACCGGAGCGCTGGGCTCCCTCGTCGCGCGCCATCTCGCGGAGCGCCACGGTGTGCGGCGACTGCTGCTGGCCAGCCGCCGGGGCGCCCGGGGCGCAGGCGTCGCCGAGCTCGTGGCGTCCCTGGCGGAAGCGGGAGCGGAAACCGAGGTGGTGGCCTGCGACCTCGGCGACCGGGCCGAGGCGGAGGCGCTTCTGGCCGGCCGGCGCATCACCGCGGTGGTGCACTGCGCGGGCGTGCTGGACGACGGCATCGTCACCGCCATGACGCCCGAGCGGGTCGACACGGTGTTCCAGCCCAAGGCCGAAGCCGCATGGCACTTGCACGAGCTCACCCGGGATTCCGGGCTGGCCGCCTTCGTCATGTTCTCCTCGGCCGCCGGGGTGCTCGGCGCGCCTGGACAGGCCAACTACGCCGCGGCCAACGCCTACCTCGACGCTCTGGCCCTGCACCGCCGCGCGCTGGGGCTGCCCGCCCACTCGCTGGCCTGGGGCCAGTGGGCGCTGGAGACCGGAATGGCTGCCGGCTCCGGCGGTGAGGGCCGGGCGGGGATGCTCGCGCTGCAGGCGGAGGAGGGCCTCGCGCTCTTCGACACCGCGCTGGCCTCGAGGCAAGCCATCGTGGTGCCCATCAAGCTCGACCTGACCGCCCTGCGCGAGGCGGGCGCACCCGACCTCATGCGAGGGCTGGCGCCCGCGCGCCGACGGGTGGCGTCGGAGGCTCGGTCCGGCGCCGGCGCCGCTCGGGGGGAGCTCGCCAAACTGTCGCCCGACGACCGGCGCACCGCGTTGCTGGACCTCGTGCTGGGCAACGTCGCCGACGTGCTCGGCCACGCCTCCAAGGAGCTGATCGACGCCGACCGGCCGTTCAAGGACCTCGGCTTCGACTCCCTCACCTCCGTCGAGCTGCGTAACCGGCTCAGCGCTGCCACTGGCGCCGCGCTGCCCAGCACGCTCGTCTTCGACCATCCGACGCCGACCGCGCTGGCCGACCACTTCGACATGCTGCTGCTCGGCGCGGCCCAAGGACCATCGACAGCGGAGCCGGCCGCGGACGTCACGGCGGACCCCGTCGCGATCGTTGGCCTGTCATGCCGCTTCCCCGGTGACGTCACCACGCCCGAGGAACTGTGGCGGCTGCTCGCTGAGGGCCGCGACGGCGCCTCTCCCTTCCCCGTCGACCGCTCCTGGGACCTGGACCACTGGTTCGGACTGCTCGCCTCGGCAGGGGTCGAGCCCATGGGCGGGTTCGCGCCGGGCGTCACCGAATTCGACGCCGCGTTCTTCGGCATCGGGCCCAACGAAGCGATCATGATGGACCCTCAGCAGCGCATCCTCATGGAGGCCTGCTGGGAGGCGCTGGAACGGACCGGAATCGACCCGCTCGCACTCCGGGGCAGCGCCACAGGCGTGTTCGCGGGGACCATGTCGGGAAGCTACGACCCCGGCCCTCTGACCAGCTACGAGCAGAACGGCAGCTACGCGGGCACCGGCTCGCTCAACAGCATGGTCTCGGGCCGCGTCGCCTACGCCTTCGGCCTGGAGGGCCCGTCGATCTCCGTCGACACCGCCTGCTCCTCCTCGCTGGTCGCCCTCCACCTCGCCGTCCAGGCCCTGCGCTCGGGCGAGTGCTCCCTGGCGCTCGTCGGCGGCGTCACCGCGCTCGCTTCGCCCGAGTCGTTCGCCCGCTTCGGCGAGGGACTGTCGTCCGACGGCCGCTGCAAGTCCTTCTCCGCGACCGCCGACGGCGTCGGCTGGGCCGAGGGGGTGGGCGTGATCGTGCTGGAGCGGCTCTCCGACGCCGAGCGCAACGGCCACGAGGTGCTGGCCGTGGTGCGGGGAAGCGCGGTCAACGCCGACGGCGCCTCCAACGGCCTGACCGCGCCCAGCGGGCCGGCCCAGGAACGGGTGATACGACGGGCGCTCGCCGTCACCGGGCTCCAGCCGTCCGACATAGACGCCGTAGAGGGGCACGGCACGGGCACGACCCTCGGCGACCCCATCGAGGCCAACGCGCTGCTGTCGACGTACGGTCAGGACCGCCCAGCGGACCGGCCGCTGTGGCTGGGCTCGATCAAGTCGAACATCGGGCACACGCAAGCGGCGGCGGGCGTGGCGGGCGTGATCAAGATGGTTCTCGCGCTGCGGCATGGTCAGCTGCCGATGAGCCGGTACGCCGACGCGCCGACGCCCCACGTGAATTGGTCGTGGGGCAACGTCAGGCTGCTGACGGAGAATGTTCCGTGGTCGCCGGGCGAGCGTCCCCGCCGCGCGGGGGTGTCGTCGTTCGGCTACAGCGGCACCAACGCGCACGTCATCCTCGAAGAGGCTCCGAGGCGGACACCGATCACGGCGCGACCGGACGGAGCGGACCCGCCCCCGGCCGCGCCCCAAGATGGCGGGACATCCGCGCACGCTGGACCGGCTCTGCCGTGGCTGCTGGCCGCCAGAACGGCGGAGGCGCTGCCCACGCAGGCGGACCGGCTGCTCAGGCACCTCGCCGACCACCCCGACGCCGACCCGTGCGACATCAGCTACTCGCTCGCCACCCGCCGTCCCCAGTTCGCGCATCGCGCCGCGATCGTGGGGGCCGGCAGCGGCGAGCTGCTCGCCGCCCTGACCGCCCTGGCGCGAGGCGAGCAGAGCCCTCGCGTCGTGACGGGCTCCGCGACGTCCGGCAAGACCGCCTTCCTCTTCCCCGGCCATGGCACGCCCCAGCCCGGCACGGGCCGCGATCTGCACGCGGCCTTTCCGGTGTTCGCCCAGGCGTTCGACGAGATCTGCGCCCGCTTCGACCGCTACCTCGACCGGCCGCTTCGCGAGGTCATGTTCGCCCCCGCCGGTTCGGTGAACGCCCAGCTGCTCGGCCAGGTCACCTTCCGCCAGGCCGCCGACTTCGCGCTGGGCGTGTCGCTGGCCCGGCTGCTGGAGCACTGGAAGGTGCGTCCCGACTACGTCCTCGGCCACTCCGGCGGTGAGATCGCCGCGGCGCACATCGCCGGGCTGCTGTCGCTCGCCGACGCCGTCAAGCTGACGGCGACGCGCGCCGAACTGGCCCAGGAGATGCGCAGCGGTGTCATGGTCGCGGTCGAGGCCAGTGAGGAGGAGATCTGCACCGTGCTCGCCGGGCAGGTGGGCATCGCGGCGGTCAACGGACCCGGATCGGTGGTCCTGTCCGGCGACGCCGCCGACGTTGAGGCGATCGCCGAGCACTGGCGTGCGCGCGGCCGGGCCGTACAGCGGCTGCCGTTCCCGACGGCGGATCACTCGCCGCTGATGGACGAGCTTCTCGACGAGCTCTACGACGTGGCCGACCAGTTGGCGTACGAGTCACCGCGGATCGGCGTGGTCTCCTCCGTCACCGGTGCGCTCGCCGCTGATGCCGACCTGGCGGATCCGGAGTACTGGTCGAGCGCGCCGAGCCGGACCGTGCGCTTCCTCGACGGCGTGCGCGCCCTGGAGAGCGAGGGTGTCAGGCGGTACGTGGACCTGAGCTCCGATGGCGCGCTGGCGGCGATGGTGCCTTCCTGCCTGACCGGCTCGGCCGAGGCCGCCGGCATCCTCCAAGTCGTTCGCGAGGAGATGCCGGAGGTGGAGGCGGTCGGCCTGGCGGTCGGCCGGCTGTACGTCGAGGGTTCCGGTTTGGATCCGGTGAGGCTGTTCGACGGCCGTGGCGCCAGGAGGGTGGAGCTGCCGCCCTACGCCTTCCACCGCAAGCGGTATTGGCCGGACGCCGATATGGGGGCGGTACGCAGCTCCGGCGGCATGTTGACGAGCGGGGTGGACTCCACGGAGCACGCGCTGCTCGGGGCCGCCGTCACCCTGGCCGACTCCGGCCACGTCGTGCTCTGCGGCCGGTTGTCGATCGAGACGCAGCCGTGGCTGGCCGACCACGCCCTCGGCGAGGCCATCGTGTTCCCCGGCGCCGGTATCGCCGAGTTGGTGATCAGGGCAGGTGACGAGGTCGGATGCCGCCGCCTGGAGGAGCTCACCCTGGAACGTCCCCTCGTGCTGCCCGAGCGCGGGAAGATCCAGGTTCAGGTCCTGGTCGGCGGGGCGGACGACTCCGGCGCCAGGAGCGTGACCGTGCACTCCCGGCCGTACGGCGGGGACGCGCCGTGGACCAGGCACGCGAGCGGCCTGCTCGCCTCCGACGCCGCGCCGGAGCCGCTTGGCCTGACCACGTGGCCGCCGCCCGAGGCCGAACCCATCGACCTCGACGGGTTCTATGGGGTCATGGCCGAGACCGGATTCCGGTACGGCCCCGCCTTCCGCGCGCTGCGCGCCGCCTGGAAGCTGCGCGGCGAGGTGTTCGCCGAGGTGCGTCTCGGCCACGAGGCCAGCCAGATCGCCTCGGGGTTCAGCCTGCACCCGGCCGCGCTGGACGCCGCGCTCCAGGCCGTGGCGCTGGCCGAGGAGATCGACGTCGAGGGCGGCGTGCCGTTCTCCTGGTCGGGCATGCAGCTGTACGCCACCGGTGCGACCAAGCTGCGCGTACGGCTGACGCCGACCGGCGGCGACACTGTGGCGCTCCTGCTGGCCGACGCGTCGGGCGCGCCCGTGGCCGGCGTGGAAGCCCTGGTGCTGCGTCCCGCGGGCCGGCCGGGCGGTGCGGAGGCACCTGCCGCGGGTCCCGGATGGCTGCTCGGCTGGAGTTGGCGGCGCGTGCCGTCCACCACCGCGCCGAGGCCGGGACCGTGGACGATCGTGGGCGGGACACCTGAGTCTTGGCGGGTCACCGGGATGGACGTGACGCCGCTCTCCGACCTGGCGGGCACCCCCGATGTCGTGCTGCTGGATCGCACTGAACCCGCCACGACGGCCCGCGCCGCGGTTCTGGGGACGTTGGACCTGCTCAGGACGTCGCTGTCCGACGACCGCCTCAGCGCGGCGACGATCGTGGTTCTCACGACGGGCGCGGTCGCGGTCGGCGACGCGGCCGTCACCGATCTCGCCGGGGCGGCGGCCTGGGGGCTGGTGCGCTCGGCGCAGGCGGAGAACCCCGACCGCATCGTGCTGGTCGACGTCGATGACGACCCCGCCTCGCTGCGAGCGCTCCCCGCCGCACTCGCGACCGGCGAACCCCAGGTGGCCCTGCGGCACGGCATCGCCCACGGGGCCCGGCTCGTGCAGCCACCCGCCGAGGCCGGCGAGCGGGCCGGAGCCTTCGGAGGCGCGGGCACCACGCTCGTCACCGGCGCCACGGGCGCGCTGGGCAGGCTGCTCGCCCGGCATCTGGTCGTCGCGCACGGTGTGCGGCGGCTGCTCCTGCTCTCCAGGGGAGGCGACGCGCCAGACCTCGCCGCCGAACTGGCCGAACTGGGTGCCGAGGCCACCTTCGCCGCGTGCGACGTGGCGGACCGCGACGCGGTGGCCGCCGTGCTCGCGGCCGTTCCGGCCGAGCAGCCGGTGACCGCCGTGGTACACGCCGCCGGGGCGGTGGACGACGCGACCGTCGGGACGCTGACCGAGGACCAGGTGGACGCGGTGCTGCGTCCCAAGGTGGACGGTGCTCTGGTGTTGCACGAACTCACCAATGACGCGCCGCTCACCGCGTTCGTGGTGTTCTCCTCGGTGGCCGGGCTCCTGGGCAACGCTGGACAGGGTAACTACGCCGCCGCCAACAGCTTCCTCGACGCGCTGGTCGCCCATCGCCGCGCCCGCGGGCTGCCCGCCCAGGCGCTCGCGTGGGGGTTGTGGGTGTCCTCCGGCGCCGCGGCCGACCGGGGGCGCATGGAGCGCAACGGCATGGCGGCGCTCACGGACCAGGAAGGCCTGGCCCTGTTCGACGCCGCCGTAGCGCGACCGGAGTCCCTGCTCGTCCCGATCAGGCTTTCGGCCACCGGTGACACGGACGGCGAGGTCCCGCACGTGTTCCGCGCGCTGGTCTCGACGAGACGGCGCGCCGCCGCCCGGGTCTCCGCGACCGAGGCGCACACACCCGGCCTCCGCCACCGGCTGGCAGGCCTCACCGGAGAGCAGCTCGACAAGGACCTGCTGGCCCTCGTCCTGGAGCACGCGGGCGCCCTGCTCGGCTACGGCGACAACGAGACGATCGATCCGCGACGTGACTTCCTGGAGTCCGGCTTCGACTCGCTGACCGCCGTCGAGTTGCGCAATCGCCTGGCCACTGCCACCGGGCTGCGGCTACCCCCCACGATCGTCTTCGACCGGCACACTCCGGCCGGGCTGGCCGCCCACCTCGCTACGGAACTCGTGACCGAGCCCGCCCCGGCCGCAGCCGCGCCCCGTGACACGGTGGTAGACCTGTTCCGCGAAGCCGCCGAGGCCGGACGGCTGATGGACGGGCTCCACCTGATGGGATCGGTGGCGAACCTACGGCCTGCCTTCTCCTCGCTCGCCGACGCCGGGCGGCTCCCCGCGCCGGTCCGGCTCGCGGGCGGGCCGAAGCCGCCGCATGTGATCTGCCTGTGCACCCCCGCTCCCATGGGCGGGCCGTACCAGTTCTCCAAGCTCGCCGGCTACTTCCGTGACAGACGCAGCCTCAGCGCCCTGGCGATCCCCGGCTTCGGCCCCGACGAGCGCCTGCCCACATCGGTCGACGCGATCCTCGACGTGCTCGCCGCCGCCGTGCGCGAAGTGGCGGGAGACCAGCCGTTCGCCCTGCTCGGCCACTCCTCTGGCGGCCTGCTCGCCTATGCGACGGCGGAACGGCTCGAGCGGACCGGCCATCAGCCCGCGGCTGTCGTTCTGCTGGACACCTACGTGGTCACCGGACCGCAGGGGGAACCCGGCGCGGCCATCGGCGAGGATATCGCGGCCGGTCTGGCGGCCGTGGCGATCGAGCGGGGCGAGCAGTACGGCCGCATCGACCGGACCACGCTCACCGCGATGGCCAGGTACGTCGACCTGCTGCCGAAGATCGAGCCGGCCGCTCTCGCGGCGCCGACGCTGCTGCTGCGCGCCGCACGGCCGTTCACCGGCGAGGAGGACGGGGACGGCTGGCGAACCACGTGGGCGGAAGCCGGCACGATCGACACCGTGCCCGGCGATCACTTCGGCCTCGTCGAAGACGACGCGGAGACCACCGCCGCGGCCGTCGACCGCTGGCTCGACTCCCTGAGCTGAAGGAAAGCCTCATGCGCGTGCTCGTCACCACCGAGACGTGGACCCGCCTCGCCGGCCTGGTTCCCCTGGGGTGGGCGCTGCGGACCGCGGGGCACGAGGTCTGCGTCGCCGTACCGCCCGCGCTCCTGCCTGCCGCGCGGGGCACCGGGCTGCCCGTGGCAGTGGTGGGACAAGGCGGCGCCGAGGTCGCCGAGGTCGCCGAGGTCGCCGAGGCCGCCGAGGCCGCCGAAGTCGACGCGGCGGCCCTGGCCGACTTCGCCGCCCGCTGGAAACCCGGCCTCGTGATCTGGGATGCCGACCACTTCGCCGGCCCCCTCGCCGCCCACGCGGTCGGCACCGCCCACGTCCGCGTGCTGACCGCACCGGACCGCTGGGGCCGGATATGGACCTCTCCGCCCGGCCGCGAGGACCTGGCTCGCCAGTTGAGCGCCGAGGCCGCCAGGTTCGGCGCCTCGTTCTCCGAAGACCTGGTGCTGGGTCAGGCGACGATCGACCCGCTGCCGTCCTGTCTTCGGCTCCCGCTGGAGGGTGAGGTCCAGGTGATACGGCAGGTGCCGTACGACGGGGTGGCCGTCGCTCCAGGATGGCTCCAGCGGAAGCCCAAGCACCCCAGGGTCTGCGTCACGCTGACGCGGCCGCAGGCCTCCTCGACAGCGGCCGTCCTCGCCGCGGTGGCCGAGCTCGACGTTGACGTGGTGGCGGTGCTCGACGCCGCCGCCCTCCCGCTCGGCACGCGCATCCCGGCCAACGTCCGGCTCCTGGAGCGCATGTCGCTGACCGTCCTGCTGCCCGGCTGCGCCGCTCTCGTGCACGACGGCGGGTCGGGCACGATCCTGGCCGCGATGATCTACGGAGTGCCTCAGCTGGGCCTGGCCACCGCTGTCTGGGGCGACAGCGACGTCATGGCCGAGATCGAGCGCTCCGGTGCGGGACTGTCCGGCGACGCCGGCGCACTGCCGGAGCAGATCACCCGGCTCCTGGAGGAGCCGTCGATCCGGGACGGCGCGGCCGGGGCACGAGAGGAGCTGTCGCGCAGGCCCAGCCCGCACGACATCGTTTCCTGGCTCGCGAAGCTCGCGGCCGATCCGATATCCCCAGGGGGCTCACGCCGACCATGACCAGACATCAGATCGATCCGCGGCTCTACAACGACAGCGACCTTTCACGTCACCTGCTGACGGTGCGCGGCGTTCAGTGGCTGCAGGGGGAGCGCGGCGTGCCGCTGGCCCGCATCCTGCGCGCTCAGGAGGCCGACCCCCGCGCGTGGTACCCGGAGTTGCGGGGCTATCCGGCGCTGCGGCAGAGCGACCTCGACGTGTGGATCATCGCCGAGCACGCGATCGCGGCCAAGGTCATGGCCGACCCCAGGCTGAAGGTGCGGGACCCGAGGTTCGCCCGCCGCCGCAGGCGCATCTACGGCCTTGACGCCGACACGACGCCGAAGCATGTGCTGGCGATCGACGACGCCACTCTGGCCCTGGAGCGCGACGATCACGACCGCCTGCGGCGGCTGACCGATCCCGTGCTCGGGGCCGCCGCCACGAACGCCCGCCGCGCGCACGTGGCGGCCGTATTCGGCGAGGTCGCCGAGGACCTGGCCGGCGAGTTCGACCTGATGACCGACTACGCGACGAGGGGCGTCATCGTGGCGCTCGCCGACGTGGTCGGCCTGCCCGTCGAGAAGCGGCCGTGGTTCGCCGAAGACGTCGTGGGAGCCGGCCACGTGCTGGACGCTCTGCTGTGCCCGCCCACCCTGCACTCCACCCGCAGGCTGGTGGAGTGCTACGACAGGGTGAAGGAGATGCTCACCGGCCTCATCGAGGATGGCCGATGCCTCGACCGCGTGGATGAGGGCACGGTGCTCCACGAGCTGTCGCGCCTCGCCGACGGTGAGAAGCGGGAGGCGGACACGCTCGCGGCGGGCCTGCTCACCCTCGTCGTCGGCACCCACCTGGCGTCGAACCTGATCTGCAACGCCATCCTGGCGCTCCTGGACCATCCGGATCAGTGGGCCCTTGTGCGCGAAGACCCGTCGCTCGCCGGCGCCGTCGTGGAGGAGACCCTGCGCTACGACCCGCCGCTCAGGATCGTCAGCCGGATCGCCGACCGGGACACTGACCTGTGCGGAGTCACGGTCAACGCGGGAGACCAGGTCGTCGTCCTCGTCGACGCCGCCAACCGCGACCCCGCGGCGTTCTCCGAGCCGGAGACCTTCGACCTCGCCAGGGCCGACCCGGTGCCGCACCTGACCTTCGATGACTTCCCGGCCCGGTTCGTCGCCCCCGTCGTGCGGCTTCTGGCCACCGAAGCGATCCGAGCGCTCGTGCCGCTCCTTCCCGGCCTGGAACGGGCCGGGGAGGTCGTGCGGCACATCCGCTCGCCCGTCATCGGGTTGATCGCACGGTGCCCGGTCTCCACGACCTCGCTGAGGTAGGTAGCAGATGCGTGTCCTGTTCGCGGTGTTCGCGTCCCCGACCCACGTGTACAACCTCGTGCCGCTGGCCTGGGCGCTGCGCGCGGCCGGGCACGAGGTCTTCGTGGCCGGCCAGCCCGGCGTCGTGGACGTGGCCACGATGACCGGGCTGCCGGCGGTCGCCGTGGGCGACGAGCTGGACTCCGGCGGCTCCTGGCGCGCCGGCGGGACGTGGAACCAGGCGGCCATCAGCCGCGGCCTCGCCGCACCGCACGAGGAGCAGCTCCTGGGCGGCTGGAACCATGTGCTCGGCGAATTCACGATGGGGTGCGGCGTCAGGTACGAGTCGCTGGCCGACCAGTCCTTCGCCGACGACCTGGTGAAGACGGCCTGCGCCTGGGAACCCGACCTCATCATCTGGGACGCGCTGACGTTCCCCGGACCCATAGCCGCACACGCCAGTGGCGCCGCGCACGCCCGCCTGCTGTTCGGTCTGGACTACATCTACCGCCTGTATCAGGACTACATCCGTCTCCGCGACCTGCAGCCGCCGGAGCGGCGCGACGATCCGCTGGCCGACTGGTTCACCGGCCGGCTCGCCAGGATCGGCCGCCGCTACGAGCCCGAGATGGCGACCGAGCTGCTCACCGGGCAATGGACCATCGACCCCGCGCCGACCTGGATGCGACTGCCCACGACGCTGCCGACCGTGTCGGTCCGGGCGCTGTCGTCCCCTGGACCCGTGGTCATCCCCGACTGGGTGCACACGCCGCCGGCCAAGCCGCGGGTCTGCCTGACCTTCGGGTTGACGATGCGTGAGCTGCTCGGCGACACCAGCGGGTCCACCGGCGACTTGCTGCGCGAGCTCGCCGACCTCGACATCGAGCTGGTCGCCACTCTCGACCCCAGCCAGCTCGACATGGCCACCATCCCGGACAACGTCACCATCGTGGACTTCGTCCCGCTCAATGAGCTGCTCCCCACCTGCTCGGCGATCGTGCACCACGCGGGGGCCGGGACCAGGAATCTGGCGATCACCCATGGCGTGCCGAGCGTTGTCATCCCCCACCCGATCTGGGACGGGCCGGAGTGCGGGCGGATGTTCCAGACCCGCGGCATCGGGCTGCACCTGCCGCTGGAGGAGTTCACGCCGGAGGCGCTCAAGGCCAAGCTGGTCACGATCCTGGCCGACCCGTCGTTCCGCACCACCGCGAGGGAGGCCCAGCGAGACCTGCTCGCCGCGCCGACCCCGCACAGCATCGTGCCGACTCTCGAAGAGCTGACCATCCGCTACCGGCGCAGGCTCTAGCCCGCGGGCGGGAGCCGGCGTTCCCGATGGCCTCGATCGGCCTCACGCCGGGCGGCCGGACCGGCCGACCCCTACTGCCGGCGTCCACCGCCACTCCTTGTGGTTAGGGGGTCTGGTCTGTCCCGCCGCGCGTTACATTCGGCACCGAGTAGAGCGCCTCGCGGAGGGTCCTATGCGTGTGCTGCTGGCCGTGCCGTCCTCGCGAGCGCGGCTGTACGGGATGGTCCCGCTGGGTTGGGCGTTGCGTACAGCGGGGCACGAGGTGCAGATCGCCGGCCGGTCATCGTTCACCGGGACGATCACGGCGACCGGGTTCGTGGCGGTGAGCGTGAACGAGGCGATCCGCGATGACCCGCGCGAGCTGGGCGGGGTGCTGGACTACGCCGCCCGGTGGCGTCCGGATCTGGTCATCTGGGACGCGGCGGCCTGGGGCGTGGCCGCGGTCGCGCGGAAGGGCGGGGCCGCGGGCGTGTGCCTGGTGGGACCACACGACCACGACACCGTGCCCCAGGACCCGGGGGCCGTCACGCTGACCACCCTGCCGCGGTCGCTGCGGCCCGCCGCCCACGCCGACCATCGTCCGGTGCGGTTCGTGCCCTATTCGGGCCCCGCCGAGCTCCCGGCCTGGCTGGGCAGGAAATCGCGCAGGCCGCGCGTCTACGTGTCGCGGCTGGACTCCGCCGTCGTGCTGGGCGGGCTCTTCGAGGCGGCCGGGGGCAGGCGGGTCGAGATCGTCTGTGCGGCGCGCCGCCTGCCCGAAGGGCTGCGACTGCCCGCCAACGTCCGGCTCGTGGACGGCGTCCCGGAGGTCGCGGTGCTCACCTCGTGTGCGGCGGTCGTGCACGACGGCGATCCCGTGGCCACTGTGACCGCCCTCGCCTGCGGGCTGCCCCAGCTCGCGCTCGTGCCGCCGCGTGGCGGCCCGGTGGGACGCGGCTTGTCGGGCGAGGGCGGCCTGCCTGGAGAAGTCGCGCGCCTCGGTGCGGGCCTGCTGGCCGACCCGGCGCGAGCCGGTGCCGAGGCGCTGGCCGGACACCTCGACCGGCTGCTGGGCGACCCCGCGCTGCGGGAGCGGGCGGAGCTGGCGCGGCGGGAGATCGCGGAGCTGCCGAGCCCGCGCGACGTGGTGCCCGTGCTGGCCGAGCTCGCCGCGGACCGGTAGGAGGCATTGGGGGTCCACCCCGACGAATAGGGGTGTGTGTGGTTTTGGCGTCTCTGTAGCGTTCAGCGCGACACCATTCGCGCGACATTGGGGTGAGCGTCGTGGCCGACGAGGAGGAGCTTCGCTCCTATCTCAGGCGAGCGACCGCCGACCTGCAGAGGACGCGGCGGCGACTCCGGGAGGTCGAGGCGAGCGCCACGGAGCCGATCGCGATCATCGGGATGGGCTGCAGGTATCCGGGTGACGTCGCCTCGCCCGAGGACCTGTGGCGGCTGGTCGCCGACGGCCGCGACGCCATCGGCGAGTTCCCGGCCGATCGGGGCTGGGACCTGGACACCATCTACGACCCCGAGCCCGACCAGCCGGGCAGGACCTACGTACGGCACGGCGGTTTCCTGTACGGCGCGGCGGAGTTCGACGCGGCGTTCTTCGGCATCAGCCCCCTGGAGGCCCGCAAGACCGACCCACAGGAGCGCGTGCTGCTGGAGGTGACGTGGGAGGCGCTGGAGCGGGCGGGCATCCCACCCGACTCGCTGGCCGGAAGCCGGACGGGCGTGTTCGCGGGGCTGATGTACCACGACTACGGCGCCGGCGACCCGGCGGGCAGCATGGTCTCCGGACACATCGCCTACAGCTTCGGTCTGGAAGGGCCCGCGGTGAGCCTGGACACGGCGTGCTCCTCGTCGCTGGTCGCCCTGCATCTGGCCGCGGAGTCGCTGCGGCGCGGCGAGTGCACGCTCGCGCTGGCAGGGGGCGTGGCGATCATGGCCACGCCGCAGATCTTCCTCGACTTCAGCAGGCGGCGCGGGCTGGCTCCCGACGGGAGGTGCAAGTCGTTCTCCGACGACGCTGATGGCACAGCGTGGTCCGAGGGCGCGGGGATGCTGGTGCTGGAGCGGCTGTCGGAGGCGCGGAGGCGCGGCCACCGGGTGCTCGCCGTGCTCCGCGGCTCGGCGGTGAACCAGGACGGCGCGAGCAACGGCATCACCGCGCCGAACGGACCCTCCCAGGTGAAGGTCATCAGGAGCGCGCTGGCCGTGGCCGGGCTCACGCCGTCGGACGTCGACGCGGCGGAGGCGCACGGCACGGGCACAGCACTCGGCGACCCGATCGAGGCGCAGTCCCTGATCGCGACGTACGGCACGGGCAGGCCGGCAGACCGGTCGCTCAGGCTCGGGTCGATCAAGTCGAACCTCGGGCACGCCCAGGCCGCGGCCGGGATCGCCGGGATCATCAAGATGGTCATGGCGATGCGCCACGGCGAGTTGCCCAGGACCCTGCACGTGCGTGAGCCCTCCCGGCACGTGGATTGGTCGGCGGGCGCGGTCGAACTGCTGACGCGGTCGATGCCGTGGCCGCGGAACGGGCGTCCCCGCCGGGCGGTGGTCTCGTCGTTCGGGGCCAGCGGCACCAACGCGCACGTGATCCTGGAGGAGCCGCAGGAACCGAGGCAGGACTCGGACGAGGTGCCCGCGGAAGCGGCAGGGGCGGCGATCACGCCGGTGGTGTTGTCCGCGAAGACCGACGACGCGTTGCGCGAATACGCCGGGCGGCTGGCCGGACATCTGGCCGCTCACCCTGGCGAGCGGCTGGCCGACATCGGCCTCTCCCTGGTGACCGGCCGCGCGTCCTTCGACAGGCGCGCGGTGCTGCTCGCCCGGGACCGGGACGAGGCGGAGGTACGGCTGCGCGCCCTGGCGGCCGGGGACTCGCCCCGCGGCGTGGTGTCCGGACTGGCCGACGTCAGAGGCAAGACCGTTTTCGTCTTCCCGGGCCAGGGCTCACAGTGGCCGGGAATGGCCGCCGCGCTGCTGGCGGAGTCCGAGGTGTTCGCTGAGCGCCTGCACGAGTGCGAGGAGGCCCTGCGGGGGAGCGTGGACTGGCGGGTGACCGCGGTCCTGCGTGGTGAGCCAGGCACGCCACCCGCCGACCGGGTGGACGTCGTCCAGCCGGCCCTGTGGGCGGTGATGGTCTCGCTGGCGGCCGTATGGCGCGCTCACGGCGTCGAGCCCGACGTGGTGATCGGGCACTCGCAGGGCGAGATCGCAGCGGCGTGCGTGGCCGGTCTGCTGTCGCTGGAGGACGCCGCCCGAGTCGTGGCCTTACGCAGCAGGGCGATCGGCGAGGTGCTCGATCGCGGCGGCGGCATGCTCGCCGTGGGACTGCCGGCCGCCGGCGTGGGCGCCCACCTCGACCGGTGGCAGGGCCGGATCTCGCTCGCCGCGGACAACGGCCCCGGCTCGGTGGTGTTGTCCGGGGAGGCCGACGCGCTCGAGGAACTCCGGCTGGACCTGGTGGCCCAGGACGTGCGGGCCAAGCGCGTGCCGGTGGACTACGCGTCGCATGCCCCGTCCGTCGACGCGCTGCGCGAACGTTTGCTGGAGGATCTCGCCTCCATCACTCCCCGGCCGGAGCACGTGGACATGATGTCCACGGTCACAGGCGGGCCGGTCGACGGCGAAACCATGGACGCCGCGTACTGGTTCGAGAACCTGCGGCGGACGGTCCGGTTCGGTCCCGTCGTGGCCGACCTGGCCAAGCGCGGCCATGCGATGTTCGTGGAGGTCAGCCCGCATCCCGTGCTCACCATGAGCATCCAGGAGACGCTGGACGAGCTCGGCGTCAACGCGGCGGTCGCCGCCACGCTGCGGCGCGACGAGGGCGGCGTCGAGCGGTTCGCCGCCTCCCTCGGTGAGCTGCACGTTCGCGGCCTGGCGCCGGACTGGACCGCCTTCTTCCCCGGCTCGCGGCCGGTCGAGCTGCCCACCTACCCCTTCCAACGCGCCAGGTACTGGGAGACGAAACCCGAGCCGCCGCCCGCCGAGGACCTCGACCGCGCCGACGACCGCGCGTTCTGGCAGGACGTGGAGCGCGAGGACGCTGAGGCGCTCGCAGGCAGGCTCGGCATCGACGCCGCCCGGCTGCGGGAGGTGCTGCCCCACCTGTCGGCGTGGCGGCGCGACCGCACGGAGGACGCGCTCCTGGACTCCTGGTCCTACCGGGTCTCCTGGAAGCCGCTCGGCCTGAAGGGGCCCGCGGCTCTCCGCGGCGCCTGGCTTGTCGCCACGCCGCCCGGAAGTGAGAAGGCTGACGCGGTCGCCGTCGGGCTGGCGCGGCGCGGCGCCACGGTGATCGGCCTGGAGGTCGACGGCGCGGATCGCGCGGAACTCGTGCGGCGGCTGCGCTCGGCCCTGGGCGACACCCGCCCCGCCGGGGTGCTCTCCCTGCTGGCGCTGGATGAACGGCGACACCCCGCGCATCCGGTGCTGTCCCACGCGCTCGAAGGCACACTCCGGCTGCTCGGGGCGCTCCATGACGCCGACGTCACCGCGCCGGTCTGGTGCGTGACCACGGGCGCGGTCGCGGCGAACCGGTTCGAGGACGCCGATCCGGCGGCAGCCGCGCTGTGGGGCATGGGCACGGTGCTCTCGCTGGACCAGCCCGGCACGTGGGGCGGCATGGTCGATCTCGCCGACGTGACGGACGACAGCGGCCTCGACCGGCTGTGCCGCGTGCTCTCCGGCTCCGACCACGAGGATCAGGTGGCAGTACGGCAAGCTGGAGCGTTCGCCAGGCGCATGGTGAGAGCCCCCTTGGAAACAGGCGCCGCGACCCCGTGGCGCCCGCGCGGCACCGTGCTGGTGACCGGCGGCACCGGAGCGGCGGGAGCGCACGTCGCCCGCTGGCTGGTGGGTAACGGCGCCGAGCACGTCGTCCTGGTCAGCCGCCGGGGCAGGCAGGCGCCCGGCGCCGTCGAGCTCGCCGCGGAACTGGAGGAGCTCGGCGCCACGGTGAGCGTGGAGTCGTGCGACGTGGCAGACCGCGCGGCCGTCGCCGAGCTGGTGGCCGGGCTGCCGCTGACCGCCGTCGTGCACGTGGCCGGGGTGTTGCCCGACGAGGCGCCTCTGGCGGAGACGACCCCGGAGCGCTTCGCCGACGCCATGCGCGCCAAAGTCGCCGGGGCGGCGCACCTGGACGACGTGCTCGCCGATCGGCCGCTCGACGCCTTCGTGCTCTTCGGATCCGGCGCGGCCATCTGGGGCTCCTCTGGACGGCCCGCCTACGCCGCCGCCAATGCCTTCCTCGACGGGCTCGCCCAGCGCCGCCGCGCGCGCGGCCGGCCCGCGACCTCGATCGCGTGGGGTTCCTGGGCCGGTGGAGGCATGGTGGACGCCCACACGAGCCGGCAGCTTCGCCGTATCGGCCTGGCCGAGATGGATCCCGGACCGCTCGTTCAGGCCATGGGCCGGGCGGTCGGCGCCGGGGAGAGCCACCTGGTGGTCGCGGACATCGACTGGCCCCGGTTCGCGCCCGTCTACGCCCTGCACCGCAGCCGCCCCCTCCTGCGTGACCTGCCCGATGCGTCCCAGGCGCTCGCCCCGCAGGCTGCCCAGGGCTCGGCTGAGGGCGGGCGGCTCGCCGACCGGCTGGCCGGAGCGGGAGCGGCGGAGCAACGTCGCGCGCTGCTCGACCTGGTGTGCACCCACGTCGCGGTGCTGCTCGGCCATGACAGTGCGGCGGCGGTCGAACCGGGACGGGCGTTCAAGGACGTCGGCTTCGATTCGGTGGCCGCCGTGGACCTGCGCAACCGGCTCAGTGCCGCGTGCGGGCTGCGCCTGCCCGCCACACTCGCCTACGACCGCGTCAACGCCGCGGGCGTGGCCGAGGACCTGTGGGCCCGGTTGTTCCAGGATGAGTCCGCCACCGACGTGCCGCTCTCAGTGGAGCTGGACCGCCTGGAGGCGAGGCTCGCCACCCTGTCGCGCGGCCAGATCGAGGGCGCGCGGATCATCACGCGGCTCCAGACGCTGGCCGGGAAGCTGATCGAGACCCTTGACGACGGCCAGGCCGCGGTCGCCGAGCGGCTGCGGACGGCCACCGCCGACGACCTCTTCGACCTGATCGACAACGAACTCGGCGCGACCGGATACGAGGTGTAGATGGCCAGCGAGGCGAAGCTCGTCCACTACCTCAAGCGGGTGACGGCTACCTTGCACCAGACGCGCGAACGGCTGCGCGAGCTGGAGTCGGCCGAGCACGAACCGATCGCCATCGTCGCGATGGGCTGCCGCTTCCCGGGCGGGGTGAAGTCGCAGGAAGACCTCTGGCGCGTGGTCGCCGATGGCGTCGACGCCATCGGCCCCTTCCCCGCCGACCGCGGCTGGGACCTCGAGGCGCTCTTCGACGCCGATCCGGACCAGCACGGCACCAGCTACGTGACCGAGGGCGGGTTCCTCGACGGCGCCGCCCACTTCGACGCCGAACTCTTCGGCGTCTCGCCGCGCGAGGCGCTGGCCATGGACCCGCAGCAGCGGCTCGCACTGGAACTGGCCTGGGAGACCTTCGAGCTCGCCGGGATCGCGCCCCACTCGCTTCGCGGCACGTCCGTCGGCGTGTTCATCGGCAGCGGCGGTCAGGACTATTACGACGGGGTCGCGCCCGAGCTCCTGTCGGAGGTCGCGGGCGACTACCTCAGCACGGGCACCGCCGCATCGGTCATCTCCGGCCGGATCGCCTACTGCTTCGGCCTGGAAGGGCCGGCCGTCACCCTCGACACCGCCTGCTCGTCCTCGCTCGTCGCGCTGCACGTCGCCTGCCAGGCCCTACGCCGGCAGGAGTGCTCACTCGCGCTGTCGGGCGGCGTCGCCGTGATGTCGACGCCCGCGCCGTTCCTGGCCTTCAGCAGGCAGCGCGGCCTGGCTCCCGACGGGCGGTGCAAGGCCTTCTCCGACGACGCCGACGGGACCGGCTGGTCGGAGGGGGCCGGGATGGTGCTGCTGGAACGGCTCTCGGACGCGCGGCGCAACCGGCATCCCGTCCTGGCCGTCATCCGCGGCTCGGCGATCAACTCCGACGGCGCGTCCAACGGGCTCACCGCGCCGAACGGCGTGTCCCAGCAGCGCGTCATACGGCAGGCGCTGGCCGGCGCCCGGCTGACCCCGGCCGACGTCGACGCGGTCGAGGCGCACGGCACGGGCACCACGCTCGGCGACCCCATCGAGGCGGGCGCCCTGCTGGCGACCTACGGCGCGGATCGGCCCGCGGATCGGCCGTTGTGGCTGGGGTCGATCAAGTCGAACATCGGGCACGCCCAGGCCGCCGCCGGGATAGGTGGCGTCATCAAGATGGTGCTTGCCCTGCGGCACGGAATACTGCCCAGAACCCTGCACGTGACGCGGCCCAGCGGCGAGGTGGACTGGTCGCGCGGAGCCGTACGGCTGCTGACGAGCGAACGGCCGTGGGCGCGCGAGGAGGGCCGTCCACGCCGCGCCGGTGTGTCCTCCTTCGGGGTCAGTGGGACGAACGCCCACGTGATCCTTCAAGAGGCTCCAGTGGAGGAGAGCGAGGCGCACGATGAGGGGTTCGGGTGGCCGGATGGCGTCGCCGTGCCGCTGCCGGTCGCAGGGCAGGGCGCGCGGGCTCTGAGAGCCCAGGCGGACCTGTTCGAGCCTGTGGCGGCGGAGGCAGGCGTGCTCGACCTCGGCTACTCGCTCGCGACCACGCGGACTCCTCTGCTGCATCGCGCGGTGGTGCTCGCCCGGGACCCCGGCGCGGCCCGGCGCGGGCTCGCGGCGATCGCCACGGACGGAGCTGCCCCGGAGGTGGTGACGGGGCCGGCGGTCAGGGGAGCGACGGCGTTCCTGTTCCCCGGCCAGGGCGCGCAGCGGGTGGGCATGGGGCGTGAGCTGCATGAGGCGTTCCCCGCCTTCGCCGAAGCCTTCGACGAAGCCTGCGCGGCGTTCGACGGCCTCCTGGACCGGCCGCTGCGGGAGGTGATCTGGCACGAGGCCGGGCTGCTCGACCAGACCGGCTACACGCAGCCGGCGCTGTTCGCGGTCGAGCTGGCGCTGTCCCGGCTGCTCGGCGTCTGGGGCGTCCGCGCCGACCTGCTCCTCGGCCACTCCGTCGGAGAGGTCGTCGCCGCCCACGTCGCCGGGGTGTTCTCGCTCGCCGATGCCGCGAAGCTGGTCGCCGCTCGCGCCCGGCTGATGCAGGACCTGCCGCCGGGCGGCGCGATGGTGGCCGTTGAGGCGTCGGAGGAGGAGATGCTTCCGTGGCTGACGGACGGGGTGAGCCTGGCCGCGGTCAACGGCCCCGCGTCGGTCGTCGTCTCCGGCGCCGCCGATGCCGCCCTCACCGTCGCCGCGCGCTTCGCCGACGCGGGCCGCAGGACCAGGCGGCTTCAGGTCTCGCACGCCTTCCACTCCTCCCTCATGGACCCGATGCTGGCGGAGTTCGCGCGCGTCGCCGCCGACGTGACCTACGCGGCGCCCACGATCCCCGTGGTCTCCAACCTCACCGGCGCGGTGCCGCCCGCCGAGGAGCTGTGCTCGCCCGGTTACTGGGTGCGGCACGTCAGAGAGCCGGTCAGGTTCCACGACGGCGTTCGAGCCCTGCGTGCCGCCGGGGTCTCCCGGTTCGTCGAGGCGGGCCCCAGCGGTCCGCTGTCGCCGCTCGTCATGGAGAGTGTGGGCGGGGCTGGCACGGTCGTGGTCCCCACGGCGCGCACAGGACACGGGGAGGCGGACGCCGTGCTCGCCGCAGTGTCGCGGCTGTACGTGAGCGGCGTCGATCCCGACTGGAACGCGGTCTTCGCCTCGCGGGGCGCGCGGCGGATCCCGCTGCCGACGTACGCGTTCCAGAGCCGGCGCTACTGGATCGGCGGACGTGAGCGGCAGGGCCGGCTGGCCGCCGCGGGTCTGCACGCGCCGGCCCACCCGCTCCTGGGCGCCGCGATCAGTCTCGCCGGCGACGGGGGCGCGGTGCTCACCGGCCGGTTGGCCGCCACCCAGCAGCCGTGGCTGGCCGACCACGCCGTCAACGGGACCGTCATGCTGCCGGGCACCGCCTTCGTCGAGCTCGCTCTGGAGGCGGGCGACCATGTCGGCTCCCGGAGGGTCGAGGAGCTGACGCTGAGCAGCCCGCTCGTGCTGCCTCGGTCCGGCGGCGTCCGCATCCAGCTCACCGTGGGGGTCGCTGACGAGGCCGGCCGCCGCGCCCTCGCCGTCCACTCCCAGCCGGACGGCGCCGCCGCGGACGATCCCTGGACCACACACGCGACGGGCACGCTGGCACCCGCCACCGGCGGCCATGACGACGCCGGGCTGACCGCCTGGCCCCCGCTGGACGCCGAGCCGGTCCCGCTGGAGCAGCTGTACGACGACTTCGCCGCGAGCGGACTGGAGTACGGGCCGGCTTTCCGCGCGCTGCGCGCGGCCTGGCGACGCGGCGAGGAGATTTTCGCCGAGGTGCGGCTGGCCGACGAGGCGGCGCACGACGTCGACCGGCTCTGGCTGCACCCGGCCGTCCTCGACGCCGGGACGCACGCCCTGCGCGCCGGGGGCGAGGGCGGCGAGGGGGTCGCGCCGTACTCCTGGTCGGGCATCGAGCTGTCGGCCCGCGCCGGGGCCGTCGCGCGGGTCCGCTTCACCGCGCTCAGGTCGCACACCTTCGCCGTGCACGTGGCGGATGGGGCCGGCGGTACGGTCGCGACCGTCGACGCCGCGGTCTTCCGCGCCGTCCAGCCGGCGACAGGGGAGGCCGCCCCGCCGCTGTATCGGCTGGCCTGGCGACGGGCTGCCGAGGTACGCCCCACCGAGGTCGCGGCTGGGGTGGTGGAGCTCGATGAGGTGGATCTCGCCGCACCGGTCCAGGACACGGTGATGGTGCGGAGCTCGCCCGGGGTGGACGCCGAGGCGGTGCACGCCGCCTCGGAGCGGGTGCTGGGCGCCGTCCAGGCATGGGTGCGCGCCGGGGGTGACGAGCCCCTGGTGGTGATCACCAGCGGCGCGGTCTCGGTGGACGGCGAGCCGGTGACGGACCTCGCCGGGGCGGCGGTGTGGGGCCTGGTCCGGTCGGCGCAGACCGAGCATCCTGGCCGGTTCGTCCTGCTCGATGTCGATGACGCGGCTCGCGCCGCCGACCTGGTACCCGGCGCGGTTGCCTCCCGCGAGCCACAGCTCGCGGTCCGACGCGGCGTGCGGTACGCGGCCCGCCTGGTCAGAGGTACGGCAGGCGGCGTGCGGAGCACCGCGGACGGGGGTCCGGGGTTCGGCGACACCGGCACCGTGCTCGTCACCGGCGCGTCCGGAGCACTCGGCGGCCTGGTGGCCAGGCACCTGGTGACCAGGCACGGGGTGCGCCACCTCGTGCTGCTCAGCCGTACCCCCGGCACCGAGGCCGCGAAACTGGCCGGCGACCTGGCCGAACTCGGCGCGAACGCGCACGTCGCCGAGTGCGACGTGGCCGACCGGGAGGCGCTGGCCGCCGTGCTGGCGGGCATCCCGGAGGACCGTCCGCTCACCGCGATCGTGCACCTCGCCGGCGTGCTCGACGACGGCGTGGTTACCGCCATGACGCCGGATCGGGTGGCCGGGGTGCTGCGGCCCAAGGTGAACGGCGCGGTGAACCTGCACGAGCTGACCAGAGACCGCGACCTGTCGGCCTTCGTGCTCTTCTCATCGGTCTCCGCCGCCCTCGGCGCGCCCGGGCAGGCCAACTACTCCGCGGCCAACAGCTTCCTCGACGCGTTCGCCGCGCATCTCCGCTCCGCCGGACGGCCCGCGCTGTCCCTTGCGTGGGGCCTGTGGCGCGATGCCGGCGGCATGGGCGGCAAGCTCAGCGACGCGGACGTCGCCAGGCACACCGGCGGCGGCCTGGCGCCCCTGACCGTGTCCGAGGGGCTGGCCATGTTCGACGCCGCGCTCGGGATGGCGGAGCCCGCGCTGGTGGCGGCCAAACTCGACCTCCCGGCTCTGCGCGTGCGGGGCGCCATGAGCGCGGGACCGCTGGCCGGCCTCGCTGGTGGGACGGCACGGCAAGTCGCCGCGCCGCCGCCGGGCACGGCGCCCACCTTCGCCGGCCGACTCGCCGCGACGGCGCCGGAGCAACGCCGCGCCGCCGTCCTGGACCTGGTACGCGAGCACGTGGCCGCGGTGGCGGCCTATGAGTCGGCTGCCGACGTCGAGACGGTCCTGGAATTCCAGCAGCTCGGCTTCGACTCGTTGACCGCGCTCGAACTGCGCAACCGGCTCGGCGAGGCGACGGGCCTGAGCTTGCCCGCCACCATGATCTTCGACTTCCCGACCCCGGAGACGCTCGCCGAGCACCTGTACGGCCGGCTGTCGGGGACGGCGGAGCACGCCACCCTCCCGGAGCGTCGCGACGGCCGGGAAATCGAACACGACGACCCCATCGCGATCGTGGGCATGGCCTGCCGGCTTCCCGGCGGGGTCGCCTCACCGGATGACCTCTGGACGCTGCTGGAGGAGGGGACCGACGCGATCGGCCCGTTCCCCGCCGACCGCGGCTGGGATGTCGACGCTCTCTACGACCCGGAAGGCCGCCGGCCCGGTAGCAGCTACGTGCGGGAGGGCGGGTTCCTGCGAGACGCCGGGGACTTCGATCCGGCGTTCTTCGGCATCGCGCCCAGGGACGCGCCGCTGATCGACCCGCAGCAGCGGCTGCTGCTGGAGGTGTCGTGGGAGGCGCTGGAGCGGGCGGGCATCAACCCGCGCTCGTTGCGCGGCAGCCGTACCGGCGTCTACGTCGGCGTGCAGTACCACGACTACGTCGGCTCGGCGAGTGCCGGCTCGCTCGTCACCGGCCGGATCGCCTACACTCTCGGCCTCTCGGGACCCGCGCTCAGCGTGGACACGGCGTGCTCGTCGTCGCTGGTGGCGTTGCATCTGGCGGGGCAGGCGCTGCGGTCGGGGGAGTGTTCGCTGGCGCTGGCGGGTGGCGTGACGGTGATGGCGACGCCGGAGACGTTCGTGGAGTTCTCGCGGCAGCGTGGGCTCGCGCGTGATGGGCGGTGTAAGGCGTTCGCGGGGGCCGCGGACGGCACCGGCTGGTCGGAGGGCGTGGGGCTGCTGGTCGTGGAGCGGCTGTCCGACGCGCGGCGCAACGGTCATCCGGTGCTGGCGATCGTCCGGGGCAGCGCGGTGAACCAGGACGGCACGTCCAACGGGCTGACCGCGCCGAACGGGCCCGCGCAGCAGCGGGTCATCCTTGAGGCGCTGGCGGACGCGGGCCTGTCGCCCGCCGACGTGGACGCCGTGGAGGCGCACGGCACCGGGACGCGGCTCGGCGATCCCATCGAGGCACAGGCCCTCATGGCCATCTACGGCCAGGCGGAACGGCCGCTGTGGATCGGCTCGATCAAGTCCAACATCGGCCACACTCAGGCGGCCGCCGGAGCCGCCGGCGTGATGAAGATGATCCTCGCCATGCGGCGCGGCCTGATGCCCAAGACGCTTCACGTCACCGAGCCTTCGCCTGAAGTGGACTGGTCGGCGGGCACGGTACGGCTGCTGACCGAGCCCGTCGCCTGGCCGGGCGGCGGGCGGCTCCGGCGTGCCGGTGTCTCCTCCTTCGGCGTCAGCGGCACCAACGCGCACGTCATCCTCGAGGAGCCACCTGCCGCGGCGCCCGCGCCCGGCGCGCGGCCGGCCGGCGGGGGCAGTGTCCCGTGGGTGCTGTCCGCCCGAAGCCGTGACGCGCTGGGGGCGCAGGCCGAGCAGCTGCTGTCCTTCCTCGACGAGGATCCGGATCGTGACCTGGCCGACGTCGGGTTGTCGCTGGCGACCACGCGTGCCGCGATGGAGCACCGCGCCGTGGTGATCGGCAGCCGGGCCCCGCAGTTCTTGCGCGGGCTCACGGCGCTGGTGGACGGGGAGGACGCGCCGGGCGTGGTGAGCGGCCTCGCTCGTACGGCCGGCCGTACCGGCTTCGTGTTTTCGGGTCAGGGGGGGCAGTGGGTGGGGATGGGGCGGGGGTTGTATGAGCGTTTTGGGGTGTTCGCGGGGGCGTTGGATGAGGTGGTGGGTGGGTTCGGGGGTGTGGTGGGTGGGGGTTTGCGTGAGGTGATGTG